>JAOUMT010000006.1 GCA_029881355.1 Acidimicrobiia bacterium | reverse complement strand
GATCCGGATGAAGGACGACGAAACCAACCGCATCATTCATACACTTAACGGGACGGCTGTGGCGGTCGGGCGAACCATCCTGGCGATCATGGAAAACCATCAGCAAGCTGACGGAACCGTGCTGCTCCCGGAAGCGATTCGTCGGTATGTCGGGTTCGATGTACTCGGCGCCTGATCGAGTGACCCTTCCTCGCAATTCCGACGGCGTGTTCACTGAGATCGCCGGCACCTACGACCTCATCAACAAGATCTTGTCGTTCGGTCAGGAGCAAAACTGGCGCAGGCGGGCGATCGCCAAGCTCCCTCCTGGTCGGCTGCTCGACCTGGGATCGGGTACCGGGGCGGCCCTCCCGGTGCTTGGTGAGTTCGAAGTGGTCGGCCTCGACCCGGAGGCAGCCATGTTGAGTATCAGCCCGATCCGCCAGAAAGTGGTCGGGTACGGCGAACGCCTGCCGTTCCCGGATGGATCATTTGATGCAGTTTTCTCGGCCTACGTGTTTCGTAATCTCACGTCGGTTGACGAGACCCTGGCCGAAATTGGGCGCGTGCTGCGACCAGGCGGGAAAGCGGCGATCGTAGATCTTGGTCGACCCAGGAACCAGTGGTTGGCGCGGATACACCGACTCGGCTCAGCGTTGGTTTTACCCACGATCGGGACGCTGGTGGGAAGCCGCGATTCCTACAGCTATCTGCATCGCTCTCTCGACAAGCTGGCCCCACCAGAAGAGCTCTATGCCGACGGACCGCTCGCAGTGGAGAGCGTCTGGCGGATGGGCGTCTTCGGGTTCGTGTACGGAGCGATTCTCGTTAACGAATGAGAGCGCCGGGTAGGCGCTCTCATCTCAACCTGATTCGGTTGGTTACTTTTTGGTCGTCTTCTTGGCAGCCGCCGACCGACCGGCATTCTTCTTGGCCGACGCATCGTGCTGAGCGACGAGGTTCGCACCCTTGTAGGCCTTGCCCGGCTTATGAGTAGGGATGCCGGGGTGCTCCTGGCGCTGACGGGTAGCTTTTTGCATGGTCTTGAGAATCCTTCTTGGTGATTTGAAACTGATATACCGACGAACGGACCTAACTGGACGATCGTTCAGCAGCAGATAATCTACGTCGGAACTGTACGATCGTCAAGTAGTCTGAGATCGTGAATCGGCGTGACGAACTCCTCGATGCTGCCCTGCGGCTGTTCGCCGAGAAGGGGTTCGACGGGGCATCCGTGGCCGACCTGGTGGGCGAAGTCGGAATGAGCAAGGCAGCCTTTGGGTACCACCTCGAGTCGAAGGACGATCTACTGGTCGAACTCGTCTCGCCGTTGATCGACAACCTAGAACGAACCGTCGAGGCCTACCCCCACCATCCCCGGTTTCCTGACGAACTGGAATTGCTGTTGTCTGACTACATCGATGTGCTCCTCGGCCATCGGCCGGTGGTCGTCTGGGTGGATGGGGACAAGGCCGTCACTTCCCATGCCGTCATTGGTGAGCGTCTGCGGGCGAACAATCAGGCGATGCGAAGGGCGATTCGGGGCGACAATCGGTCGTCGGTGAGCCGGCTTCTGGCCGCTTCCGCGCTAGGGATGGTGTGGAGGCCCATCCGCAACCTGGTCGAAGTCGAAATCGAGGAACAGAAGTCCGCACTACTGAATGCGGTCCTTGGTGTTGCGAAGCAAGCCAGAGCAGCCGGCTAGATAGCCGCGAACCAGCCCATCGCTCCCGCCTCGGCCATGTGATGCTGATGTGGGTGAAACATATACCGGCCCAGTTCTGGCAGCGTGAATTCAAGGATGGCTCGTTCGCCCTGCCCGAACACCACAGTGTCCGTGTGAACCGACGGAGTGGTCCCGGTGCCCGTTGGAAAGACATCGAAGGTCTGGGCATGAAGATGAAATGAGCCGATCGGGTCGTACTCGGTCATGTTCCCCACATAAACCCGTACGAGGTCGCCGACCGGGACCTTTATCGGATACTTGGCGAAGAAGCCGGCCACGCCGTTCCAGGCATAGATCTCGTTCCGTCCGTCGTCGTTGATATCCCACCCTGACAGGGTCAGGACGAACTCATGGGCGGGTCGACGTCCGCCGACCGGATCCACGATCATGGCCCCGTAGAGGCCCTTGGCGACATGCCGGGCGAGGGGCATGGTGTGACAGTGATACGGATGGAACCCGGCCGGTCCTGCCTTGATCCGGTAGGTGAATTGACCGCCTGGGGGGATAGGCTCCCATCCGTCCATCAATGGGGAATGGCGGCCGTGTAGATGTAGATTGTGATGGTGGTTTGTCTGGTTGGTGACGTTGATCTCCAGCTGATCACCCTCGGTTGCCCGGATAATCGGGCCTGGTGCCGAACCGTTGAACGTCCACTGTGCCACTGTCTGCCCGGCGGCGACTTCGGTGTGGCGTTCAACGACTGTCAGGGAGATACTCTGTGGCCCGGTCTGCGCCAGGGGAGGGATGGTTATCTCGTCGAGGGCCGTCGCCGCCAGCGACTCTGGGGCATCAAAGGCCCCGGTGTAGCCAGGACCGGTGGCGTCGGAGCCGTAAACGGCACCCCGGGCGTTCCGCGTCGAAGCGCTGGCCGGATCAGCGAGCGATCCGCCGAGAAAACCAGCCCCCAACGCCGCGCCTCCCAGTCCCACCGATCGAAGGGCATCGCGCCTGGTGAGGCCCTGCTGGTCGTCGGGCGCATCAGACACTTCAGACGATGCCGCCTACCAGAGCGCCGATTCCGATCAGAACGAGATACGAGCCAAGCCCACCGATGGCAATCGAGTAGCGCTGCCACTTCGGCAGCGAGCTTCCGAAGAGAAAGTAGGCGAGCACTCCAACGAAGGGGATGAGCAGTTGCACCAGGATCCAACCGATCGTCGCACCCTTCGATCGCGCGTCGGAACGGGTCAGGTCCCAGAGTCCGATCGCCAGCAGCGCCGCGAAGAGCATGAACGGCATGAGATATGCCCAGAGCCCGAAAAATATGGACCAGGCGCCCATTGCCAATGAGAGTCCGAACACGGTGACCCCTTTCTGTTGGGTAACGGTAACGCCATCCGGAAGCTCCGGTACGGTCAGCGACTGCAGATCAAGTGGATACGAGGCGAATACGTCGACGGCCGGGCGGACGGCGGCGTCGGCCCCGCCCGGCATTTGGTCCTGGGGCTCCGGCGGGGGGGTGGATCCGACCGGTGCGTTTGGCCGTGATCCGGTGCCGTTCTGCGCGACCCGACCGAGCGGTTCCAACGTCCCGGCTAATTCGTACAGCACCGGGAAGCGAATCCCTTCGCAGGGTTGGCTGAGTTCGAGCCCCACGGGCAGCGAAGTCTCATGGGTGTTGCCTTCAAAACAGTTGTCTCCGTCGGCGAGGCCGGCGAGCGCCAGATCCGCCCGGCCGCTGCCCTCGACAACATTGTCTCTGATGATGTTGCCACCTGAGAACCAGAAACGCTCATCGAGGTTGGGCGATATCACTATGCCATTCCCCAGGTGGTTGACCACTCGGTTTCGCTCCACGAGCGACGTGTTGCCGCCAGCCATGATGATTCCGTTACCGAACGACGGCCACGTAGCGTTCTTGAAGGGGACGTCCGTTCGGCTGTTGTCGTGTATGAGGTTCCCGACGATGGTGATGTCGTGGAACGGGGCCAGTTCTTCGCCGTCGAGCGTATTGGGAACGAGACCGGCGCCGTTATGGCGCCAGACCGAATTGATGAGATACATCTCGGTTGAGGCGTTGGTACCGGAATAACCCATGCCGTTGTATTCGGCAATCACGTTGGTGACGATTGCGTTGCACGGATCGCACTGACCAACGTAGAACCCGGAGTCAGGAGCCCCGGAACCAAGCGAATACTCGATGAGCCCATCCGACGAGTCGAAGGCGTAGATACCGTAGTTGCCTGCATAAATCGTGGTCAGGTAGGAACCCCGGAAGCCGGTGACCCCGGTCCAGAACACCCCGTTGCCGACCGGATTGATCACGGTGAGGTTTTCGACAGCGACGCCGTCGGCAGTGATGAGGATGCCGTTCGAGCGGACTCGTTCGCCGTCGATCACGGTCGTATTACGGTCTTCTCCTCTGATGACTAGATTCTCGGTGGTGACCGCGACCTCCTCGCGGTACGTGCCCGGAGCGATCAGAATGAGGTCACCGGGACCGGCGGCATCGACAGCCGCTTGGATGGTCGGATAGTCGGCTGGAACGTTGCGGGTGATTCCGGAAGCTGCCGCCGACTGGTCGGTGACGACCGGTGCGATCGCTTCGACCGGGGTTTCCGCGCCGGGTTCCTGAACAATCAGCGTCGCCACCATACCGGTCCCATTGGCGGAGTGGAACGTGCACACGAACAGGTACTCGCCCGGTTCGGTGAACGTGATCTCCGTGGAGTCGCCCGCGTTCATGGCCAATTCGCCGAAGCTCTCCTCAGTGGACCACGCCCCGCCCGAATCGACAGCATTGTGAATGTTGCGGCCTTCATTGACGAATGTGACCGTAGTTCCGACGTCTACGACGTAGACGTCCTGATCGAAGACATTGTCTCGCATCACCACCGTGTCTGTCTCATCTTGTGGTGATGCCTGGTTGCTGCTGCAGGCGGCGACAACCACCAGGAGCAGTACCCAGAGCGGCCAGGAGCGTTTCACGGTCGGGAGACTAGCGATCGAAATCCTTCGACCCCGGTTGTCACGGCTTGTTAACGTTCTCTCATGTCCTCCCACCTACCGCTCATCGATTCGGTGGCGTGGCGCCCGCTGGAACGCAGCGACGCCCCCCTTTGCACAGACTTGTGGAATGCCTGCTTTGAGGCCGATGGGGGCTATCGGATGGTCGAAGAGGAGTGGGTACAGGAGTTGGCGGACCCCGACGACGATCCTTCTCAGGACGGGGTGATCGCCATCCACGACGACGGCTCGGCGGTGGCGGTGGCGTTTGTGCAGATTCCTCCGGCGACCTCCTTGTGGCGGGCGGCGGGATGGGGAGCCGTCCGACCAGACCATCGTGGACGAGGCATCGGTTCGGCTGTTCACAGTTGGCGAGAGGCCCGGGCCACCGAGCGTCTGCTGGAGATGCCCGATGATCTCGCGAAGTTCCATTGGGAAACTTTGTATGACACCCAGCAGGAGCAGGTGGCGTTCTTTGTCGACCGGGGGTATCGACCGGTGAGACATTGGTTTGAGATGACTCGGGAGCTGTCAAAGCCGATCGTGGCGGCCGCACTCGACCCTGCGCTGGCACTGGTGGCCTACGAGCCGACCATGGCGGAGGCGACTCGACAGGCGAACAACGACTCGTTTCGCGATCACTGGGGGTCCCAACCCGTCACGGAGGAGCGATGGCGGAGATACTACGTCGGCGGTGATTCGTTTCGAGCCGACCTGTCAAGTGTGGTCATGGACGGCGACGATGTAGTCGGGCTCCTCTTGGCTGGATGCTTTCCGCATGACTTCGAGGACAAGGGACGCACCGAGGTTTGGGCTGACATCATCGGGACTCGCCGGGGTTACCGCAACCGGGGGATCGCCTCAGCTCTGATCGTCGACTGGATGGAGCGAGTGGCTGCGGCCGGCTACCAGTACGCGATTCTCGGTGTCGATTCGGCCTCGAAAACGGGGGCGTTGGGACTGTACGAACGTCACGGATTTCAGCTGGACAAGTCCTCGACGAGCTACGGAAAGCCGGTAGCCGGCAGCGATTGGTCGGCTCTGGAGATCGCTTGAACTCATCGAGCTCGAAAGGCTTCAAGCACCCGGGCGGCCTGGGTGACCGAATCGAGCGTGATCGGGTCGAGCACCAGCTGCACATGACTGATTCCGGCCGCATCCCACTGGTGGAGCCAGTCGGCCAGCTCAGCCGGTGACCCGGTCAATGGACTCGCCTCGAACTGCGGCTCTGCTTGCATGCGGCCCTCGCCGCCGGGAAACTGCATCAGAATCGCCGTTGTCATTTCCACATCTGCCGGATCTCTTCCCGCTGCCGCGAGGATCTCGAAGACGTTCTCCAGGAGAGGGGGAAGTCCATCTGGTCGATTGGCATACCAGGAATACCAGGCGTTCCACATGGTCATGTACGGGGCGGTCATACCGAGCACCCGGGGACCGACGGAACCGATGAGCAACGGCAACCGGGCGGTCGGTCCCGGGGGCAGCAGAACGCACCTTTCGACATCATAGAACTCGGAATGGTGGGTGACCTCCTCGCCGTCAAGGAGTCGTCGAATGATGTCAAACGCGGCTTCGAACCGACTGGCGCGCCGGTCGTACGGGAAGCCGAACGCTTCATATTCGGTCTCGTTCCATCCAGCACCCAATCCAAGGATGAATCGACCCTGGGAGATTTCGTCGAGGGTGGACGCCTTCTTGGCCAGCATGGCCGGAGCATGGAATGACGTTGCGGCCACCAATGGGCCGATCTCGACGCGTTCGGTGATCGCAGCGGCGGCTGCCATTTGTGACCAGGCTTCCCAGGGGCCATGAGGACCCCGAGCCTCGGTGCGGTACAGCAGATGATCACCTACCCAGATGGAGTCGAACCCTGCATCCTCGATGAGATGACACATTTGAGCGAGTTCCGGCCAGCGGACCTCACGCTCCACTTCCGGAAGCTGGACTCCTACCTTCACGTGACTAGTGCCTGCGCTGCGATGATGGATTGACGGAGTATGGAGACGATCTGGTCGAGGTCGGATTTGCTGATGGTCAACGCGGGCGACATGACGTTGAGGTTGCCGATCGGGCGGACGATCAGACCTCGTTTCTGTGCTTCCCTAGCGACGAGCTTGCCGATGTCGATGGCGGCCGGGAACGGCGCCTTCGTCTCCTTGTCGGCTACGAACTCGACGCACGCCATCAGATGGGAACCGCGGACGTCGCCGACGATGGCCAGATCCGACAGGCTTGCCAATTGCTCCATGAAGTACGGCCCGGTCTGGCGGACCTGCTCAAGGATCCCGTGTCGCTCGATGATCTCGATGTTCTTGAGGGCTGCCGCACATGACACCGGATGTCCCGAGTACGTGTAGCCGACCCCGAAGTAACGACCGTGGCCGGGTTCCGAAATGACTTCATGGATCGCATCCGAATAGATCGTTGCGCCCAACGGGACGTAACCGGAGGTGAGCCCTTTTGCGGAAGTGATGATGTCGGGAGTGATGCCGAAGATCTTCTCTGACACAAACCACTCGCCGAGTCGACCGAAGCCCGTAACCACTTCGTCGGACACGTAGAGGATGTCCCATTCGCGGCACCGTTCCCAAATCCGGCGCAGGTAGTTGTCTGGTGGTAGCACCACGCCGCCGGATCCCATGATGGGCTCGGCGAAGAACGCTCCGACCGATCCTGGCCCACCCAGCTCGGCCACTTTTGCCTCGAACTCGGCGACGAGATCGGCGGCGAATTCAGCCTCGGTGCGTCCGGCGCCATGGCGGTAGTAGTTCGGCGACTGGAGATGGTGAACGTCGCTCATGTAATTGAAATAGCTCGTGTGGTCGGTTGGCTTGCCCCCGATCGACACTGCCGCGTAGGTGGTCCCGTGGTAAGCGTCGGTGCGGGAGATGACGTGGCGCTTATCGCGGTTACCCCGCACGGCGTGATAAAACTGGGTAAGGCGATACGCTGCGTCGATGGCGGTCGATCCGCCCGTGCTGAAGAACGTGTGGTTGAGTCCGGCCGGGGTGAGAGTAGCCAGTTTGGCGGCCAATTCGGCCGCAGGCACGCCCATCATGTCCCCGAACGGGTTGGCATAAGCCAGCTTGCGCATCTGCTCCGATACCGCTTCGACCATTTCGTCCTGGGCCAGGCCGATGTTGGTGCACCACATACCGCCGATGGCGTCGAGGTACCGGTTGCCTTCCGTGTCAACCAGGTGTGCTCCGTCGCCGTACTCAATGACGAGTCGGTTGTTGGGATCTGTGTCAAACTCCTGATAGGGCACGAGCAGGTGGTCAGCGGCGGCCTGGGTGATATGCGACACGAGCTTCTCCGAACGGCTTGACGATCTGCTCGGACCTTAGTTGACTGGACGGATCGCCGAGCGAATCCTGCAAGAATCAAGTGGAAATCGACCATATCGATAATCGGGGCCAGTATTTCAAGCATTACGTTTGCGGGTGCGCGGCTTTTGGCGCGAATCGTCGGCATAACGGTGCCGGATCGGCCAGTATGGCGAAGCGGCACCGCTATTGAGGAGTAACTAGTGACGATTCGCGTAATTGAGCTTGCGGGTTCGGCCGGGGCGATGGGTGCCGCGCACGGTCGACGTTTCGCAGAAGAGATCCGGCACTACACCGAAGACCGGATCGGTTTGGTCATGTCCGGTCTCTGGAGCGGTAATCGTCTCGCTCGATCAGAGGTGCTGACCATCGCCGAATCGTGCTTACCGTTCCACGACGCTTTCAGCCCGGAACTTACCGAAGAAATGGTGGCGATAGGAGAAGCCGCCGGGTTGTCACCTGCCGAGATGGTGGTCGCCGGGGGATTTACCGACTTCGTCGACGCGGTACGGGCGAGCACCGGAGGCCCATTGCCGCCGGAGGTTTTCGAAGACGACTGTACTGCTTTCATCGTGCCCGACGATCGCGCCCAGGGGGCCGGATACTTCGGTCAGACGTGGGACATGCATGACACAGCCACGCCTTTTGTCATCCTCACGGACGTTCGGCCTACCGGTAAGCCCCGGGCGCTGGTCTTTACGACTACCGGATGTGTGGGGCAGATTGGCATGAACGAAGCCGGGGTGGCGGTAGGGATCAACAACCTTACGGGTGCGGACGGTCGGCCCGGGGTCACCTGGCCGCATGTCGTGCGTAAGGCGCTCGAACAAACCTCGGCCAAGGACGCCATGGACGTAATCACGGGTGCCCACCTTGCTGGGGCTCACAACTATCTGGTGTTCGACGCTCAAGGTGTGGGCTTTAACCTGGAAGCAATGCCGACGGCGACGGTGGTCTTCGAAGTCACCGCCAACGACGTTTTGATCCATACGAATCACACGCTGAGTCCGATTGCCACCGATCGCGAAGTGCCGCGGCCCGCCCAGCTGCAAGCAAGTTCCGAGAAGCGACTCGCCAAGGCGACCGAACTCTTGGCGGAGGGCGACATCGACGAACAGACGCTGATGGCCGTGACCCGAGACGAAGAAGCCATTTGTCAGGTGGGATATGACCCCTATCACGTCGAGTCCTGTGGGGCGGCGATCATGCGTCCCCGCACGAAGGAGTTCTGGGCCGTGTGGGGCCTCCCGAAAGACAACGAGTACGAGCTCTTTAGCCTGGCGACAGCGTGAACCTTGACTACATACAAGTCCGACCCGAGCACGCCGATGCGCTGGTCGCGCTAGAAGCTGTTGCCTTTCCGACTGCCGACCGGGGCGAGCTCTTGTCGGTCGAGGGCGTCCTCAAACAGTGCGAAATGTTCCCAGAAGGTGGCTTCGTAGTGGTTGACCGAGACGCTGGCGATCGGGTGGTGGCGTTCGCCATGGGCTGTTTCGTCGATTTCGACTTCAGCGCTCCGCAGCATCACATCGACGAAGTAGTTGGCACACTCGGCTCCGATCACCACCAGGAATTTGGGGAGTGGTACTACGGCACCGACATCGCCGTGGCGGAGGACTACCAGCGTCTCGGTATTGGACGGCAGCTGTATGAACTGCGCAAGGACCTCATCAAACGGTTGAACCGAGCCGGAATGGTCGCTGGCGGTGTCATCCCGGGATTTGCCAATCACAAACACGAGATGACCGCCGCACAATATGTGGAACGGGTAGCCGCCGGCGATCTTTTTGACCCGACGTTGACCATGCAGATTGCCAACGGGTTCGAGGCGCTCGGTGCGCTTGAGAACTATTGGACGGACCAGGCGGTGGACAGTTGGGCAAGCTTGATCGTGTGGCGAAACCCTGAATTCGACGCCGAGCAACTGGCGGCCGAGCGGGCTGGTGCCGTCGAGGGGATGTCCCGTGGATGAGGTTTGGCGGTTCGCTCAGTTCGTGACGTTCGCCGGAGTTCCGTCGGTCGAGCTCGCCGGCCTGGCCGATGGGGAAGCCGACGTGGTCATTGTCGGCGCTCCGATCGATTGGGGTGCGACGTACCGTGGAGGGGCTCGGTTTGGTCCCAAAGCGATTCGGGAGGCCGACTACCTCGATGCCGATGCCGTCCGTCCCCACCTGCCCACGGGTATCAATCCGTTTGATGAATTCCGCGTGGTTGATGTGGGGGATGTTCCGGTTCCGCCCGGATACCTGGAGCTGGGACTCGAACGGATAGCCGACGCGGTGGAGATGATTGCCGCCAAAGGGGCCATACCAATCGTCCTCGGTGGAGATCACTCGGTGACGTACGGAAACGGGACGGGTTTGGCTCGTGTTCATGGGCCCGGGTCGTTCGGTCTCGTGCACTTTGACGCGCATGCCGACACGGGTGAGACAAACGCCGGCCAGCTCCATGGTCATGGCACTCCCATGCGACGGTTGATCGAGTCGGGTGCGGTTCCCGGCCATCGCTTTGTTCAGATCGGCCTGCGGGGATACTGGCCAGAGCCGCCGACCGTTTCCTGGATGGCAGAACAAAACATGAAGGTATTTTTGATGTCCGAGATCGTTGATCGCGGCCTGCGGCCGGTTGTGGCCGATGCCGTGGCCGCCTGCGCCGGTGACGACTCAAAGGGGATATTCATCTCGGTCGATGTCGATGTAGTCGATCCGGGAATGGCGCCGGGAACCGGGACGCCCGAGCCGGGCGGCCTCACTTCACGAGAACTGCTCGACACAGTCCGCCGGCTTGCCAGGGAACTCCCCGTGGTGGGGGCGGACATTGTGGAGGTATCGCCTCCGTACGACGGGCCGGGACAGGTGACGGCATTCCTGGCCAACCGGGTCGTGCTGGAAATCCTCAACGGTATGGCCGAACGCAAAGTGCTGGACGGGACACAATGATGGATATTGGAACAGCCAAAAAAGCTCCGTTCTGGTGGGATGCGGTAGACGCGAAAGTCACCCGCCCGGCGCTCGGAGGTGACACCGAGGTTGACGTCGCCATCATCGGTGCGGGTTTTACGGGCCTGTGGACCGCCTACTACCTGCTCGAACACAATCCCTCGCTGCGAGTCGCAGTGCTTGAGAAGCATCATGTCGGCTTCGGTGCGTCGGGACGCAACGGCGGATGGTGCCACGCCGAGTATCCGCTCGGAGTGGGAACGCTCGCCAAAGAACACGGCACGGCAGAAGCGATTCGCTTCATGCGGGCGTTGTACGACTCGGTCGATCAGGTGGGCAAGGTGACCGAACTCGAGGGGATCGATTGCCATTACGCCAAGGGGGGCGTGTTGACGCTTGCGCGCAGCGAAGTTCAAATGTCCCGGGTAGCGGCCGAGATCGAAGAGGCCCGGCATCTCGGGATCGGCGAGGCGGACCTGAAACAGTTGTCGGCCGGCGAAGCCCGCGAGATGCTCAACGCTACCGGGATCCTGGGCGGCACCTGGCACCCGCACGGAGCTGCCATCCAGCCGGCGCTGCTGGTGCATGGGTTGGCGTCAGCGTGCGAGCGGCGCGGGGCAGTCATCTACGAAGACTCCGGGGTTGAACACGTTTCATCCAACCGGGTTGAAACGCGTCATGGCGCCGTGACCGCAACAATGGTGGTGCGCGCCACCGAAGGGTTCACCAGCGATCTGCCAGGACTCAAGCGAACCATGGTGCCGCTCTATTCTCTTATGGTGGCCACCGAGCCGCTTTCGGAAGCCATGTGGAATGAACTCGGGCTGCATACCCGACCGACGTTCGGGGACTTTCGCAATCTCATCATCTACGGCCAGCGCACCGCCGACGGACGGTTTGCTTTTGGCGGGCGAGGCGCCCCGTATTACTTCGGTTCCTCTACCGATCCGAAGAATGACATTCACGACGGGGTTCACGCCGAGCTTGTTCGGGTATTGCACGAGCTTTTTCCGCAGCTCGCTGATATCACGATTACTCACCGCTGGGGCGGCGCGTTGGGGGCCCCCCGCGATTGGCGACCGTCAGTCAGTGTCGACCGGCGAGCCGGGCTGGCCTGGGGTGGGGGTTACGTTGGCGACGGCGTCAACACCGCCCACTTAGCCGGCCAAACCCTCGCTGACCTGGTTCTGGAGCGCCAAACGGATCTCGTCACCCTGCCCTGGATCCAGCATGAGTGGAAGAGCTGGGAACCAGAACCGCTCCGGTTCGTCGGCATAAACGCCGGATTGTGGATGGCCAAGGCGGCCGACCGATCCGAGGAGCGACGGGGCAAGCCGTCGCAGTGGGCTGCGATCGGCAACTGGATGCGGGGCAAGACACGCTGATTCGTTCGTTGAAGAGCGTCCTGACGAGCTGATTGGCCGCTTTTTGAGGCGATCACGACTGGATCGTGCTAGAAATGGACTCGATCCTCCATTATTCGATCGTCGACGAAGGGGCCCGCTTGGAGCTGCGCTACGAGAACCTAAGCGATCGATGGGTAGAACAATGCGCAGCATTGGAGCTGGCCGCGTTTCCCCACGCCGACCCTGAGGACCTCTTAAGCGCGGAAGACCTCGCCGCCTATGCTCGCACGTTTCCGCAAGGCTTCTTTGTCTGTCACGACGGAGACCGTGTCGTAGGGCAGGCAGGGGGGATCTTTGTCGACTTCGACTTCGACCACCCTCAGCACACCATTGCCGAGATCACGGGTGAGCACCAGTGTGGGAACCACGACCCGGAAGGCGACTGGTATTACGGCACGGACATCGTTGTCGACACCGCCTATCGGCGGCGTGGTATCGGTAAACGTTTGTACCAGCTACGAAAAGACCTGGTGAAGGAGTGGAACCGACGGGGAATCATCGCAGGCGGATACATTCCGGGGTTTGCCGACCACAAGCACGAAATGTCGGCCGCCGACTACGTCAAGAAAGTGTCGGCGGGTGAACTGTACGACCGCACGCTCAGCTTCCAGCTTGAGAACGGTTTCGAGGCCCGGGGGGTACTTGCCAACTACATAGACTCCGCCGACATCGATGGCTGGGCGGCCCTCATTGTCTGGGTCAATCCAGACTACTCGTGAACTACATTTTTCGGAACGGGCCTGTTTTCGTCGGAAACGCAGCCCGTTCGTGGGCGCGAGCGGTGGCAGTAGTCGAAGGAAAGATTGTCGCGGTCGGTTCTGACGACGAAGTCCGTCGAGCCGCCCCCGTATCAGCCGTCACGGTCGATCTGGACGGCCGGCTGCTGACTGCGGGATTCCAGGACGCCCACGTACATCCGATGATGGGCGGCCTGGCGAGGATGCAGTGCAACCTCGAGGATGCTCGAACCCTGGACGAAGCGCTGATCGTGATAGCTGACCACGCCAATCGCCTCCGGGAGGGCTGGTTGCTGGGCGGCGGCTGGAACTACTACTGGTTCGACGGTGGGAACCCACCCGCAGCCTTGTTGGATGCCATCACCGACCGCCCGGTATATCTTGGTGGGGCAGACGGTCATTCGGGCTGGGCTAGTTCGGCTGCATTGGCGATGGCCGGCATCACCGCCGGCACCCCCGACCCGATCGATGGACGAATTGAGCGGCTGCCCGACGGGACGCCGCAGGGGACCCTGCACGAAGGCGCCATGGAACTCATGGAGCGAGTCGCTCCACAACCGGGTCCGACCGAGGTTCGTAACGCGCTACTCGAAGGGCAACGATTCTTGATATCGCAAGGGATCACGGCCTGGCAGGACGCCTGGGTGACCGGCCCACTCCACGAAGCCTATAGGGCGTTGGCGGAGTCCGACGACCTCAAGGTGGCCGTGCGGGGAGCGCTGTGGTGGGATCGCGAGCGCGGGATCGAGCAGTTCGACGAGCACCTGCAGTACAGCACGGAGGGCGTGGGACGATACGACCCCCGCACCGTAAAGCTCATGCTCGACGGCGTCTGCGAGAATCACACGGCTGCGCTGCTCGGTCCGTACTTCGATCAGGACGGCGCGGCCACCGAAAATTCCGGGCTGGACTTTATCTCTGCCGGGGAACTTGCGCAGATCGTCGTCAGAATTGATGCTGCCGGGTTGCAGTGCCACTTCCATGCCCTCGGCGATCGGGCGGTTCGGAACGCACTCGACGCGGTGGAGGCGGCCCGCCAGGCCAACGGCTGGATGGATACTCGACCGCACCTTGCCCACCTACAGATTGTTGACCCGTCCGACGTTGGGCGATTTCGACGCCTCGGAGCGACAGCCAACGCTCAGCCGCTTTGGGCCATCCTCGATCAAACCATGACGGAACTCACGATTCCTTTCATTGGACCCGAACGGACCACGAACCAATACCCCTGGCGATCGTTGCTCGACGCCGGGGCCACCCTGGCGATGGGAAGCGATTGGTCGGTTTCAACGCCGGACGTGATGGCGCAGATCGCCATGGCGGTCCACCGCAGCAATCCACACAGTGGTGTCGACCAGGTGTTCCTGCCCGAGCAGCGCATCGGAGTGGCCGACGCGCTGATGGCTTTCACCGCCGGATCGGCGTTTGTAAATCATCGTGACGACGTGTCCGGGAGCGTCGAGTGTGGTAAACAAGCAGACCTGGTGGTACTCGATGCGGACCCGTTCGAGGCGGACCGCCCCGACGACGTTGGGGTTGCCATGACGATGATTGCCGGCGAGTTCGTGTTCGAAAAGGAAACCATATGACCAAGGCCGCAGTGGAACTTTCCGGTGTTACCAAGCATTTTGGCGAGGTCGTTGCGCTGAAAGGTATCGATCTCGCCATTGCCGACGGCGAGTTTTTCTCCTTGCTGGGGCCCTCCGGGTGCGGCAAGACGACCACGCTGCGTCTCATCGCCGGCTTCGAGTTCCCTACCAGTGGCTCCATCCAGATTCACGGCAAGGAGATGGCGCTCGAACCGCCCGATGCCCGACCGATCAACACGGTCTTCCAGTCCTACGCCCTGTTTCCGCACATGAACGTTGAGCGCAACGTCGGGTTTGGCCTGCAGATGAAGAAGGTGAATTCCAATGAGATTGCCACCCGGGTCGGGCGGGCTTTGGACATGGTCCAGTTGTCACATCGCGCCAATGCCAAGCCAGACCAGCTCTCAGGCGGTATGCAGCAGCGCGTGGCGCTGGCCCGGGCTCTTGTCAACGAACCAGAAGTCCTGCTCCTGGACGAGCCGCTCGGGGCGCTCGACCTCAAGTTGCGACAGCAGATGCAGATCGAATTGAAAGAGTTGCAAGAGCGAGTTGGCATTACGTTCATCTATGTCACCCACGACCAGGAAGAAGCCCTCACCATGTCCGACCGTATCGGGGTCATGGACAAAGGGGAGTTGCTTCAGGTCGGTACTCCCAAGGAAATCTACGAGTCGCCGACCTCGCGCTTCGTTGCCGACTTCATCGGTGATATCAGTCTCTTGGCAGTGTCGGTAGTCAGCCCAACCGAGGTTCGGTTGAGCGGCGGAGGAAACGTTCCTGCCGATACATCCAACGCTGGGGATGGCAGCCACTGGTTGGCGCTCCGACCCGAGAGCCTCCACTTGGTGTCCGCCGCCGCCGACGTTCCGGATGGCATGGTGCGGATTCCCGGCAAGGTTCGGCACCGGGTTTACTACGGAGACTCCTACTTCTACGACGTTGAAACCACGGCCGGGAGCCTGGACGTCCGTCAGGAAAACCGGCCAGGGCTGCCGACGTTTGACGCTGGCACCGAACTCATGGTCTGGTGGAACCCTGCTGCAGGAAGCCTGGTCACCGCGTGAGGAAGCCTGCCTTCGAACCCGGGCTGGAAAAGGCTGCAGAAGCGGCTGAACGGAGGAGGGGGTTCTTGCTCGGTCTCCCTGCCTATGTCTACCTGGTGGTGTTCTTCGCAGTCCCCTTCTTTATTGTGTTCGTAACGTCGTTTGCGAGGCGTTCGGCGACCGGAGCCACCAAATACGACGAGTTCAGCACGTCCGCCTATGTGAAGTTGTTGGATCCACTGGTTGGCACGATTGTGTGGCGAAGCTTTTGGATCGCCACGATCACCACCGCAGTGTGCCTGCTCTTTGCGTATCCATTTGCCTACTACATCGCCACCAGACGACCGGCCGTCCGCAACGCCTTGCTGGTGCTCGTGATGATTCCGTTCTGGTCGAACTTTTTGGTTCGCACGTATGCCTGGCGCTTCATCCTTGGATCGGACGGACCGCTCGGAACGCTGACCGAGGCGATGGGTAGGGAGCCGTTCAGGCTGTTGTTCACTCCGGCGGCCATTCTGATTGGCCTCGTATATGGCTTCCTTCCGTTTATGGTTCTGCCGCTCTATGCGGCGATCGAACGGCTGGATTGGCGACTGGTCGAAGCGGCGAGGGATTTGTATGCCGACGGCTGGACAGCTTTCCGGAAAGTGACCCTGCCCTTGACGCGCAGCGGCATCATTGCCGGCTCGCTCCTCGTGTTTGTCCCGAGCTTCGGCGCCTATGTGACCCCGGCGATTCTCGGGGGAGGCAAGGACTTGTTGCTCGGCTCCTATATCGTCACGCAGTTCGGACAGGCTAGAAATCGGCCACTCGGGTCCGCCTTGTCCATTGTCATTATGGCGGTGATGCTCGTGGCGCTCATGATCCGTAACCGGTCAGGAGCCGAAGAAATATGAAGTCGCTCCGACACCCGTGGATCGACCGGCTCATGGCCACCAACGCCTGGGTGGTCTACGCCTTCTTCTATCTACCGATCTTGGTGCTGGTCGTGTTCTCGTTCAATGCTTCGGCCCGGGTCGGCATTTGGGGCGGGGTATCGCCAAGATGGTACGGCGAGGTGCTCGGGAATGCGGAAGTCCTTGACGCACTCAAGAATTCGCTGATCGTCTCGGGCATCTCGACGATCGTGTCGACCATCATTGGGACGGCTGCCGCCCTGGCGATCGATCGGTACCGATTCAGGGGACGGCGAGGGCTGGACGGGATGTTGTATCTGCCCATCATCATTCCTGATGTGACGATGGCGGTCATGATGTTGCTGTTTTTTGCGAGGGTGTTCGATATCGTCGAACTCGTTGGCCCGCGATGGCAGCTCGGGGTTACCACCATTGTGATCTCGCATGTGGCCTTCAATATTGCGTTCGTGGCCGTGGTGGTCAGAGCCCGCCTTGGCCAGATCGACAAGAGCCTGGAGGAAGCAGCCAGGGACCTCTATGCGGGAGCGTGGCAGACGTTTCGAAGGGTAACGCTTCCGCTCATCATGCCGGGCGTCCTGGGCGGGGCGCTGCTGGCGCTGACCCTTTCGCTCGACGACGTGGTGGTTACGTCGTTCGTTGCCGGACCCGGATCGACGACGCTTCCGATCTACGTATTTGGCTTGATTCGTCGCGGGGTATCTCCACAGATCAACGCGATTTCGTCGCTGATGCTCATTGCTTCGATCGCCCTCGTCGGCCTCTCGCTTCTTTTACAGCGCAACCCGCAGGATGCAATCCTGCCCGATGAACGACTAAAAGAAACCTAGGAGGAAACATGAAACGATGGACAATTTTGCTGCTCGTCCTAGCCATGACCGCCGCCGCATGCGGTGGCACCGATCCGGCGGACACAACCGCCTCTGCGGGGGGCGTTGGAAGCGATACGACCATGGCTGAGGCAACCGGCATTGACGCTTGCGCCCCGGGAGAAACCGACGGCGACCTGAACTTCTACAACTGGGCCGAGTACATCGACCCTGATCTGATTACCGCCTTCGAAACGGAGAGCGGAATCAGCGTGGAGTACACCGAATATGAGTCCAACGAACAGATGTTGGCCCAGGTCGAAGCAGGCGCGGCTCCCTATGACCTGGTCGTTCCTTCTGACTACATGGTTGACACGATGCTGGCCGAGGGCCTTCTCGTGAAGCTCAACAAGTCTGCGCTGAGCAATCTCGGGAATCTCGATCCGGCGTTCGTGAACCTGCCGTTTGACCCGACAAGTGACTACTCGGTTCCGTACCAGTGGGGAACCACCGGCATCGGCATCAACACGGCCACGCTTGGAGATGTTGACCCGTCATGGGACCTGATCTTCAATCCGGCGGTCGCCGACCAGTATGAGGGCCGGATCTCCATGCTCGACGATCCGCTCGAAGCGATGGTGGCGGCGTTGCATTACCTGGGCTACACACTCGAAGAGGTCATCGCTGACAACAATCTGGATGCCATCGCCGAAGCCGAAGCCGTCCTGACCGAGGCCAACGCTCGGGTCGCCAAGTACGACTCCGTCAACTTTGGCGACGACCTGGTGAACGGCGAGGTGGATATCGCACACGGATGGTCCGGCGGGTTCTTTTTCTCCTTCGCGGAGGTAGATAATCCGGACGACTATGCCTACATCATCCCCAAGGAGGGCGGAGTTCGGTGGGTGGATAATCTGGCGATCCCGGTGACGGTAGAGCACCCGTGCTCGGCACTAGCCATGATCGATTTCCTTCTCGATGCCGAGAATGGCGCGCAGTTGACGAACTGGAACTATTACGGAAGCCCGAACCAGGCTTCCGAAGAGTTCATCCTGCCAGAGATCCTTGACGATCCAGCCATTTACCCAACCGGTGACGCATTGGAGAACCTTGAGTTCATCCCCCAGACCGGTGAGCTTGGTCTGGAGCTTCAAGACGCCTTCTTGCGGTCGAAGGGCTAATACCCAGTCACAGGATTTGCTGGGCCAGGTCGTCGGCGACGACGACCTGGCCCGAGAATCCGCCTGCTCGTACGTCGGCTTCGAAAAGGCCCTTGTCCGACGAGCCGCCGATCGGCGGGATGAGATGAGTAAGCATGAGGGTCTTGACCCCGACTTCTCCGGCTAGCCTCCCCACCGCGACGGAGTTGGCGTGGTAGGCGGCAATCGCGTCGGGATCGGATAACAGGTCGGTCGTACCTTCCCTCCGAAACGCCTCACATACGAACACGTCGGCGCCCCTGGCGAGATGGCCAAGCGACGGACAAATCGTTGTATCACCTGATATGGCCACCACCCCGTCGGGTGTTTCGATCCGGTAACCGACCGCCGGGGTGACCGGGGCATGGTCCACCGCTCCAGCCAACACCCGAACCTGGCCAACCCGGAACACCTCGGATGGAGTGCTTTGTGGATCGAATGAACGCACGTTGGGGGAGGCGGTTCCTCGCCGTCCGGTGTGGGTCCGGCGCATTTCGATCTCGCCTTCCCACAGGTCAAGGACCCTTTCGGCGATGCGGGTTGCTTCCCCCAGTGGGGCGACCACCGGAAGCGGATCGGTCCCTCCTTCCAGCCAACGACTCATGAGGAGGTCGGCGAGGCCCACGAGATGATCGCTGTGGTGGTGGGTCACCAGCACCGCGGTGAGGTCCGTTAGAGGAAAGCCGAGATCGCTGAGCCGCATCGTGGTGCCGCGACCGACGTCAACCTGGATGGCAACGTCGTCGCTGACTACCAACACGCCCGGCCCGGCCACGCCCGGATGCATGATGGGCGTCCCGGTCCCGGTGATGGTCACTGTTGTCGTCATACCGGCTCCGGTGGTCGGGCTGATGGGTCGTGCGTGTAGTGATAGCGGATCTGGGTGTCCGAGTATCGGTGGGCTCGCCCGATCGGACAGGCATCTCGAAACGCCACCCAATCCATCCACCGGTCCCCTAAGTCGGCTTTACCTTGGGGTACTCCCGATTCCAGCGCTTTTTGAAAGGCCGGGAGACAGCCCAGCGCACAGTCGCAGGGCGGGTCGGGTGGATAAGTCGCTGGCCCATCGCAATCGAAGACCACCGCGGCGCGCCAGGCGATCCACGGTCCGAATTCGCGATGGATACTGAGATGCGATGGCGATAGCCAGGCGAGTCCGGTCAGGTGGGCCAATTGTTGGATGGCGACGCGTCGCGGCTCAGCCTCGTACGAGAAACGTATGTCGGATCGGAGCGGTACCTGACTGACCGCCTCCTGGATCACCCGGCTCGTGTAGCGATCCACCGGATCCGGTTGATACGCCGGGTCGTCCCAGATTTCACCTAGCTTTGGCCAGAGCGCTGCAGTGTTCCCAATCACGACCGCCAACGTGTTCGGACGCCCCAGGTCCGGCAGTTCGTAGCCGGGCGGGACGGCGTCGTTGTACTTTTGGACGGTGGTTCCGGCGATAAGTTCCAGCCCGGCGGCCCGGAGGGGTACTCGTAGCAGTTTGATCGGATCCGTCATGGGCTTGGTTCCACCCCCAGCCGCTGGAAACATTGAACCGTGGCCGAACCCCCCACCGGGAACACCCCAATGCATGCGTTCGGCGTCATAATCGTTCGTCGACGTCGCAAGCCCATTTGGTGATGGTTCGGGTTGAGCCTTCGCGAAGAAACTCGGTCGCACCGGTTCTGCTCAGACCTCGGCTTGAATACAGTGCCTCGGCGGCAGTATTGCCGTCCGTGACCCATAACTCGAGTCGCGAGACACCGTAGTCACCGGCCCATCTGATGGCTGTGTCGAGCAGCGCACCTCCCGCTCCGGCACTACGGGCTGTCGGATCCACCCACATGGCCCCCACTTCTGCGTAGGTCTCCATGGCATCGATTCGGCCGAAGAGGATCCCAATTGGTTCGTTCTGGTCTTGCGCAACAAGGAGCGTGCCGCGGGGGTGCTCGACCGTGGCCCGGATGATGTCCGCCCAATCCGAATCCTGGCGGGCGAGTTCCTCGTCCAACGTCGCACGAAAGGCGTCCGGGCTGTCTCGGACTGCCCTCAGGCGAAGGTCTCGCCACACTGACCACTCTGTGGCTTTGAGCTGACGCACATTTACACCCACGGGGCGAGTCTTGCACACGCGGCGCGGCTGAGCGGTGACGCAGCCTTGCGGTCAAGTAACCCAGAGAGCCGAAGGGCTGTTGACCTATAGCTACGAGAGGACTGGTTGGCAGCGATTGCAGGGCCGGTATCGGGCCAAAGCTGCCGCGCCGGCGGACCTGAACCATCGCCGCTGGTCTGGATCGATCCCTCGTGCGACCTCGCACGACGGATAGCAAACGACCTTCGTGGCCGGGCTACCGACGAGTGTTCCCTGGACCGGAGCCGGCTGGAGGCCTTCTGATTCGAGTAAAGCCGCTTTCATCGACGTCCCGAACCGGTATTTTCCGAGATGTCCATCCGAGCGAACCACCCGGTGGCAGGCCACCAGGATCGGTACCGGGTTCTGGCCCAGGGCGGATCCAACCGCTCGTACGGCGTTGGGACGACCGACCTGGTGGGCGATCCACCCGTAGGGGCGAACCTCGCCCGGCGGGATGGAGGCGGCAGCTTTCAGAACTGCCTGCTGGAAGTCCGTCTGGCCTCGCCAATCAATCGTTATGTGGTCGAGGCGGCCGGTCTCGAATGTCATTTGGACACCGGACTCGATCAGCGTTGGCAGTCGATCGACGGCAAGAAGCGGGCGCCGGAATCGGGCACGAAAGTCGTCTACAAATGGTTCGGTAGTCGGCGCCACCGCCGAAACCCCAAGGGTGTTGAACGCGACGTTTACCGCGCCGATTGGAGAGGCCAACACCACGTAGCCATCGGCCAGGCCGGTGTCCAGGAGCGTTTGTTCTTTCAGTCCGACGGGGGCTTGATAGTGTATTTCGGATAGTTTCATGCTTCCCAGCCTTTCTTTCGGAGTGTCGCAAGACCTCGTGAGGCGTCGGATCTCACGGTGCCTTCCGGGCGCTCCACGATCTCAGCGATCTCTGCGTAGCTGTAACCGAGAACATGGTGGAGGACCACGGCGGTACCCTGGGCCCGAGGGAGAGCCTGCATCGCCGCGACCAACGCCTCGTCGACCGGTTCGGGTTGTCTACTGACGACTTCTGGCAACCGGTCGATTAGAACCAGTGGGCGGCGGGCGTCCGTCCGGCGACTGTTATGGGTTGCGTTGAGAGCAATCGTCCACAGCCAGGGCCTGAGCTGCAACTGTCGGATTCGGCCAGGTGGATACTTTTGGAGCGCCCGATATGCCCGCAGATACGTCTCCTGGGCCAGGTCTTCGGCCTCGTGGCCAACCAGCATGCGCAGACCGCCGTACAGTTGATCTTGGGTGGCTTCGACGAAGCGCGGGAAGGCTCTGTCGACATCGTGAGCGAGGGTTCTAGTCAGGTCGTGGTCTGTCATGGTTCACTAATAAGAACCCCGACGATGTCCCAACCGTTGCAGCTACTTGTAATCCCGGTGGACTCGGGAGGGGGTCGGACCTCGCTGGCCCTGGTATTTCGATCCCGCTTCGGTCGAGCCGTAGGGGTGATCGGCTGGCGTCGTCATCTGATAGAAGCTGATCTGGCCGATCTTCATCCCCGGGTAGATGGCGATCGGCAGTGTCGCCACATTTGAGAGCTCCAGGGTCAGGTAACCATCGAAGCCGGGGTCGACGAACCCGGCCGTGGAATGAATAAGCAGCCCGAGTCGGCCCAATGAGGACTTTCCTTCAAGGCGGGCCACCACATCGTCGCCGAGTCGGACTCGTTCGAGGGTGGAACCAAGCACGAATTCCCCCGGGTGCAAGATGAACGGGTCGTCTCCAGATACTTCGACAATCGTTGTCAGGTCTTCTTGGCGGGTGCGCGGATCGATGTGCGGGTACTTGTGGTTCTGGAACACACGGAAGTAGCGATCGACCCGCAGGTCGATGCTGGAAGGCTGCACCATCGAAGGATCGAACGGCTCGATCGAGATTCGCCCGTCGGCCAGGGCTTCCTTGATTGTGTGGTCGGAGAAAATCACGAGTCGAGATAGTAGTTGACCGGGATTGGTTTCGCGATTGTTCGAGACCTACGCCGTCCGGCTGGTGGTTGGCTCTTTGGGAATGGTGATTTGGAAGGTGGCTCCGAACTCATTCGGGCTTGCTGCCTGGATCCGCCAGCCGTGACCCTTGCAGATCCGCTGGCATATCGCCAGGCCTATCCCGTTCCCTTCGAACTCCGCCTTGCTGTGGGCGCGGTACAGCATCTCGAAGAGGTGTCCGCTGTCCTGGTTTGGAAATCCCACCCCGTTGTCGGAGAAGGTGAGGACGTGATTTCCAGACCTCTCGTCATCGCGGGAGGTGATGGTTAGTTGCCCGGGCACGTCGGGTCGACGGAACTTGACAGCATTGTGGACCAGATTGACGATCAATTGCTCGACCGCGGCCCGGTTCATCGTGACGATTGGGAAGGTCCCTTCGAGATGTACCTCGTAGCCGGCTTCTTTGACTTCTTTGGCGCAGCTCGCGCAAGCTTGCTGAAGCACGTCTTTCATGGCGGTCAGGTGCGTGTCGCCGGCTTCTTCGCTGACTCCGGCGAACTGCAGCAGACTGTCGATGATGTCTTCCATCTGAGCGCCCGATGCCAGGATTCGGACGACAAAACCGCGAGCCAGTTCCCCGAGGTTGGCATCGTTGCTGAGCAGCTGGGCGAACATCCGGACACGTCGGGCTGGAGCTTTGAGGTCGTGCGCCGCCATCGATGCAAACTGGTCGAGCTGGCGATTGCTCTCTTCGAGTTGGCGGTTCACCTGCGCCAATTGGTATGCGGCAGCGGATCGGTCTGTCACGTCGCCGAGAACCATCCAGGTCACGTGTTTACCGAGGGAGTCGTTGAAGATCCGATGACCGGATATCCGGACGAGTCGTCCACCATCGGGACCGTAAAGCATGGCGTCGTGGCTGTCCACCGAGCCGGACTTCCTGAGCGACTCGACCAGGTAGGCGAGTTCGTCGCCGCGCACATGATCCGCTTCGAAGACGTTCCAGGTTGGGTCGGCCAACGACTCGCCGAGGAGGTCGGAAGCAGCCTCGTTGGCTTTCAGGCAATTGCCCTGATCGTCGAGCAATAGAGCGGCAACGGGCATTTCGTCGAATAGCTGGCGGTACGCCTTGAGATCGATCGCGGTCATCGGATCCTTATTGCTCAGCGGCTGATGCAGTCGCCCTATTGTAACCGAGCGCCAATTGCCGCCTGGATCGTTGCGTCAAGCAGCTGAGGGCTGAGCGAAGCCTTTGAAACAATCGTGTGCACGCCAGCCTGTTCGGCGGCGGTGGCCAGGTCGGCGGGCGGCGCACCGGTGACCAAGATACAACACTGTTCGGGCCGTAGACTTCTTGCCTCGATTGTGAACTCAAGACCGGTCATGCCGGGCATGTCGAAATCCACCAAACAGACGTCGGCTCGGCGGTCCGCCAGCATCTTGAGGGCGGCCGATCCGTTCGGCGCCTGGGCCACCTCATAACCGCCGCAGAGGTCGAGCAACGCCGACAAGATCAGCAGATCTGTTGGCGAATCGTCAATTATGAGCACCGAGGTGATACTCACACCACTCCCTTGCTGGGTGTCGTTGCACTCGAAACCATAGCTCCGACGCGCAAATACGCGAAGGATCACCGGCGCAATACGGCCGCTTCTGCTCGCCACAGTCTGGTTTCGCTCTTGTTTGTCAAGTTCTGTCTGACTTTGTCCGATATGAATGACATGGTGGGTAGCTCGAATTCTGGCGCTGAATCTCTAACTGACGCGACGATGCCGTATGCAGTCATTGCTGAGGCCGTGGTGGTCTTCACGGCAATGATGGCACCTCAGGCACACGCTGCCCTGGTAACAGAAGCCACCGCTCCGACCGGTGCCATGGCCGTAGTAGTCCCGGCTGTCAACGCCTTTGAAAACTCGTTCAGCAACTATCAGAAGTGTCTCGGCGAACCCACGGTCGTATTTGAGGACCTGCCTGGCCGTAAGGGTGAATTTCCAGTCGGGCTTTCGACCGTAGCGCTCAACCCCGAGCACTCGGTAGACGGCGTGGCACAAGTTGTCGTTCACGGGCTTGCAAACCACCTCATGGTCGAGAGCGGGATCGACCATGACAAGGCGTTTCAAGACGCGTTCTATGCAAGCCAGGGGATACCGCTAGGCCGTGGATGGTACGACTATTCCGGTGGTTGGCCGGCCACGCCGGCAGAGCAATTCTCCGAGCGGTCAGTCTGATGGTGTTGGGAACGAACACCGGTCGGATCACGATCAGCAAAGCTGCGGCCGAACTGGTACGAGAGATGGCTGGTTCGATGGCCGGTTCGTCGGTTTTCGTGCCGAAGCGAGCTGACGGTCGCGAAATGCGGTCCGCGTCGGGCCAATCGGGGACTGGCACGAACCCGGGAGCGGGAGCCCCCATGGAGTTGAAGTTCGTAGAGCAAAGCCGGCGGACGTCGCTGGCACCTGCGGTGGGACTAGTTGGGAGATTGAGATGAATAGAACAGGACTTTTCCGAACGTTCGATAGCCGAATGACTTCGATCGCCCCTCAGGTGATTCGCAACCTTTCCGCCTTGACTCAGGGGATCGACAGTAGCGTTGGAGCGAGGGTTGCCTCCGCCAGCGACGCGGCGACCTGCATGAAGTTCCTCGACCCGCAATCGGACGGAATCTTGGTACTACCCGATGGAAGCCTGGGACCGGTCAAGAAGGGTGGTGAGACCAAAAAGTTCCGCACGGTTTGGGCGGTCGACAGTGACGAGGGTGTCTACGAGACCCGTCGCAAACTCGAGCGGGCGCATCGACAAGGAGATGGGACGTGTCTTGTCATAAGTAGCCTGACGCCGGTTGCCAATATTCTTCGGCAGCTCCACCTGAGCCATGAATATGTACTTGTCGAATGGCACGCGGAAGCGATCGAGCAATTCACGCTCGGCATCGTAAAAACGGCCTGGGAAAACGCGTCCACGGTCATTGCCGACCAGGTTCGTGACATCGAACAGGCAAGAGAAGTTCTGCTTGAGGGTGTCACGCTCGGCATCATGCGCCGGGATTTCAGCTAGCGAGACTGTTGACTACCGGGCCTCGGAGATATCACGAGCCGCCATATCAAGCGCTCGGTCTCGTAGTTCGGAGCGAAGTCGCTCTACCTCTTCAAGGAATCCAGGCTCATCCATTCGACGGTGGACGGTTCGCTCGCTGATACCGGCCACCGCTGCAGCTTCCCGGACCGTTGACCCTTTGGCCAATGCCAGGTGAAGCGCCAGATCGCCCTTGCGGGGTGTCCAGGTTGACCGGGTGGGTTCCGTTGTGTTCGCCCGCGCAGTGCTGGCGGCATAGCGCACCATTCTCGCCAATGGTTCGGGTTCGAGTTCGCCTTTGGGAATGTAGCCGGCCGCTCCCGCCGTCAAGGCCTCCTCGTCGACGGCATCGCTTCCGAATCCGGTGACCAGAACGTGGGCGCCGGTAAATCCCTGCGCCCGACTCGCCCGAATGAGATCGAGGCCGGTCTTGGATCCGAGCCGGTGATCAATGAGGGCAACGTCAGAATCGCCGTTGCGCATCATGCTCAGCGCCGCGTCGTATGATTGGGCGGTTTTGATCTCCATTGGGACGCTCGTGCCTGCCTCCAAGAAGGCTGCAAGCATTTCAAGGTCTTCAGCGTCGTCGTCGACGACTATTACCTTTATCGTTTCTGCCACTTCACAACGTTCTGTTGGTAACGCGTACGGAATCCCCCCGCATCGACACTCTACCCCTAAGCGGTAGCAATCTCCAGGTTTATGCGCCTCCGCCGAGGCGGTTTATGCAAGTTCGAGCGACGGATAAGTCGGATCCAACGCAACTCTGGGAGGTTGGCCCGGGACCCGGAGTGGCTGAATGCGGCGAGCGCGCCAACAGTTCTGGTGTGGACGTCCATCAGGTGTTGGAGCGGGTGACGGGAATCGAACCCGCGTATCGAGCTTGGGAAGCTCGTGTTCTACCATTGAACTACACCCGCACATGCCGATTGCTGCGGCTCAGGATAGTCGCGAATACCCGGCCGACACACCTCGAGCGGGATTCAACCTTGCGTCAGAGTCAGCGCTCCCCAGGCAGCCATAAGCGCTCCGATACCGATGAAGAACCAGGCTCGGCCCGCTCGATAGGGTCCCTCGGCTCCCTCGGGGCGGTTTCCGCGAGCGTTCTGGATCATCGCCCAACCATTGCCGACGGCCATGGCCAGGCCGAGGCCCAGTGTCAGTTCGGCGAACAGGGAATCAATTCCGAGAATGTCCATGCGGCTGCCAGAGTATCGTGTTTGCGGAGGTTGTTGTGCGGCACTGTTATGTCTTGCGAGTATTTACTCGCGGCGATGAGGGGGGAAATCATCTTGGCGTGATTCTCGACTTGACGGGCTTGGATGGTGACCTGATGCAGTCGATCGCAGCTGATTTGAGCTTTTCCGAGACCGTCTTCGTGGATGCGTCCGCGGACCCGCCCGCATGTCGAATCTTTACGCCGACGGCCGAACTGCCTTTCGCCGGACATCCACTTGTGGGGGCAGCCTGGGTGCTCCATCATCTTTCGCCCTTCTCGCCGACCCACCTCATGTGTGCGGTGGGCCCGATTGCCATCGATTCGGATGCCGTGTCGACCCGAATCACCACGTCGGGGAATCCACCGGCTACTCCACTGGCCGTCGGTGACCTTGATGGCCTGGCTATCGAGGAGGTCGTTTCGGCGTATTCGGTGGCGATGCCTTTGCCGTACACCGTCGTCGAAGTCGCATCGGTGGACGACGTCGCCCGTTACCAGCCCGTCGAGCACCGGCTTGCAGCTCACCAGTACGGTGAGATGCTGACCGTCTGGGCACGAGATGATGCGGGGGTCCGGCTGCGGTTTTTTGCGCCAGGGCACGGCATCCTTGAGGATCCGGCGACCGGCTCGGCAGCCGTTGCTCTGGCAGCGACGCTTCGACACTCACGTGAATCCCAAGGTTCAATGTTGATCCATCAAGGGGCCGAGGTGGGTATGCCATCAGCAATTATCTTGGAGTGGCAAGGTAACTTCACTTCAGTAAGTGGCGAGGTGCGCCACGACGAGACCCGGGAACTGGAGATCTAGCGGTGGCAGCCAATGGCTCGAAGACGACGGTAATTGCTGCGTTGGCGGGCAACGGCGTGATCGCCGTAGCAAAATTAACCGTGGCAATCATGACGGGATCGGCTGCGATGCTGTCAGAGGGATATCACTCGATCGCCGACGTCGGCAACCAGTCGTTGCTGCTGTGGGGGATGGGCCGATCCAAAGAAGCTGCCACGACTTCTCACCCGTTCGGACGGGGAAAGGAAATCTACTTCTGGTCGTTCATGGTGGCGGTCATGTTGTTTGTCGGCGGTTCGGTTCTGGCGATTCGTCACGGGATAGAAGCCATCCGGCATCCAGAAGAAATATCCACTCCGATCATCAACTTCATCGTGTTGGGTATCGCCTTCGTCACCGAAGCAGGGGTGTTCTGGGTCGCGCTCAAACACTTCAACAAAGAGCGAGGCAGCCGCTCGGTTTGGCGATCCGTGCGGGTCACCAAGGATACGTCCACCCTTGTGGTGCTCCTCGAAGACTCGGCCGCCATGTTGGGTCTTCTGCTGGCCTTTATGGGGATCGGTTTGTCGGTCCTCACCGGCAACCCCATCTGGGACGGCATTGGCTCGTTGGCCATTGGAGTGTTGCTCGGGGTGGTGGCCTGGGTTTTGGCTGTCGAAACCAAGGCGTTGCTGATCGGGGAGGCAGCGAGCCGGTCGGATCGTGCCTCAATGCGGCTGCGGATTTTGTCGGTTCCCCAGGTCGAGAGCGTCGGACGGCTGCTGACGATGCACATGGGGCCGGACCAGATTCTCGTCAACATTGACGTCGATCTCGTCGACGATCTGACTGACGACGATGTCGAAGACGTCATCGACAAGGTTGAATCGGCGATCCGCGAGGTCCTACCCGAGGCGAACAACATTTTCGTGGAACTGGAGAGCGACCGTGGCTGAAGTCTCTGCGCCGGCCTCGTCCGGCAATCTGGGTCCGGGCTTTGACATGATGGGATTGGCCCTCGAACTTCGCTGTCACG
This sequence comes from Acidimicrobiia bacterium, assembly GCA_029881355.1. Classification (GTDB taxonomy): domain Bacteria; phylum Actinomycetota; class Acidimicrobiia; order Spongiisociales; family JAENVV01; genus JAENVV01. Next base: position 4,893 of record JAOUMT010000006.1, on the reverse strand, counting down.
TTACGGCGCGGGCTGCCGAGGTCTGGTCGGTGGAACACGTCGGGGCTGAGCGGTTGCCGCAAGGCGAAACCGACGCAGTACTGGTTGCGGCGCGGGCAGCCGTTGGAGAATCGTCTCCGATGCAGCTGACGGTGAACAACGACGTTCCCCTTGCTCGGGGGCTCGGCTCCTCGTCGGCGGCCAGAGCGGCAGGTGCCGCCGCGGCGTTTAGCGAGCGGGACGGTTCGTTCGATCCGGAGCGGGTGTTTGAGATCGTTGCCGACTTCGAAGGGCACGGCGACAACGCGGCTGCAGCTGTCTATGGAGGTCTGGTAGCGGTCGACGCCGCCGGGCGTCCTATCTCGTTGCCCATTCATTCCGACTGGACCGTCATCGTGGCGATCCCCAATTACGAACTGGCGACTTCCAAAGCCCGATCAGTCTTGAGTCCTCAGGTCAGCCGGACGGTCGTCGTCCGTAACGCCGGCCGCCTGGTTGCTTTGATCGAAGGTCTGCGAAGCGGATCTGCTTCAACGCTCAGGCTGGCCGCCGGCGACGAACTTCACGAACAGCCCCGGGCAACGTTGCACGAGCGGGCCGTTGAGCTCATGGCCGCCGCCCGACGAGGCGGAGCAGCTCACGCGGCCTGGAGCGGGGCAGGGCCAACCATCATCGCGTTCACCAAACCGGAACACGCCGGCGAAGTTGGCGATTTGATGTCGGCAGCCATGGCCGATCAGGGCGATGTGCGAGAACTGCTCATCGCCACGGAGGGGCTGCGGTCGTAGTAGCCGGCCACGTGGGGTGGAGGGGGCAAGGTACGTCAGCCTGGCTGAGTTTGCTTGTTGGCCCGGAACCAGGCAAGCTACTGCCCCGCCACGTTTGCTGGCATGTAAAGACGTAACGATTGAGGTATTTCGATGGGCTCGCTGGTAAAGAAGCGACGCAAGAAAATGTCGAAGCATAAGTATCGCAAGCGCATCAAGGCCAACCGCCACAAGCGCAAGCGCTAGCTCCGACTGTCGCTCCGGCGATATTCATTCACGAACGGTTTGTCATTCCGTTGCTGTGTCGCGCTCGCGAGAGCGACGTCAGAACTAAGGCACCTCAAGCGGTTCTTCGTTTCCAAGCCGGGCGGCAGCCAGGCCGGCAATACCTAACGCTCCCAGCAGGATGCTCCACTGCAACGCCGAACCGGTCGAATCGCCGAGAGGCCCGATCCAGGCGGCACATCCACCAGTCGCGCGCACTGCTTCGCGGAACCCGTCTGATGACCACAACAGCCCGTCCCAGTAAACCTTGTTCGCCAAAACGTTGCCGGTGGTAAACGACAGAACGTGTTCCGTTTCTGCCACGACTATCGCCAGAAGCTCGCCCGTCGGGAGGCCGTCATCCAGCGGTACGGTTTCGGTCAGTGCGGCTGTAGGTTGGCCGACGACAACCGTGTCGATCGCCAGGGGCGGTGAAGCCGTCGCCTGCCAGTAGACCGCCCCGGTATTAGCCGATTGGATCGTCACTTGATGCACCGCTTCGGTGCCGCACGACGCAAACTGGATCGCAAGTGCGTCGGTCGAAAGCGATCGACTGATTCCCACTCGTTGGACCGTGTCGCAGTCGACGCAGGTTGGTTCGCTGGTCAAGCCGGTCGTCAAGGTGATTAATGTGACGACGCTGGCCGCCCCAACCAGCAGGTACAGGCCGAGGCGCCATGGCACGGTCGGCCAATAGATCTGATACCAAGGGCTCTTGGGCAATAGGTCATGGGAAAGGGGCCTCGTCGGGGTCAACCCGAACGGATCCGCCTGACCGCCTATGAGGTCGATCTCGACGTCACCTCGTTCGTCAACGGAAACAAACGGGTCGTCGTGCAGCGTGGTGGCCATGCCCCCGAAGCGTACCTATGCCGCTAGCTAGTTCTATGCATTCCGCTTGTAACGCTTCAACCGAAGACTGTTCGTGACCACGGAAACCGATGACGAGGCCATGGCGGCCGATGCGAGCATAGGACCGAGGAACCCGAACGCCGCCAGCGGGATCATGGCCACGTTGTAGAAGAACGCCCAGAACAGGTTTTGCTGGATGGTGCGGAACGTCTGGCGGGCCAGATCCAACGACGTTTCAACCAGGAGCGGATCGCCCGACATGAGGATCACGTCGCCCGCCTCGATGGCGATATCGACACCCGTTCCGACCGCCATGCCGAGGTCGGCCTGCGTGAGCGCCGGAGCGTCGTTGACGCCGTCGCCGACAAACGCCACCTGCAGTCCTTCGGCCTGAAGGCGAGCCACCTCGTTGGCCTTTTCGCCTGGCATGACGTCAGCCAGGACCCTCTGGATGCCCAATTGATCGGCGATGGCCATGGCGGTCCGGTGGTTGTCGCCTGTGATCATCGCTACCTGAACACCAAGTTTCTGGAGCCCTTTGACTGCGGCGATCGATGTCTCTCTGATCGAGTCAGCTACCGCCAGGGCGCCCATCGCCTGACCACTCCACCCTGCCAGGAAGGCGGTTTGGCCTCTCGACTCGTAACGTTCGATGGCTTCCAGGAGCGTATCGGGGATGAGCAGACCTTCGTCGGCGAGGAGCTTGGCTTTGCCGACGGTGACAGTTAGGCCATCGACGACCGCGGTGACCCCGCGCCCTGGGATGGCGAGGTGCCCGGTAGCGGGACGGGCGGTGAGGTCTCGTTCCTCGACTCCTAGTTGAATCGCTCGGGCGACCGGGTGTTCCGAGCCGGACTCGACGCCGGCGACCCGTTCGAGGAACACATCATCCTGACCATCAATGGTCAGGAAGTCGGTAAGCGTCATGGCTCCCCGGGTCAGGGTCCCGGTCTTGTCGAACAGGACGACGTCCACAGCACGCGCCCGCTCAAAGATATCGGCCCCTTTGAAGACGATTCCCAGTTCTGCTCCACGACCGGAACCGACCATGATGGCGGTCGGAGTGGCCAGTCCGAGGGCGCATGGGCAGGCGATGATAACCACGGCTATGGCGCGCTGAAGGGCGGTCACCGATCCGGCGTCGGCCTGGATCCAGGCGACGAGGGTTAGAAGACTGAGTAAGAGGACGATTGGCACGAACACGCCCGACACGCGATCGGCCAGTTTTTGCACGGGTGCCTTCGATGCCTGGGCGTCTTCGACCAATTTGACGATCTGATGGAGGGCAGTTTTGGTACCAACTTTGGTTGCCTCGACGACGATGGCTCCCTGCTGGTTGATGGTTGCCCCGTAGACGGAATCGCCGGTGCTCTTGTCCACAGGTGCCGATTCGCCGGTCAGCATGGACTCATCGATGGAAGAGAACCCTTCGACAATCGTTCCATCGGTAGGGATCTTTGAGCCGGGGAGGACCTTCATACGATCGCCAGGCACCAGATCCGATATCGGAATGACCAACGTCTCGCCGTCCCGTACCACGGTGGCCTCTTTGGCGCCTAGCTCAAGGAGCTTGGTGATGGCCTGGCTGGCACGGCCCTTGGCTCTGGCTTCGAAGTACCTGCCGAGCAGGATGAAGCTGATGATGGCGGCGGCGGTTTCGAAGAAAACCGGCTCATTGGCAAAAAAGGCCCATACCGAATAGAAGTAGGCCGCCAGTGTGCCGAGCGATACCAAGGTGTCCATGTTGGCGCCCCCGGCCTTCAGACGCTTGGCGGCGGCCTCGTGGAACTGCCACCCGAAATAGAACTGAACCGGAGTGACCAAAACCCACTGGGCGACATGAGAGGCCGTCGACCCCATGCTGGCCATCGCTAGAACCATCGCCGGAACGGTCAGGATCGCCGCCCCGACAAATCGTTTCCACTGGTGGCTGGCCTCTTCCGAGTACTTCTCAGTCTGCGACTGGCGGTCATCGGTGGCTATTCGCATGTCGTAGCCGATCTTCTGAACCGCGGCGACGAGTTCGGTTTCGTTGACGTCTTCGGCGAGCGATACGCGCGCCTCGCCTCCGGCGTAGTTGACGATGGCTTCCGAAACGTCCTCTCGCTTCGACAGAACACGTTCGATCCGCATGGCGCACGATGCGCATGTCATACCATCAACTTCGAACGTCAATTCTTTAGTCATTGGCTACCTTCTCGTTCGGTTCCGCCGCAGGTCGGTGGTGGATCAAGCAGGTCCGGCGACGTCGTAGCCCTGTTCTTCGATCGCTTCGATGATGGTGTCAAGTTGTAACGAGTCATCGAACGACAGATCGACGGTGCGCGCTTCGATGTGGACCTCGACCTTGTCAACGCCAGCCAGCCCTGCGACGGCACCTTCGATGGATGATTTGCAGTGGCCGCACGAAATGGTCGGAACGGAAAGCGTGGTAGTGGTCATATCGATTCCTCTGGGTTTGCCGGGCCAGTAACGGCGGCCGTGTACCGCATGGTTTCCATGAGTTCTTCAACGATCTCGGCCGTGCGCCCTTCCTGGATGGCATGGGTTACGCATGTTTCGAGATGGTTCTGGAGGAGTACCCGGTTTACGCGCTCAAGCGAACCCTGCAACGCTGAAACTTGTTTCATGACATCGGGGCAATAGCGTTCTTCCTCAACCATACGAATCACGCTTTCGACGTGACCCCGCACGGTCTTCAGACGGTTGAGCGAGTCCTTCTTGTGTTGCTCCTTCATGTTGGCACTGTACCACCCCACCTGGGGAGGGGTCAAGGGGCGTTTTGATGAAGGTATTTTGGTGAACAAACGGTGAACAAACCAGATTCCGTCGACAAATACGAAACCAAACGTTTCGCTGCAACGTATAAGGGGTAATAGATAACGAGCGAGGAACCCGGGACCAGAAACCCGGCAATTTGTGAAATAGATCACGAATCTTCGACGTTGACCAGGAGACACCTCCGAAAGGGGGGGTCCACCTCCGAAAGGAGAGGTAATGAGTGACACAACGCTGAAAGGTCGCAGAATCC
>JAOUMT010000302.1 GCA_029881355.1 Acidimicrobiia bacterium | reverse complement strand
TGGTCAACAACACGAGGGTCCGGCACGCTCGACTGGTAGGTCGACGCGTAGACACCGGAGGGGCCATCGAGCTGCTGGTTCTTGAACCGCTTGGCGATGGTTGCTGGGAAGCGCTAGTCAAGCCGGCTCGCCGCATCAGAGCGGGCCTTGAGGTCCAGGTGTCGGACGAGATTGTCACCATCGAGTCAGACCCGGTCGACGGGAAAGTCATGATCCGTTTCGCGGGCGACGCCGATGCGCTTATCGCCGATCAAGGCGCCATGCCGTTGCCGCCCTACATTCACGAGTCACTATCTGACCCCGAACGGTATCAAACGATGTTCGCCAACGAGATCGGATCAGCCGCCGCTCCGACTGCAGGCCTACATTTCACGCCCTACGTCGCCGAGCGGCTGATGGCTTCGGCGATTGCGATCGCGTCGGTCGATCTCCACGTTGGACTCGACACATTCCGACCGATCTCGGTTGAAACCGTCGATGATCACCAGATGCACTCGGAATGGTATTCGGTGCCTGAAGCAACGGTTCAGGCGATCTCCGACGCCAAAAAGACCGGCGGACGAATCGTGGCGATCGGCACCACCGTGGTCAGGAGTTTGGAGTCGGCGGCTGCCGACGGCGATCTGCGTCCGGTCGAAGGGCGCACGAGCCTCTTTATCACTCCCGGATTCGAGTTCCGGGTCGTCGATGATCTGGTTACGAACTTCCACGTACCTGGTTCTACGCTACTGGCCATGATTTCTGCGTTTATGGGGCCACGCTGGCGCGACGTTTACGCGCACGCAATCGGGCAGCGGTATCGGATGTTGTCGTTTGGTGACGCGATGCTGGCCTCGAGGAGATCCGCATGACCCTTGGACAATTCACCGTTCTCGCAACCGACGACGCCGCCCGTACGGGCGAATTGGTAACTGCGCACGGCGTCGTTGAGACTCCGGCATTCATGCCGGTCGGCACCAGGGCGGTCGTTCGCGCCCTCGACGTGCGGGACCTGCGCGAAACGGGCGCTCGAATCGTGCTCTCGAACACGTACCACCTCATGCTGCGCCCAGGTGCGGACATCGTCGAGGACGCGGGAGGGCTGCACGGGTTCATGAGTTGGGACGGGCCGATCTTGACCGACTCCGGCGGCTATCAGGTCTTCTCGCTGGAACCGAAGGTAACCGAGCAAGGCGTGCGCTTTCAGTCAACGTACGACGGGCGATATGTTGATTTGACGCCGGAGGATGCGGTGCGGGTTCAGGAACGGCTCGGGCCCGATATCGCCATGATCCTCGACGTCCTGGTTGGGCTTCCGTCGCCTCGACCCGTGGTACGCGATGCCATGGAACGGACGCTCCGCTGGGCCGAGCGGGCCCGGGAAGCGCACGTCAGGGACGATCAGCTCCTGTTCGGGATCGTGCAAGGAGGCACGGACGTCGACCTTCGCGCTGAGAGTGCCCGGCGTACGGCCGAACTCGGGTTCCCCGGATTCGGAATTGGTGGTTTGTCGGTCGGCGAGCCTCCCGAGGAACGGAACGAGGCGCTGGCCGCAGCGGTAGCGGAGCTGCCCGGCGACAAGCCCCGCTACGTCATGGGTCTCGGAGACACCGAAGGAATCCTCGAAGCCATTGCGAGAGGGGCAGACATGTTTGACTGTGTACTGCCTACCCGGCTGGCCCGCCACGGCAAAGCCCTCACCCGCGACGGCGATTTCAATATCAAACGCGCCGAGTTCGCCAGGGCCAATGAGCCGATTGACGCCGGGTGCGGTTGTTTCACGTGTCAGACGTACTCGAGGGCGTATTTGCGGCATCTCGTCATGACCGGGGAGCTGACCGCCCACCGTCTCCTCTCCATTCACAACCTCACGTTCACCCTCGACGTGGTGGCTGATGCAAGAGCGAGCATTGCCGCCGGCACGTTCGACAAATTCCGGCTCGATCACTTGACCCGTCGCGGTTTCGAAGACGTCGATGGGACGGCTACTATCGCCAACCGCTTATAAGACTCGGAGCGTCTAAAAATGTTATTGGCTTTCCAAACTGAGCCTGCCCCATCCTCTGGTGGGCTCAGCACCATCCTGTTATTCGGCGGCATGTTCGTGGTCTACTACTTCCTGTTCGTACGTCCGCAGCGACGGCGTCAGCAGGAACGACTGGCTCTAGCTCGCGCCGTCGAGATCGGCGATCGAGTCAGAACCGCCTCCGGGTTGCATGGGACAGTCGTCTCGGTGACCGATGACACGGTCGTATTACGGCTGACCGAGGGTCGGGCCGAATTCGATCGACGGGCCATTGCTCAACGCCTCGCGGACGACGATGCGTCGTAGCATCATTCGTCTGGCGATCATTCTGGTGATCGCCTGGGGAGGTATCGCCTATAGCTTTTCGAATGGCAACTACCCGCTGCTTGGTCTCGATTTGC
>JAOUMT010000115.1 GCA_029881355.1 Acidimicrobiia bacterium | reverse complement strand
GACCGACATCGCGGCGCGGACCGATGATTATTCGCATATCTTGCCGGTGATCTGTGGAAGTAGCCGGCTAGGGCGCGGATCCGACGAGCTCCAATGGGAGCTTTTCTTGTTCGACGAGATCGATGACAGTCATTGCCATGGCCAGAGCACCATCGCGGATCGCCCGGTGGCCATCGGCCGAAATCGTATGGGCCGCAAACTCGGGCTGATGGTTCACGACCGGTCCGCAGTTGATCGACAGGAACGGGTGAATTGATGGAACCACGTGGCTGACGTTGCCCATGTCGGTAGAGCCTGAGGCTCCTGGCGGAAAGTCGGATCCTCGCAGCATCGGTCGGCCAAGACTGGCGGCGTTTGCTTTGAAGATCTCGACCATTTCGGGGTTGGAGACGAGGTTGTCGTAGGGATGTCCGTGTTCGCTCATCTCCCAGGTACATCCGGTCGCCAGGGCAGCCGCGGCAAAGCAGGCTTCGACCCGGGCGGAAAGTTCGGTTAGCCGGCTCCGGTCGGCTGCTCGGACATACCAGGCAGACTTGGTGTAGGAAGGGATGATGTTGGGCGCGTCCCCACCGTGCGTAATGATCCCGTGGATCTTGTCGGTCGTATACAGGGCCTGGCGCAACGTCGATACGTTCACGTAGGCCTGAACAAAAGCATCAAGTGCGTTGATGCCGAGCTGCGGAGCGAACGCGGCGTGGGAGTCCTTGCCGTGGAATTCCACATCGAGGTGGCGTACCGCCAAGACCCCCGGGTCGACGACGTCGGTCGGCGAAGGATGCACCATCATCGCCGCCGAGGCGTTGGCGAAGGCGCCGGCATTGAGCAGGTCGACCTTGCCGCCGTACGCTTCTTCGGCGGGTGTCCCGAGAATGGTCACGCGGACGCCGAGTTCATCGGCGAGGTCGGCAAGCGCCAACACGGCGCCAACGGCCGAAGCAGCGATGATGTTGTGGCCGCAAGCATGGCCAACACCCGGGAGGGCGTCGTACTCCGCGCAGACGATCACTTCGGGACCGGACGCCCCGACCGTTGCTGTAAAAGCGGTTTCCAGCCCGTAGGCCGGCTTGGTGACCGCCAAGCCGTGGGACCGGAGGTACGAGGCAATCCGGTCGGACGTAGCAAACTCTTCGAACCCGATCTCCGGGTTGTCGTACATCCACGACGACAGTGACCGGAGGTCGTCTTCGATGGCCTCGAAGGCTCGACTGGCGCGGTCTTTGCGATTGATCTCGGACTCCGTTTCGGCTGCGGGTGCGGCGACCCTTCGGCGGTCGCCTACCATTTCAACCATGACGATACGCTTCGGATTACTCGCATGCCTGATTGGTTTGGCCGGATGTGGAGCGACTGCGATGCCGGTAGACACAACGGTTGCGCCGACTACTTCTACTTCCACTACGGTCGGGGCGACAACCACCTCGCAGGCGGGTCTCGAACCGTGCCAGGAACCCGGTGTGACCGTATCGTTTCCGCCGTCGACGGTCTCAGAATCGCAGACGGTGGCTACCGACTATTCCGACGCGTTCACGTCCATGCCGGGTACCAGCCAGACGGTCTTCGCCAGCGCGGCGGGTACGCCTGCGATGGTGATCGTTCGGGGCGCGTTGCCTCCGACGAACTGGGTGGGGGCGACTGAACGAGTCGAGCTGCGGGGAGTAACCGGGGCAGTCGGTCCACTAGCCGACGGGGTTTGGGCAGTGGCATGGGCCGAATCGGCGGATCGATGTGGACAGTATTCGATTTTCATCTACCCGCCGGGCACCATCGATGACGCCCGGCGAGTAGCTGAGTCGGCTGGCTAGGTATCCATTCCCGGTTTCTTCATGCTCGGTGGGGGAGGCACATCCACCGGTTCACCCATTGGCGTGGCGGCGGTCCCGGATCCCTGATCTTTGAACAGTTCGCCGATGGCACCGATGCTTCCGAGGATTCCTGAAACCTCCATCGGCATGAAGATCTTTGTCGCCGTACCATTGGCGACCGCTTCAAGCGCCTCGAGATACTTGATGGCGATGAGGTCGTTGGTCGGATCACCCTCATGGATCGCCCGGAAGACGTTCTCGATGGCCCTCGCTTCACCCTCGGCGACCGTTTCCTTCTGGTACCGGTCGGCTTCGGCTACTCGCTTGATCGCTTCGGCCTTACCTTCGGCCTGCAGAATGTCGCGCTGCTTGACGCCTTCGGCTCGCAGAATGGCCGATGTCTTCTCGCCTTCAGCTTCGGTCACGACGGCACGGCGCTCGCGCTCGGCTTTCATCTGGCGATGCATGGCCTGGGTGACATCGGGTGGTGGCTCGATCCGTTGGATCTCGACTCGCACGACTCTGGTTCCCCACTTGTCCGTGGCGTCGTCGAGGATCTGCCGGAGCTGCGTGTTGATGAGCTCCCTCGATGTCAAGGCCTCGTCGAGTTGCAGTTCACCGACAATGTTCCTCAGGTTCGTCTGGGCCAGTTTGGTGGCCGCCACGATGAAGTTCGCCACGTTGTACTTGAGCTTCACGGGATCCGTTGCCTCGTAATACACCACCGCGTCCACCGTGACCGCGACGTTGTCCTTGGTGATGACTTCCTGGGGGGCAACGTCGACGACCTGCTCACGCATGTCCACCCGGGTGATGGTTTGGGCGAACGGAATGATGAAATTCAATCCCGGATCGACCGTTTTGCGGTACTTGCCGAAGGTTTCGACAAGTCCTTTCTCGTACTGGGCGACCACCTTGATCGACGCGAACACGAGGTAGAACACCACGATCGCCAAAAAGATGATTATGAACCCGCCAAAATCTGGCATTTAGACTCCTTCGCTTTTGGTTTCCCTGACGGGAGTCACGACAAGCCGTGTCCCCCGGACTTCTACGATGTCTACGACGGTTCCTTCAGCGATGTCCCCAGTGTCACTGACTGCTCGCCATTCCTCGGCGGCCATCCGTACGGACCCGGTACCGGTGACCCGGTTGATCTCGTGAATCACGACGGCGGTAGCGCCATCGAATCGGTTGGCGCCCGTCGGGTGGACGTCATCTGTTTGGGCATATCGCCGCAGCCACATGAAGGCGATGGTCCCGGTTGCGACAAACGCCGCCCATTGGACAGCTACCCCGAGTCCGATCCACGCCAAAACGGCTGCAACGCCCGCCCCAATGGCGAAAGGCAGCATAAAAAACCCGGCTGTTGCGACCTCCCCGACCACGAGAGCGACGGCCAGGACCGTCCAAAAGGGTCTCCAGAACTCATCCATGCTTCGTTCCTCTCTTTCCAGGGAGACGCACGGATGGTGCGCTGGTTCCCCGGTTTTTCGGGTGTCTAGTCCCCATCCTATTGATCAGGACCGCGTTCGTGCGAGTATCGTCTCGGCTTATGTCCAACGTAACGTTCAATGCGGACGGTCCTCCGAACATCGTTTTGCCAGATCCTCCGGCCGATTTGATCGCTGCGCTCACCAAGGCCCTGGCTCAACCGCAGACCCATGCGGCCGTCGCCAAAGTTGTCAGACAGTTCCCCGAGATGCCCTTGAGTTGGGCGACGCTCGGAGAACTGGTGGAGAGCCAAGCGCTAGACGATCAGTCGAAGGTCGAAGCGTATGCGTACTTTCGGATTGGTTACCACCGCGGCCTGGACGCCCTCCGGCAGAATGGTTGGAAGGGATCCGGCTACGTTCGGTGGACCCATCCCTCAAACACCGGGTTCTTGCGGAGCCTCGACGGCCTCCGACGGATGGCTGAGGCCATCGGCGAAAACCAGGAGTCGATTCGGTGCGCCGACTTCCTTCAGATGCTCGATCCCTGATCGAGCCACCGGTCGCTTACCTGATCACCAATTCGCCTTCTTCGACGTCGACCTGCACCTTGGAGCCTTCCGGATAGGCGCCCTCCAGGATCTTGATGGCCAGCGGGTTGGCGATGGCGGTCTGGATGAGCCGCTTGAGTGGCCGGGCACCGTAGGCAGGGTCGTAGCCCTGGTCGGCCAACCAGTCGAGGCCCGCGTCGGTCATATCAAGGGTGATGGCCCGGTCGGCCAGCCGCTTTTGTACGAGCCCCAGTTGAATCTCCACGATCTTGCGCAGGTGTTCTCGGGTGAGGCGGTGGAACACAATCAGGTCATCGACCCGATTCAGAAACTCCGGTCTGAAGTGGCTGCGGACGACGTCCATCACCCGGCTTGAGACGACCTCTTGAGGAAGGTCCGGCGTGATCAACTCTGAACCGAGGTTCGAGGTCATGATCAAAACGGCGTTGGTGAAGTCAACTGTTCGGCCGTGGCCGTCGGTGAGGCGTCCGTCGTCGAGCAATTGCAGAAGGACGTTGAACACGTCGGGATGGGCTTTCTCGATCTCGTCGAGCAGGATCACCGAATACGGCCGGCGACGCACGGCCTCGGTTAGTTGACCTCCTTCGTCGTATCCCACATATCCGGGTGGGGCGCCGATGAGTCGGGATACGGAATGTTTTTCCATGTACTCGGACATGTCGATGCGAACCATGGCCTGCTCGTCGTCGAACAAGAATTCGGCGAGCGCCCGAGCCAGTTCGGTCTTACCAACGCCAGTAGGACCCAGGAACACGAACGAGCCGATTGGGCGCGACGCGTCCGAAAGTCCGGCCCGACTGCGCCGGATCGCATCCGCCACGACTCGAACTGCCTGGTCCTGTCCAACTACGCGTTGATGGAGATGGTCTTCGAGCCGCACCAGTTTCTGAATCTCGCCTTCCATGAGGCGTGACACCGGGACTCCGGTCCATCGACTGACCACCTCGGCGATATGCTCATCATCGACTTCTTCGGTAAGCATGCGCATCGTCGCCTGCAATTCCTCAAGCTTGGCCTGCGCACCGGCGAGCTGGTCAGTGAGTTCTGGGAGTGTCCCATATCTGAGTTCGGCGGCCTTCTGAAGGTCGCCGGAACGTTCGGCTCGTTCGGCGCCGGCTCGCGCTTCTTCGATCGACTGGGCCAGGGAGCGGATTCTCGTGATGGCATCTTTCTCCAGAGACCAGTGAGCGGTCAGGCGGTCACGCTCCTCAGAGATGTTGGCCAGTTCCTCTTCGAGGGCTCCGAGCCGGCTCACCGAGGCGGAATCCGTTTCCTTGTTGAGCGCGGCTCGTTCGATCTCGAGCTGGATGATTCGCCGCTCAAGTTCGTCGATCTCGTCCGGCATTGAGTCGATCTCAATCCGAAGCCGTGAGCCGGCCTCGTCGACGAGGTCGATCGCCTTGTCAGGCAGGTGCCGGCCGGTGATGTACCGATCGGATAAGACGGCGGCAGCAACGAGCGCAGAGTCCTGGATGCGGACCCCATGGTGGACCTCGTAGCGTTCCTTGAGACCCCGGAGGATGCCGATGGTGTCTTCGACCGACGGTGCTTCAACCATGACGGGCTGGAAACGGCGCTCAAGTGCGGCGTCCTTTTCGACGTATTTGCGGAACTCGTCGAGGGTGGTTGCCCCGATGAGTCGCAACTCGCCCCGCGCCAGCATCGGCTTGAGCATGTTGGAGGCGTCCATGGACCCCTCGGCCGCTCCGGCTCCGACCAGCGTGTGCATCTCGTCGATGAACGTGATGATCTGTCCTTCTGAGTTCTTGATTTCGTCGAGTACAGCTTTGAGCCGTTCCTCGAATTCGCCACGATATTTGGCGCCGGCGACCAGCGCCGAGAGGTCGATGGCGACGATTCGTTTGTTCTTGAGCCCTTCTGGCACGTCGCCGTTGGCGATACGTTGGGCCAGCCCTTCCACAATGGCGGTCTTACCAACCCCCGGTTCACCGATGAGCACTGGGTTGTTCTTCGTGCGGCGGGAGAGCACTTGAATGACCCGACGGATTTCTTCGTCACGGCCGATCACCGGATCGAGCTTTTGGGCTCTGGCGACCGAGGTGAGGTCGCGCCCGTATTTCTCCAGCACGTTGAGCGTTGCCTCCGGATCTTGCGAGGTGACCCTTTGACTTCCTCGCAATGACGCGAGGGCTTCGAGGACACGTTTGCGCGTAATACTGAATTCGGCCAGGGTGGCACCAACGGGGTCTTTGGTCTTGAGGAGGGCCAGAATGACGTGCTCTACCGAGACGTAGTCGTCCGACATGTCCTTACGTTCCCCATCGGCTACCTCAAGGACTTTGATCGTATCGGGGGAGAAGGACGCTTCGGTATCGCCGTACACCTTGGGGAGCTTGTCGATGACCGCGTTGACCGCGTTGCGCAGCGCCGTGGGAGTAACCTCCAGGCGACTGAGCAACGGGTACACGATGCCGTCGGTCTGGCCGAGCAGGGCCAGGACCAGGTGACCGGGCGCGACGTACTGGTGGTTGGCGGCGTCGGCCAACTCGCGAGCGGCCACGAGCGATTGTTGGGTTGCGTTGGTGAGTTTTTGTAAGTCCATGGTTTCAATTCCAACGGCTAAAGTGCTGGGTCTATTTCAGAAAATCTTAGTCTTATTATATCAAATTCTATTTGAAAGGCGGGAACTCGCATGAGCCCGAAATTGCACCCCAAACCACCCGCTGACTCGCTTACCACTATGACGCTCATGATGGGGGTCGACCACGGGAATACGGCAGGTTTTGTGCACGGTGGCTCGATCATGAAGCTCGTCGACGAGGCGGCCGGGGTGGCTTCGATGCGTCATTGTCGGGGCCGCGTGGTCACTGCCCAGGTCGACTCGTTGTCGTTTCTGGCTCCGGTGCACATGGGCGACGTATTGTCGATAGTGGCGCACGTGACGCAGGCATGGACAACTTCCATGGAGGTGGAGGTGGAAGTCACCCGTGAGAATCCCCGCACCGGCGAGGGAGAACTCACGACTCGAGCATTCCTGACCATGGTGGCAGTTGACCGCGATGGCCATCCTGTCCCGGTCCCACCAATCCTCGCCGAAACCGAAGAAGAACTGCGCGATCAGCGCAGGGCCGAAGCGCGCCGAAGCGCTCGAATGGAGTTGAGGTCTCACCTCGAATCGCAGTGAGATCAGCCCGATTGAGCTGAAGGGTTAGAGCGCAGTCTCAAGGTGCCGGTTGATGGCGTCGAGAACCGCCCGAGCCGTAGCTTTTTCCGGTGAGTTCTCATGGATCACTGCACTGCCGACGAGGGCACCAGGCGCGGCAGCCGAATGGACCTGTGCGATGGCAATTCGCGATGCGCCAAGGTCGGTCGTGGCGACCGCCGCAAGATCGAGCTGGAGCTTGCCGTTGGAGATGGCTTCTACGGCTCGAAGCGTGGCCTCCCCGATGAGTCGGGGGCGGGCAGACGTCGCGACGGATCCGACCGATGTGCCTTCGTACATCTCTTCGCCCCAGGCGAGGATGACTTTGACACGGGTCTCGTCGCCCTCGGTGGTCTCTTCGAATTGCGCGAGGGCGGGTCTGAGCTTCATGGCTTCAAACACTAGCGGATCAACCGCTCAGATTGAGACGTCTGTCGTTAGGCCCGTACTGCCCGGCTGGTTGCCCAGGCGCGTAGGGCTGCGACACTTTCGGCCCGCGATCGCGACAGGGGAACGGTGGCCGCCAGTTCTTCAAGCACGTTCGAGGTGCCAAGCGGCGCATCATCGGCGAATGCTCGATACGTGGCGCCGACGATGGCTGCTTCGATTTCAGCTCCCGAATACCCGGGGCTCGCCTTGACCAACTCTCCGAGATCGAAGTGATCGGGAACGTGATCACGCGACTGCAGGTGATGGACAAAGATGTCCCGACGGGCTTCGTCGTCCGGCAGGTCGACAAAGAAGATCTCGTCAAAACGACCCTTGCGGAGGAGTTCTGGCGGGAGGCCGTTGACATTGTTCGCAGTGGCCACGACAAATACGCCATCGGGGCGGTCCTGCATCCATCGCAGGAACGTCCCAAGCAGGCGGCGACTGGTCCCCCCGTCGCTGTCGCTCCCGGCGGTGGCGAATCCTTTCTCGATCTCGTCGATCCAGAGGACCGCCGGTGACATGGCGTCCACTGCGGTGAGCGCTTTGGCCAGCCGGGACTCTGATTCACCGATGTACTTTGAATACAGTCTCGACGGATCAAGGAGCACCAGGGGCTGTTCCCATGTTCTGGCCAGCGTCTTGGCGATATAGGACTTGCCGCAACCGGGAACCCCCGTCAACAGGATGCCTCGCGGAGGAGGAAGGTTTGCGGCTGGCATCGCTTGAGCCTTGATCCGAACCCGGAGCCATTGTTTCAAGCCGTTCAGCCCGCCGACCGTGTCGAGTGTTCCGACATTGGCTTCCATCAGCTCCAGGATCCCATCTGATGTGAAGAGCGCCGCCTTGGCGTTGCGCAGGGAGGGGATATCGCTGCTCCCCAATGCCCCGTCGGCGAACGCGGCTTGCTGGATGAGACGCTCGGCCTGGCTAATACTCAGTCCGCGCAGGGTCCCGGCCAGCGACGGCAGCGAAGCCTCATCGATGGCGACCGGGAAGTTCCGAGCCACAAGATCGTGGGCAGTTCGGCGTACCAGCTCGGTCAGTTCGTCCAGGCCGGGAGGTCGAAGTGCCCATACGTGAGCAACTGATCCCAGCTCGGGAGGGACTTCTGCGGCCGGGGTGGTGAGAACCAAAGTCTGGTCCGGAGACAGCTGAGCCGCAGTTTCCTTGATCTTCCTGACCACGTAGCTGTCGCCCAAGATCGGATGGGCGTCGGCAAATACGAACACCGCCCCCGGCTGCACATCGGCCACCCAGTTGAGCGCCTGATGGGGGTTCTGCGTCTGGTACATCGTGGCGCCGGAATTGTTGGTGAGCCCACTGGCGCTCGACCAATGCCAGACATCAATCTTGAGTTCGGAGGCGATCGACCTCAGCAAGTTCATAAACCGATCTTCTTCGTCGGTCTCCACGATTACGAGCGAGGCAGGGGAGGCCAGCAGTACTTTGAGGTCAGCTGAGTTGTCCATTTCCGCCTTACGTAGACCAGAATTGCCGGATGGCCGCTTTTGAATTTCCAGCGGACGATCTCATGATCGCGTACGGAGTGACCCTCGCGGAGCTTTTCGAGAACGCCGCCTACGGGGTAGTCGCCCACGTCGGGGCCGGTGACGCCGTTTCGCCACACTACGACGTTGCGGTCATGGCGATCGGAGATACTCCAGAAGAGTTGCTTGATGACTGGCTCCGGCAGCTCCGGGTGCGTGGTAGCGAAGCAGGCCTGAGCCTGACGTCGTTTGCCGTCGACCGACTTGAGGAAGGGGGGGGGTTCAGGGCGCTGCGTCAGGA
>JAOUMT010000114.1 GCA_029881355.1 Acidimicrobiia bacterium | reverse complement strand
TTCTCGGTGGTTCCAGGGACTTTGAGCAGTGCCTGTCGGGGTCCGCCAACTCGTTCTGATCCGAGTCGGGCTGCTCCGAAAACGACAAAGAGAATGATCGCGCCGACCAGAGTAAGGCCGTCACGTTCGAACAACCACCGGTTGGGGATGTTCAAGCCGTCCAGCATCACCTTGAACAGGGGAGCGCCGAGCGCCCCGAAGATCGACGCAGCGAAGCCCATTACGACTACTTTGCGATACGTGTTCGACAGCAGGTGGAGCGAGCCACCGATCAGACCGGCGACCAGCCCGAACACGACCATCAGCAGCGCTCCGACGATGGCGGACTGCCCGAACGAGAAGAACTCGATCAGGGGGTCGCTGATGCTGGTGAACATGTTCCGTACGTTCCAGCCGAGCGTCTCGATGAGGAAGTTCACGACGAGACTGAATACGGCAACCGTGGCGCCCGCCACTGCACCGGTGGTAACGCCGGCAACGAGTCCTGGCTGGGCGGGTGACCCGTCCTTGCCCCGTTTGCCCGATAGGTAGGCGAAGCCGCCAAAGGTGATGGCTATGAGCACTGTGGCGAAGTTCAGTACTCCGGTAATAATGGCTCGGACATCGAAGGCCACGAGCATCCCCACCAGACCGAGGTAGATGACGATGGCACCGGCGATTAGCCCCTGGCGTATGGAACGAGTGCGTGCCGACATCATGCGCGGCTCTTGTCGTCAGGGGCTCCCAGGAAGCCGCCGGGCAAGAAGATGAGCACGAGCACCAATATTCCGAATGCCACAATGGGGATCAGCTGGTTCGGCGAGGGAACCCCTGCTCCGTCGAGGAACAGGTTCGGTCCGACCGTCTCGAGGATTCCCAGGATCAAGCCCCCTAAGGCGGCTCCGGTAATTGAGCCGATGCCCCCAAGCACGGCTGCCGTAAACGCTTTGAGTCCTGGGAAGAAGCCCATGAAAAAGTGGGCCTGGTTGAACAGAAACACATAGAGGATTCCGGCGGCTCCGGCGAGCGCTCCGCCAACCGCGAACGTGAAAACGATGGTCCGGTCGACGTCGACTCCCATGAGGGCGGCAATTTCACGGTCTTCTCCAACCGCCCGCATCGCCCTACCCACTCTGGTTCGTTCGACGATCCAGTAGAGCATGAGCCACAAAGCCACCGCGCCGAGGATCGAAATGACATGTACCTTCTGGAAGTCGTATCCGAGGATATCCCACGTGCCCTGAATGGCGGGGATGGTCGGGTAGGCCCGGGCGTTGGCGCCGTAGAACCCACGGAAGGTGTACTGGAGGAACAAGGAGGCACCGATGGCGGTGATCAGTGGCACAAGCCTGGGAGCTCCACGCAAAGGTCGATAGGCGATCCGCTCGAGGAGAATCGCAACAATCATCGAGACCACTGACGAAACCAAAAATAGCAAAGCTATCGAGATGATCGGGCTGGAAACCAGCATGCCGGCCTGGTCCAGGCCAATGGCCACGAAGTAGGCAGTAAACGCACCGGCCATAAAGACTTCGCCGTGGGCGAAGTTGATGATGAACAAGATGCCGTACACGAGTGTGTAACCGAGAGCGATGATCGCGTAGACGCTTCCGCGCGCCACCCCTGAAATGAACAGGTTGATCCAAACATCGCTCGAGAACCGGCCGAGTTGCAGAGTGGCGATCGATCCCGCTGCCGCTCCATATGCGATCACAATCGCCAGAAGGATGAGAACAAATTTCCTGACGGGGAACCGCTCAAGGAATAGCCGGTAGCGGCTCTCCGTGGTCGAACTCGTCGTCATGTGGCCAACACCATTTGTTCTCTCCGTCCCATGGTTTGGTGTACAGGGAGGGGGCCGCACGGCCCCCTCCCTTCTAGATGTTTGTCTGCTTAGCCCTCGAGCGAGATCACCTTGCTGAAGACCGGGGTCTCCGCACGGGCTCCGCCGACGACGTCGAACACCGCAATGGTGGCCGATGGCTGACAGTCACCGGTGGCATTGCAGGTGATCGAACCGGTGATGCCTACAAGTCCCGACGTTGCGCCAATCGCGTCGCGAAGGGCGGTGCGGGGGATGTAGAGCGTGTCACCATCTTCGATGGCCACCTTGTCGATCGCGGCCAGCAACATGTTGGTTGCGTCCCACGAGTGAGCGTGGAAAGCCGACAACGGCTCCGAGCCGTACTTCTCTTCATACCGTGGCAAGAAGATGTCTGCGTACAGGGCGGCATCTCCGGCAAAAGCCGTGACGTCGGGACCTGACAAGAAGACACTGTCGCCTGCCGCTGCATAGAAGTCGTCGGACCAGAGGCCATCCGAACCGGCCAACACCACTGTGTCGCCCAACGTCGTCTTGGCCTGCTGGACCAGAAGGCTGCCTTCACCCACGAAAATGGGGAAGTACAGCAACTGCGGGCTCCCGGCCTGGATCGACGCAAGTACGCCAGAGAAGTCGGTGTCACCAACCTGGATGGCGTCCTGGCTCGTCACCGTTCCGCCAAGGGCCGTGAACGACTCTGCGAATGCGTTGGCCAGGCCTTCAGCGTACGGACTTCCGTCATGAATGGTCGCAGCGGTCGTCAAGCCTTCCTGGGTGAAGGCAAAGTCGGCCACAGCGGCGCCCTGCAGTTTGTCGTTGTGGGCGGTACGGAAGTAGAACGGGTTGCGGATGGCCGCGTCGGTCAGGGCCGGAGCCGTGTTCGACGGGGACAGCAGCGTGACGCCCTTGTCTCCGAGGATCTTGTCAGCGGTACCAAGAGCAGCCGATGAACAGCTGGTTCCGATTACGCCAACGATCTGCGTGTCGGCAGCGAGCTTGTTGGCACCTGCGGTACCACCCTCAGCCGAGCAACCGTCATCTTCAGCAACGAGGACGACATCGTGACCCTTGATCTGACCATTGGTGTCGTCGAACGTTCCGTCCGCGTAGTCGAGTGCCATTTCGACGCCGTACTGGCTGTCGAGACCTAGTGACGAGTTCACGCCCGTGATGACGAGCAACGAACCGATCTTGATTGGGTCGCCGGCTGCTACTTCTACACAGCCGAATTCGTCGGTCGCGCAAGCTTCTGGCTCGGTTCCGCCATCTGACGTCCCGCCACCACAAGCTGCGGCGATCATCGCAAGAACCAGCAGAAGAGCCGTAAGGCCTCTGTAATTTTTGACCTTCATAAGCAATGGATTCCTTTCGATCTTTGTACTTGCGACGGAGTTTCGCTTCCGCGTTATCCTTCGCGAGTTGGCGAGGGTCGACCAGCATCTACAGACGTAGTCCGCCTCCAGCTAGTTGTTAGGCCTCACCACCGACGTGACGATAGTCGCTGCAGGGGGGGGATAGTAAAAATAAGTGCCATTTTCTCGGAGTAGCCAGGCGCACGGGAAGGTGGTTTTCCTAGACCGGTTGTGGGGTTTTCCACTGAAGCGTCGTGCGCGGTGCCGGCTATTTTCCCTGCCAGCGGGGCGCCCGCTTCTCATTGAATGCTGCGATGCCTTCCGCAGCGTCGGCCGACTCGAGCACCCGTTTGTAGAGGGGATAGCTGCCCGCCCGGAGCTCGGTCAGCGCGTCCGGTGTGCGGGTGGTCTCAGCCTGAGACATCGCCTCGAGTATGGCTGCAACCGATAGGGGGGCGGCGGCGATGACCGCCGCTGCCAACTCATGGGCGGCATGCATGAGTTCATTCGCCCCGACGACGCGGTTAATCAGGCCGAACTGCAGCGCTTCATGAGCGCTCAGGCGGCGAGAGCCCATGAGTATCTCCGTAGCCAGCGCCTTCGGTAAGAGCTTGGGAAGTCGGATGAGGCCGACATCCGGCACGATCCCGGCCAACGCCTCTGGCAACATGAACTCGACGTGGTCCGAAGCCACAACCAGGTCGGCGGCCAGAACCATTTCGAACCCGCCGCCGACGGCGAGACCGTTGACTGCAACGATGACCGGCTTCCGTAGGTCCGCCAACTCCGGGAACCCGCCAAATCCGCCTGGCCCATTGTCGGCCTCGTAGGCTTCTCCCTCGGCAGCTGCTTTGAGATCCCAACCGGCTGAGAAGAAGCGATCGCCCGCACCAGTAACGATCGCCACCCGGTAGTCGGGGTTGTCGCGGAACCGTTCGAATGACGCACCCATCTTCCGACTGGTGGCCGCGTCGATCGCGTTGGCCTTGCCCCGGTTGATGGTCATGGTCATGATCGGGGCAGCCCATTCGGTGGTTATCCCGTCATTCATATCCAAACCTCCATTAATGCGTCAGCGATCCATACGCCGTCTTGGCATACAAGTAGCGGGTTGATCTCGATTTCGGCCTGGTTGGTGAGCGCGAAGTCGGCCAAGCGCATGACCGTGTCGACCGTCGCCTGAATGTCGCCCGGTGGCTGGGACCGGTATCCGCTCAGGATGACGTCGATCGCCAGCGAACTGATGGCGGAGCGTATCTCATCGCCGGACGTCGGCAGAAGGATCGTCACCGTATCGGCGATGATTTCGGTTAGAACGCCGCCGGCGCCGATGGTCAGGGTCCACCCAACCGGCCGGTCGATCTGGATGCCGATCAGAAGCTCGGCGATTGTGCCTTCGATCATTTGCTCGACGAGGAATTCGTCGCCGATGTTTGCCATTGAGTCAAGCGCCAACTGAACGGCCGGTTCGTCGACCAGTCCGATAGCCACTCCGCCTACCTCGGTTCGGTGTTTGACGCTCTGCGTTTTCAAGGCAACTGGATAGCCGATCTCGTTCGCAAGGCGGACCACTCCGCTTCCGGTTGCAACCCGACCGTTTGGGGTGGGAAGGCCGATGGCCGACAATCGCGACTTGGCGTCCGCTTCGGTTAGTTGTGAACTCGTGGTCACCTCCGGCGGTCCTGCGTGAATCGGTCCGACGACGGGAGCAACGCGTTGCAGCCGGCTCAAGATCTGGAGACACGTCGACATGCCGGGAAGAGGCGTTACGCCCCGTTCGACCAGATACTCACATACCGCCTTTGGGAGGCTCTCGGACATTGTCGACGTGACGACGCCTGCGCACGGGGTGGACCTCACCGCGCTAACGAACGCGTCGAGGGTTGGCCACCAGTCGGTGTCGGAGCCCGGAGCCGGGAAGTCGATGACGAGGACGGCGATATCGAAGCCTTGGCTGCCTGCTCGGAAACAGGTTTCCAGCCGCGGGCCGTCTCCC
Organism: Acidimicrobiia bacterium; assembly: GCA_029881355.1. Lineage (GTDB taxonomy): Bacteria > Actinomycetota > Acidimicrobiia > Spongiisociales > JAENVV01 > JAENVV01. The sequence continues at coordinate 4,043 of JAOUMT010000114.1, read as the reverse complement.
CAGATAAAGGTGTGGTAGTCAAGCGGGTTTTCGATCGCAACCCGACCTTCGAGAATTCGGTCCAGTTCCGCACGACTTTGTGTGCCGAACGCCGGAAACTGAACATCCAGACCTTCCGACAGATCTGCCATGAGTTGGGCTTCGCCGCCCGAACAGGAGAAGGAAACGGTCTGTTTGTCGGTGAGCCGTCCGTTCGTGTGAAAGAATGACAGTGCGCCGATGAGCTCCTCTGGCGTGGTTACCTGCGTGATGCCATAACGTTTGAACAGTGCCCGGTGGGCGTCGGCCGGTCCAGAAAGAGACGCCGTATGCGTGTTGGCGATAATCGATCCTTGAACGCTTGAACCGGTTTTGAGGACGACGATCGGCTTTCCGGCCGCATGGGCCCGTATCGCCGCGTTACCGAACCGCACACTGTCGCGGAGGCCCTCCATGTGCAGGCCGATAGCGGTGATCGTCGGGTCGTCGATCAGGGCCTCGAGGCAGTCGGTGATCGTAACGTTCGCTTGGTTGCCGGTCGTGATCATGGTTGCGATCGGGAGTCCACGCTGCTGCATGGTGAGGTCGATGGCGACGTTGCCGGACTGGGTGACGATCCCGACGCCTCGATTGATTCTTTGACAACCGTGGATGTCGGGCCACAGCACTGCTCCAGAACGGGCGTCGACAAATCCGTGGCAATTCGGACCAATGATGGGCATGTCCCCGGCTGCGGCCAACAGGCGTGCCTGACGATCCGCACCGGCGTCGCCGGCCTCAGCGAACTCTGCGGCATATACGACCGCGCCGGCGACGCCCAGCCGGTTCGCCTCCGCGACGATGTCGATAGCCCGCTGGGCCGCCACCCCAACGAATACTGCTTCGGGAACGCCGGGAAGGTCAGCCAACGTCGGAAAGTCGGCGTTGGGATGAACCCACCAGATGTCTCCTTCGTAACCGAACTTGCGAGTTTGCTCGGCGGCGAGCTGTGCCCGGGCCCCGCCCACAAAAGCGATCGACCGGGGGTGCAGGAGGCGAGTTAGCCGATCATCCGCCATGGGGTCGCAACATGGCCCGGGAGATAATGTGCCGTTGGATTTCTGAGGTTCCGTCCCAAATGCGCTCTACGCGCGCATCGCGCCACATTCGCTCGAGCGGTAGTTCGTCCATCAATCCCATCCCTCCGAGCACCTGGATTGCCTCGTCAGTGACGAAGGCCAGCATCTCGGTCGCCACCAGCTTGGCCATGGCAGCATCGGAATCGGTCATGGTGCCCTGGGACGATTTCCAGGCGGCTCGATAGGTCAACAGTTCGGCGGCGTCGCGGCGTGTGGCCATGTCGGCCAGCTTGAACGAGACGCCCTGGAACTTGCCGATCTGCTGCCCGAACTGAGTGCGGGTCGCCGCCCATTGGGTAGCGACCTCGATGGCGCGGTCGGCCCGACCCAGCGATGTGGCGGCTACTTGCAGACGGGTCGCGCCGAGCCATTCGTTGGCGACATCGAAACCGTGGTGCACTTCGCCAAGTACGTTGCTCGCCGGTACCCGGCAGCCATCAAAGTTCAGCACCGAGTTGTGATAGCCGCGGTGTGAGACAGAGTTGTAGCCCTTGGCTACTTCGAATCCAGGTGTGCCCACGTCAACGAGAAACGACGTGATTCGTTTGCGAGGTCCGCGATCGGTTTCTTCTTCGCCGGTGGCCGCAAACAGTATGACGAAGTCGGAGACGTCGGCATGGCTGATGAAGTGTTTGGTCCCGGTGATGACGAATTCGTCGCCGTCGGCGACCGCTCGACACTTCATACCGCGAACGTCGGATCCGGCATCGGGTTCTGACATGGCTAGACATTCGACCTTTTCGCCTCTGATAGTCGGCATCAGGTATCTATCAATCTGGTCGCCGGTACACGCTCGCAGAATGTTCGAAGGTCGAGCGACGATCATTTGCAGCGCATAGCCAGTGCGACCAAGAGCTCGTTCCACCATGGCCAGGGTTAGGTCGTCGAGGCCTCCACCGCCAAGTTCTTCTGGCATATTCGCCGCATAAAGGCCGGCGGCCAGTGCTCGGTCTTTGATCTGGCTGGCCAACTCGGGCCGAACCTGGCCGGTTCGCTCGACCTCGTCCTCATAGGGAGCCAACTCTTTGGCTACGAACGAATCGACCGTTTCCACAATCATTTTCTGTTCGTCGGTGGGGTCAAAGTTCATCTTGTTTCCTGGTGGTGAGTGATTGTCATGACGGCGCGGTCGGGTCGCGCTGCCGGGCCGTGGGAAGATTTGATCTCGTCGAGTACCGATTTCGGGCCGGCCAGGGTTGGACAGCTTTTGCCCAATGACATGTCGACGTGGACGAGGATCTGTTCGTTCGTGCACAACAGCTCACCGGTCCCGGCATGAAACATCGAGTGAAAGATGTGGAGGCGTTTGTGATCATGTCCGAGCAACTGAGTCGTGAAGTGCAACGGCTCGCCTGTCGAAACTTCCTGCTGATACACGAGATGGCTCTCGACCGTGTAGAACGAGTGGCCATTTGAGCGGTACGTTTCATCGATTCCGATGTACCGGAAGAAGGCGTCGCTCGCCCAACCGAAAGCGAGCAGGTAGGCCGACTCGGTCATATGGTTGTTGTAGTCGACCCAGTCGGGGAGGACCCGACAACGGTAGAGCGCCAGGGGGCATTCGACGACGGCGCCGGATTTCCATCGAACCGGGGCTCCCTGGTCGACCGAGCGTCCTTCCCGACGGTTGATTATCTCGCCCGATGCCAGCCGGGACTCCCTGAGTGCGTACATGACGGCGACGAGGGCGTTGTCTCGGACTGTTTCCAGCTCGGCGATGGATCGGCCGTCCGCTTGATCCCGGGTGCCGGCCACCATGCGGTCGATCAGATCGTCGGTTAGCGGGGGAGCGACCAGCTTCGTCCACGGCCATTCGAGCGCGGGTCCGAACTGTTTGAGCATGTGGCGCATTCCCTGTTCGCCGCCGGCTAGATGGAAGGTCAGATTGGTCCCCATCAAGGCCCACCTCAGGCCGGGGCCGTAGATGATGGCGTCGTCGAGTTCACCAGTGGTGGCCACCCCGTCGGCAACCAGGTGCAGGATTTCTCGCCACATCGCTTCTTGAAGTCGATCGGATAAGAAGCCGTCGATTTCGTTGCGCACCCGGAGAGGAAACATGTCGAGATCGCGATACAGGGCCTCAGCGGTTTCCAGCGACCTTTGCGAGGTTGCCTGCCCCCCGACGGTCTCGACGAGGGGGAGGATGTACACCGGGTTGAACGGATGACCGACGACCAGTCGATCGGGATGGCGAAGGTCGCGCTGGAGTTCGGTCGGAAGAAGGCCCGATGTCGACGAGGCTATGACGGTCGTCGGCGGGGCGGCGGCATCGATTTGTCCGAGGATGCGGCGTTTGAGATCCAGGTTCTCAGGGACCGCTTCCTGCACGAAGGCGGTGTTGGCCCCCACTGCCTCTGGTGAGTCGACAAACTTGATTGCGGTTGGGTCTGCGTCCGGGTACAAACCGAGCTTGCGTAAGGCTGGCCAGGCCCGTTCAACTGCCGATGCCATCCGCTCTTCGGCTCCCGGGGCGGGGTCGAAAGCGACCACCTCGTAGCCGCGTCCCAGGGCACGCGCTGCCCAACCAGAGCCAATGACTCCACCACCGACCACTCCGATGGGGCCGTCCAGTACCCGCTGCTCCACTAGAAGTTGACCTGGTTCGAGCCTTTGAGGCCGAGAATCTCTCGCGTTTCGTCCGGGGACAGGACCTGTCGGGAGAGTTCGTCGAGGATCCGCACGATCTTTTCGACTTGCTCGGCATTGGACTCAGCCAGTTTGCCCTTCCTTAGGTAGATCGAGTCCTCCATGCCGACCCGCACGTTGCCTCCGAGCGTGGCCGAAGTAGTGATGAGATCGAACTGGGCGCGTCCGCCGCCAAGTACGCCCCACTCGATGTCGTCCCCAAAGAGGCGAACCGCAACCTCCTTCATATGAAAGACGTTCTCAACGTCGGCACCAATGCCGCCGAGCGTACCGATCACAAACTGCACGAAGATCGGGCTA
>JAOUMT010000113.1 GCA_029881355.1 Acidimicrobiia bacterium | reverse complement strand
TCTCCGAGCAGGCAATCTTCCGGGTCTGTCCATAGGGATGGTGCTGTCTGTGACGCTCCACCGGCCCCCTTACCCAACGCCTGGCGGCGCTGGGTCCCTTTCCCCCGGCCGGCCCTAACGGGCCTGGGGGAACCGACAGAACCGGATCTTGCGGACTGACGATTCGGGGGCCGTCTGGCCGACATTGCAGCTGGGCATTAGTCTTGCCCAGCATTCGGAGGGGTCGCATAGGCTGGTCTAGTGCGCGGCACTCGAAATGCCGTAAGGGGCAACTCTTCGTGGGTTCGAATCCCACCCCCTCCGCCGGAGTCAGCTTTGCTGATGGAGGCGGTGGGCCTCCGCATGGTTCCCACCAATGGCAGTCGACTTGGCCTTGTTGGTGGAGATCGTGGGTCTTGGCGAGGCCCGATCGTTGCGTGCGACCAGGATGGGCCCAGCTCGTCGGCCGGGCCCATTCCGATTAGATCGAGGCGTCTAGTTCACGAAGCGGATGGTGAACGGATACCGGTATGTCTCGCCGTCGGAGGTCCGTATGGCTGCCACGATCGTCAGGACGAACCAGGTGACGAGGACCATCGGCAGGAGAACTATCCCTACGAGGGCGATGATCGAGATCCCGGCTGCGATGGCGTAGAGCAGGAACGATATGTTGAAGTTGAGGGCTTCGATGGCCTCGTCAACGACATAGGGATCGTCCTTCTTCATGAGCCATACGGCCAAGGGGCCGAGCAGCGATGGGATTCCAAACAACCCGACCAATCCGGACAGGTGTGTCATGGTCGCCCAATTGCGAGACTCGTTCGAAATCTGTGGGGTGCTTTCGAGAGTGGTAGCAGTTGTCATGTGGTTCTTCCTTTGTGTTGGTAGCTCCACTATCCACCATTCAAACGGGTTCGACTATTGGGTATCACCCTCGAAAACCCCTGAGATAGCGGAGGGCGTCAGGGTGCCCAAAGCCGTCGACGAGTCGGGCATCTACGACCGGTTGGCTGTCGCCTCGGTGTTGCTAGGAGGTGCGACGGTCTGCGAAGAAATCGGTGAGCAGGGTCGAGCATTCTGCTTCGAGCGTTCCGGCGATGAGCTCGCAACGGTGGTTGAGGCGAGCGTCCTGGGGGATGTTGTAGAGCGACCAGGCAGCGCCGGCCTTGAGGTCGGCGGCCCCGTAAACGATCCGATCGACCCGGGCATTGACCGCGGCTCCGGCACACATCGGGCACGGTTCGAGGGTTACGACCAGTGTGTGGCCGGTCAGTCGCCAGTCGCCGGTGGCCTGCGCACCGGCCGATAGGACGAGCATTTCGGCATGGGCGGTCGGATCCGAGCGTTCTTCGCGCCGGTTGTGATCGCGGGCGACCAACGTGCCGTCCGGTCCAACGAGTACCGCCCCGATCGGGACGTCGTCGTGGTCGAGCGCCAGACGCGCCTCATCGATCGCGAGATGCATGAAATCTTCGTAGTTCATGGCGGAGAGGGCGGGATTCGAACCCGCGGAGGCGTGAACCTCAACAGTTTTCAAGACTGTCACCTTCGACCGCTCGGTCACCTCTCCGCCGGAAATGTTAGCCGGGGTGCCATGACCCACCGATCTGGGTCCATGGGAGCTGGTTGGGATCGGCAAGGATGGCCGAGCGTGCCTCGTTGGGGGCGGTGAGCCCGATGGCGGCTGTCGCCGACAACAGCGGAGGCCTCCGCCTTCGGCGGAGGGGGAGGGATTCGAACCCTCGAAGGGTTTAACCCCTTACACGCTTTCCAAGCGTGCGCACTAGGCCAGACTATGCGACCCCTCCGAATGACGACGGCATTGTAATCGCACTCTCTCGTGCCTCAACCCTCGAACCCGCAACCCTGGGTTGAACCCAGGGTTCCAGCACCCGATATCGGGCACTGGAGCCCCAAGAAGCTGACTCACAGAACCGTAGGGCTAGGTAGCGGCGGGAGGTTGGAAACGTCGCGCCAGGGCTTGGGTGCTTCGATCGAGCACCATCGCAATGAGGGCGATCGCCAACCCGACTTCGAACCCGTGGCCGTACAGGTTACGGGTGAGCGCCCGCACGGTTTCGAATCCGAGCGCACCACCCCCGACCAGGCCGGCGATGACCACCATGGCGAGCACCATCATGATGACTTGGTTGATTCCGGTCATGATCGTCGGAGCTGCCAACGGAATGCGCACCCCGAACATGGTCTGCGGGCGAGTGGCGCCGAAAGTTTCCGACGCTTCGACACTCTCGGACGGTACGTTGCGAATACCAAGAGCCGTGATGCGAACCCCCGGCACCATCGCGTAGAGGACCGACGCGATGATGCCCGGCATCGGACCAAGCGTGAATAGCGTGACGACCGGGATGATATAGACGAGAGATGGGATGGTCTGAAGCCCATCCAGGATCGGTCCAAGTGCCGCCTCGACTCGTTCGTTGCGTCCCGCCATGATGCCGACCGGCACTGCGATGAGCACCGCAATGAAGACTCCGATCATGACCTGGATAACGGTATCGATCGACAGATCCCACATGCCGATCGATCCGACGAACCCCATGGCCAGCACGGAGAACACGGCCAGTCGAGGTCCGGCCATCCGCCAGACGAGGAAGGCGACAACCAGCATCAGGGCGGGCCAGGCGACGGTTCCAATGAAGAAGTTTCTGAGCGGCACGACGATGCCGCCAACGATGAAGTCGTTGATCGCTCGGGTATAAGGAGACCAGTTGGCGATCGCCCAGTCGACCCCGGTGTCGATCCAGTCGAATGACCGTGGCGCCCAAATGCTTGGGAACGTGGTCCACTCCATGAGCCTCCCGACAACTGTGCCGATCAGCAGCCCACCGAGCAGTCCAAACCGTGCACGTAGCGACAACTTCTTGGACCGATCTGAGTCGGCCATCGATCGCCCGACCCGATCGAGGATCATGGCCACCGCGACGATGGCGAGACCGACGGCGATGCCCCGACCGCTGCGTCGAGCTTGCAGGCTCTGAAGAACCAGACCTCCGAGTCCACCGGCCGAGACAAGTGCAGCCAGCACGACGATCCCGAGCGCCATCATGATCGTCTGGCTGATCCCAGCAAGGATGGTCGGCATCGCTGTGGGGATTTGAACCTTGAACAATGTCTGGGAAGTCGACGCGCCAAACATATCTGATGCTTCGACCGACTGTTTGGGAACCGAACGAATCCCCAGGGTCGTCAATCGGACCACCGGCGGAAGCGCGTAGATGATGGTGGCGATCGCTCCGTTCGTCTTGCCGATCCCGAACAGAATCAGCAAAGGGAGGAAATACACGAAGGCGGGAACGGTCTGCATGATGTCGAGGAAAGGTCGCAGGATCGCCTCGACTCTCGGACGAAACGCCGCCCAGATCCCAAGCGGGATCCCGATGGCAGCCGAAACCAGCACCGCAAAAGACATGAGCGCCAGGGTCTCGATCGTTGGTTCCCACAGGCCCATCAAGCCGGGATAGATCATTGCCGCGGCGGCCACTGAGGCGTCCATGAACCGGCGGCGACGAGCGATCAGCACGAAGATCCCGGTCGGGAGGATGTACCAGGGGAGCCAGGTCAGAGCTGTTTCAAGCAATCCGATACCGCCGTCAACCGCCGAGGTGAGCGGGTTGAACACCAGCGTGAACAGTGGGTGGGTGCCGGTCCGCCGGTTCACCTGCCCCCAGGCTCCCAACGAGTCAACCGGATCGGAGAAGAAGTTGTCCAGTCGTGCGGGGAATTCGGTCGTCACCAAGAATTGGATGACCACCGCGGCGCCGAGAACCGCCAGATAGGGCAAATAGCGCGTCCAAACGGGTCGTTCGGTGCCGGCTGGAGCGGTCACGCCTCATCCATGAACGTTGCCACGGTGGCTTTGTCCACCTGCCCGATCACGAATCCATCCTCCGATACGGCAATCGGGGTCGGGTCGTTCAGAAGCATCGGTACCAGCGACAGCACGCTCGTGGACGCATCAACCCGGCGAGACGAATCGCCACCGGCGACCATAATGTCGCGGGCGGTCAGGACCTTGGCCTTGGGGATGTCTTCGGTGAATTCGCGCACGTAATCTGTCGCCGGGTTGCGGATTAGTTCGGCGGCTGTACCTACCTGGTCAAACGCCCCGTCCTTCATGATGGCGATCCGGTCGCCGAGTTTGATCGCTTCGGCGAAGTCGTGAGTGATGAACACGATCGTGCGTTTCATGGACTGCTGAAGACGGATCAACTCGTCTTGCATGTCGCGCCGGATCAGCGGATCGAGTGCGGAGAACGGTTCATCAAAGAACAGGATTTCCGGATCGACGCAGAGCGCCCTGGCCAGGCCAACTCGCTGCTGCATGCCCCCGGAAAGTTGCTGGGGATAGTGATATTCGAACCCCGACAGCCCCACGACTCCCAGGACCTCGAGGGCTCGTTCGTGCCGTTTCTCTCTGGTGACACCCTGGATCTCCAGGCCGTAACAGGCGTTGTCGATGACCCGTCGGTGCGGAAACAAGCCGAAATGCTGGAACACCATCGAGAGCTTCTTGCGGCGAACTTCGCGCAGTTGCTGGCTATCCATGGCCGTGAAGTCAGCCCCGTCGATGTGAACGGTCCCCTTGGTGACATCGATCAGGCGGGCCGCACAGCGAATCAACGTCGACTTCCCGGAACCGGACAGGCCCATAACGACGAATGTTTCGCCGGGTTTTACTGCGAACGAAACATCCCGCACGCCGATCGTGCACCCGGTTTCGGCCAGGATGTCCGAACGGCTTTCCCCTGCCTCGGCCAATTGCACGGCGCGCTCGGGTTTTTGGCCGAACACTTTCCACACGTGTTCGGCCGATAGGGCGGGTGTCTCGGAAGGTGCGGTACTAGTCATTGTTAAGTAATGTAGCGACTGGTCCGAAAGGACCGACCTAATAGGAGGAAAACAATGAAGAAGTTATTTGCTTTGCTTCTGGTGTTGGCGCTGGTCGCCGCTGCCTGCGGCGGGGACACAACAGTCGACGCCGGGGGAGAAACAGGTGGCGACACCACCGTGGCCCCGAGTGGCGACAAGCCAACGATTCGCCTCGTAGTCAACCCGTGGACGGCTTCTCGCCTCAACGCTGAGGTTGCCAAGATCATCATCGAGAAGGAACTGGGCAACCCGGTTGAACTTGTCGATGTCAACGAGAACGATGCCATGTTCACCGGCCTGACCGACGGGGACCTCGATGCGGTTCTGGAGATCTGGCCGTCTGGCGTCACCGACGCCGAGCAGTCCTATTTCGAAGACGGCTCCGCCGTGAATATCGGCGAATTGGGCACGATCGGCAAGATCGGCTGGTTCGTTCCGAGCTACGTGATCGACGAGCATCCGGAGTTGGCGACGTGGGAGGGCTTCAAAGACCCTGAGTTGGCCGCTCTGTTTGCAACTGCCGAGACCGGTGACAATGGCCGATTCCTCGGTACGGACCCGTCATACTCGCAGTACGACGAGCAGATCATCGCCAACCTGGAGCTTCCGTTCCAGGTGCAGTTCTCCGGATCGGAACCAGCCACGGTCGCCGAGGTCGAAGCTCGGGTGACTGCCGGCGAGCCGATTGTCCTCTACTGGTGGACGCCAACGGCGGCGGTGTCGATGTTCGACCTCGTCAACGTTGAGCTACCCGCTTATAACGAGGACTGTGCCGCCTCCCAGGCTTCTGGTGATGGTGGGGTTGACTGCGACTACCCAGAGGACGTGATCTACAAGGCTGCGTCTGGTCTCTTGCAGGCCAAGGACGCCGATGTGTTCACGTTCTTGAGCAACTTCAAGATCACCACCGAGGATCAGCTTTCGATGCTGCCTCCGGTTGAGATCGACGGCGACGACCCCGTCGCTGTTGCTCAGAAGTGGGTGGATGACAACGAGTCGGTCTGGACTGCCTGGCTGCCGTAGCCTAAGAACCAGATCTGATAGACAAATCGGGGGCCCCGGTGCGCCGGGGTCCTCGTTCGTTAGGAACCCAGGGTCAAACCCTGGGTTCCAGCGCACGGTTACCTGAGCGGTCAGCGCGCTACCGTTCGTACTATGCAGCTTGCGCAGCTCAACATCGCCCGATGGGCGATTGACCCCGAAAGCGAACTGGCCCAAGGGTTCGTCGGGAGGCTCGATGAGGTCAACGGCCTCGGCGAGCAGTCGGAGGGCTTCGTGTGGCGCCTGAAAGACGAAAGCGGACACTCGATGAACTTTCAACTGTTCGATGATCCACTTCTGGTCATCAATTTGAGTGTTTGGGAATCGATCGATCGTCTCAAACAGTTTGCTTTCCGAGGGACTCATCGCGACGTGTTCAGGCAGCGTCATGATTGGTTCGAGAAGTCCGCGGAACCGACGTCAGTACTTTGGTGGATCGAAGATGGCCACCAGCCCGACCTCGTCGAGGCAGGGGAGCGGCTTGCCCATCTGAGGGAGTTCGGCGCCTCCGACGAAGCGTTCGACTTTGCCTACGCTGCACGCCTGACAGTTGGTGATCGCCCACCCTCCCCCGATCGCGACTAGTTCGCGACCCACTAAGGTTTCGGACGACAAATGAGGAGAGGTGGCCGAGTGGTCGAAGGCGCTCGCCTGCTAAGCGAGTAAGGGGTTTAAACCTCTTCGAGGGTTCAAATCCCTCCCTCTCCGCCAAAACCGATGAAGCCCCGGATCTGTCCGGGGCTTATCTGTGCGTGAGACCCGGCGCGACCAAACCACTCTGCAGGTGGGTGGTTTGGCGGTTCCCCGGTTGGCCCCTTCCTTACGCGACGGACTCAATCCACTCTTCGACGAGTTCAGCGAGCATGGGCAATGGGACTGCTCCGCTCGTGAGCACCGTGTCGTGGAACTCTTTGATATCGAACCGGTCGCCGAGTCGGGTTTCAGAAAGCTCCCGAAGCCGTTGGAACTCACGTTGGCCGATCTTGTAGGTAAGCGCTTGGCCGGGGTAGCCGATGTACCGATCGACCTCTATCGCCACGGTGTCAAGCTTGACGGGCGAGTTGTCGGTCATGTAGGCGATCGCCTGGTCCCGCGACCAGCCTTTGGCGTGAATGCCCGTGTCGACGACGAGCCGGGCTGCACGCCAGGCGTCGGCCGAGACCATCCCGATTCGATCGAGATCCGTAGGGTACAGACCCATCTCGTCGGCGAGCCTCTCCGAGTAGAGCCCCCATCCCTCCGAATATGCAACGACCAGTCCGAACCGCCGGAACATCGGTAGATCCCCGGCCTCTGCGTTGATAGCGCATTGCAGGTGGTGGCCGGGGACAGCTTCGTGGACCGCCGTTGCGACCATGTCGAATCGGTGCACGGTCGTAGGGCTGGCAGTGTTGAGGAAGTACGTACCGGGCCTGGATTGATCGGCCGGGGGAGGGAAGTAGTAGGCGGGTGGCATGTTCGGTGCCAGCGAAGCTGGTATCTCTGCCATCTCACACGGCGCTTCTGGTAAATGACCGAACCAATCGGGTGCGAGAGACTCCGCTTTGCTGATGACTGATCGGTTGAATTCCATAAGTTCGTCGGTCGAGTCGAACCGGAGCGCCGGGTCGGTTCGCAACCGGTTGAACAATTGCGGCAGGTCCGAAATGCCGAGCGCCGATTGCCCGTATTTGGCGAACTCTTCAGCCGAGGTCGCTATCTCTTCTAGGCCGATTTCATGAATCTCGTCGGCGGTGAGCGCAACGGTTGTGAAGTCCTTGATCAGGCGTTCGTAGTAGTCGGCGCCGCCTTCGACCCAACTCAAACCCGCCCGATCCTGGTTGCGCCCGTGAGGCAGAATTTTCGACCGGACGGTGTCGCGATAGCGTTCGAGCGCCGGCCGGATGCTTGTCGTGACGACGTCGGTCATGGCCGCCGTCCAGGCTTCTCTTCCATCCCACTGCGGCACGCTGATATTGAGAAACGGATCAGAGTCGACCGGGGAGGCGAGGTAGCTATCCAGCTGAGATACAGCTCGTTCCATATTCCCAGTCGGTGCGACTCGACCCTCGTTTACGCCTTGGAGGTGCCATGCCAGGTGACTGTCGATCAGCTCATCGACCTTGCGGTATCGGTCCAGCAACATTTCGGCGTGTTCTGGCTGGTCGGCAACCGTCCGAGACGGAGCGGCGATCAACATGGAGTGAACGCCGATCATCGGGTCGATGCGGAGCATCAACCCCAGTTCGTCGATAGCGGTCTCCGATGACTCAACTGCGTCGATGAGCATTTCTCGGGTGATGCGGTCCTGGCGATCGAGCGACGTAGCGTCGATCGCCTCGGCCTGGCTGGCGATGACTCGCAACTCCTTCATAACCTGTTTGAGGGTCTCAGGTGCGACGTTGCTTATCTCCGAGTCGAACCGGTGGTCGCCGTACATCGTGGCGCTCTCCGGTGAGAAGCGCATCTGAAGGTCCCAATACTGGGCTGAAAGTTCCGCGATTCCCATGTGGACTGATTCCCTCCCCGTGATCGCACTGAACGCATGACGGCGCTGCCTGCCATTGTGGTCGTATCGGCCGGTCACGTCGAACTTTGAATAGGCTATTCTTTTTCGCACACGCACCCGTAGCTCAATTGGATAGAGCGTCTGACTACGGATCAGGAGGTTGGGGGTTCAAGTCCCTCCGGGTGTACGGCAACTCTGGCTGCGCCAAAGTTGCACAACAGCTCCGGCTATGCCGAAACTGTGTTCGTTTTGGTCGCGATGCGCCAATTATCCACGTTTCCGGCCGGGCGTGCTTTCGCGTCCTATTCGTTGCCCTCCCGAGCATTTCCCCGGTGGACGGGATCAACCCAGCCGACGCAGCCGCTCCCCTCCAGCCGATTGCAACAGCGGACCATGGGCAGCCTGCCGGTAACTCGTCGGAGCCTTCGACCGTTGCTCTGCACGACGCGACCCCGGAGCTCACCGAACGGGTCGAGTGGGCACTTGGCCGGTTCGAGGCAGCTGGCCTGGCGCTTCCTCCGCTCGACATAACGTTCCACGCCACCGTCAATGGCTGCCACGGGCACACCGGTTACTTTCAACTCGAAGCGGGAATAGCCGACATCGAGGTCTGCATGCCAACCCGTCACATCATCCTGCACGAGCTGGCCCATGCCTGGGCAGCCGTGACGTTGACCTCCGCCACCCGCGCCGACCTACTCCGTTATTGGGAACTCGACAACTGGAATGACCAAGGCGTGGAGTGGAACCTGCGGGCCGGTGAACGGGTGGCCGACACCATCGCTTTTGCTCTGAACAGCATCCCATCGGATCCTCAAGCCAGCTTGCTGAAAT
>JAOUMT010000301.1 GCA_029881355.1 Acidimicrobiia bacterium | reverse complement strand
ATGGCGATCGGAGATACTCCAGAAGAGTTGCTTGATGACTGGCTCCGGCAGCTCCGGGTGCGTGGTAGCGAAGCAGGCCTGAGCCTGACGTCGTTTGCCGTCGACCGACTTGAGGAAGGGGGGGGGGTTCAGGGCGCTGCGTCAGGAGGCCGGGCCGTGAATCACCCGGGCTGGGCGGACTGGACTATCGAAGTCATCGTTGCGTTGCCGAAGAGCTTCTGGGCCCGGCTTCGAACGGTGCCGGGCAGCTGCGACGCGTGATTGTCAAATGGGTTACCATCCGGTCGCATCTCAATCCCCGAGGAGGCAAATGATGTTGAAGGAGTTTAAAGACTTCATAATGCGGCCAGGCCTCATCGACATTGGTGTCGGTTTGGTTATGGCTGCGGCCTTGGGAGCGGTTATCACTGCTCTCGTGGATAACGTTCTCATGCCGATTGTTGGGCTCATTTTCGGTGAGCCGAGCTTCGATAGCGTGCTCGCGTTCAACACTGCGGCTGATGGAACCGGCGGCATTCGCATCGGTTCGTTCATCACTGCGCTCATCACGTTCCTGATGATCGGTGCGGCGGTGTTCTTCTTTATCATCAAGCCATACAAGGCAGTGATGGCCAAGGTTGAAGGACCCGCCGAAGAAGCAGCACCCGAACCAGATCCCGAAGATGTTGTCTTGCTTCGTGAGATTCGCGACGCGCTAAACCGCAGCTGAGCGATGTAAGGAAGGTCCCCCGGCTCAAGTCCGGGGGCCTTTCATTGGCTACCGGTTGCGGTCGGGCAGGTGGGACTTCCGCACCACGATCTCACTGCGATACGAAGCGTGTACGTTACGGATCGCAGCATTGGCCCGTTCACGTTCGAGGGACAGTCGTTCGTTGAGATCGCCAATCTCTCGCTCGAGAGCGACGATGCGGTTCTGAAGATCCATCACCTTCTTGACGCCTTCGAGGTTGAGACCTTGTTCGGTGAGTGTCTGGATCAGCTGGAGTCGGTCGATATCGGCTTGGGAATACCGACGGGTCCCACCAGGAGTTCGGTGGGGCTCGACGAGTCCACGACGTTCGTAGATCCGCAAGGTTTGCGGGTGGAGTCCGGATAGCTCGGCGGCGACCGAGATCACGAACAGTGCATGGGGTGGATTGCTGCTCATGTCAATAACCTCGCTCTCGGGTCGTCGGTCTCGAACTCTTCGCGATACTGCTCAAGCAGTTTCTTGGCCGCCCGAGATAGCTTCTTTGGAACCGTTACCTCCACGGTAACCAGAAGATCCCCGGGTTTGCCTTTGGTACGCGGAACGCCCTTCTCGCGGACTCGGAAGGTTTTGCCAGTCGTTGTGCCTGCCGGAACCTTGAGCCGGACCGATCCGTCAAGGGTAGGGACTTTGATTTCGGCGCCCAGCGCGGCTTCCGTGAAGGTGATTGGGATCGTCGCGGTGAGGTGATCTCCGCGTCGACCGAACAGCCGATGTGGCTCAACCTGGGTTCGTACCAGGAGGTCTCCGGCCGGTCCGCCAGCCGTCCCCGGTCCGCCTTTTCCTCGCAGTCTGATGGTGGAACCATCTTTGACACCCGGCGGGATCTTGACGTTGATCTTTCGGGTCCGCACCTCGGTTCCACGCCCTCGACAGTTCGAGCACGGCTGGACGACCATACGACCCGATCCCTGGCACTGGCGGCATGGCTGGGCGAAGGAAAAGAACCCCTGGTTCTGAGCGGTGGTGCCACTACCGCCACACGATGAGCAGAGATCAATCTTGGTGCCTGGTGTGGCCCCTGATCCATGACAAACGTGGCACTCCGTTTCCCCGTCGACCGCAATGGTGGTGGTGAGCCCGTTGATGGCGTCCTCGAAGGACATATGCAGCGTTGCCTGGGTATCGGCACCTCGCTGCGGACCCCCTCGACTCCGGCGGGTCGCTCCGCCGAAGAGGTCACCGAGTCCTCCCATGCCGCCCAGGATGTCGCCAAGATCCTCAACCCGAACTCGCTGGGAGCCGCCTGTGTATGGTCCGCCTGCGCCACCGAATCCACCGAACCCGCCAAAGTTCCCGGAGGCAACCATGCGGCGGACATCATCGTATTCTTTGCGTTGATCCTCGTGAGACAATGTTGCGTAGGCCTCGGAAATGTCTTTGAAACGCTCCTCGGCCGAACTGTCGTCGGGATGGGCGTCTGGATGGTTTTCCTGAGCCAGCTTGCGGTAGGCGCGTTTGATCTCAGCCTGGTCGGCTGTGTTCGAAACGCCAAGGACCTTGTAGTAGTCCTTCTCTACCCAATCTTTGTTCACTCAGTGGCCTCATTGGTGGCGGGACCGACCGCCACGAGCGCGGCACGGAGTACCTTGTCATTGAGTCGGTAGCCGCGTCGAAGTTCACCGACGACAACCAGCGGTTCGCCGTCGCCCAGATGCGT
Organism: Acidimicrobiia bacterium; assembly: GCA_029881355.1. GTDB lineage: Bacteria > Actinomycetota > Acidimicrobiia > Spongiisociales > JAENVV01 > JAENVV01. The sequence goes on along the minus strand of JAOUMT010000301.1, from coordinate 22 downwards.
GACCGCATCGTGAATGACCGGG
>JAOUMT010000300.1 GCA_029881355.1 Acidimicrobiia bacterium | reverse complement strand
AGCGGTACTCGTTTCGCCGATCCATGGCGGGCTGGGGCGCGACCCGTTGGGTCGGGCCAGGACGAAGTTTATGAAATACCCGCTGGCTGCGACGGTGTTATCGAACCAGATCTACGGCCGGGTAGCCCTCGCGGATGCGTTCGGAGCGCCGTCGCCATCCCTCGTGGAGGCCCTCCAAGCTGAGGTCGGTACCGCCGATTACGCCCAGATCCATCCGGCCATCGACATGATGGTGGAAGAAGATCTGGCTCCCCGAATCGCCGAAATCGAACTGCCCGTGTCGGTGATCACCGGGAGCGAGGATCGGACGAGTCCTCCGACTCAAGCGCGTTTGATTGCCGCCAATCTTCTGCATGGCGAGTTGGTTTGGCTGGAAGGACGTGGTCACATGCTCGGCTGGGAAGCCGTAGATGAAATCGTGCGGAGGGTCCAGGAACGGATTCTCGTCAGTTAGGGAACACGTCCGCTGGCGCCGGTGTTGGACCGGAGGCGACCGAAGGTCGACGACGAAAGGACCTCCCGATGTTTGGCAAGAAGAAGGCAATGATCGATCCTGAAACGGCCCTAGCCGGCCGAACCGAAATGATGCCGGTTCCGGCGGCTCACTTTGTCAACGGCCATCCGATCCAGCCTCCGTTTCCGGAGGGGATCAAGACGTTGGTAGTGGCGATGGGGTGCTTTTGGGGTGCGGAGAAGGTTTTCTGGCAGCTTGATGGGGTCTACTCGACCGCAGTTGGGTACGCAGGTGGCTACTCACCGAACCCGACCTATCGTGAAGTGTGTTCCGGTCAGACCGGTCACACCGAGGTTGTGCTGGTCGCATACGACCCCGACAAGATCAGCTTCGACGCCATTCTCAAAGCCTTTTGGGAGGGTCATGATCCCACCCAGGGAATGCGGCAGGGAAATGACGTCGGCACCCAGTATCGGTCGGCCGTCTACGTCGCAGACGAGCAGGAATTGGCCCAGGTAGAAGCTTCACGGGATCGGTACCAGGCGGAATTGTCCCGTGCCGGGTTCGGTGCCATAACGACCGAGCTGGGGATCAGCGGTCCGTTTTACTATGCCGAGGACTATCACCAGCAATACCTCGCCAAGAACGTGAACGGCTATTGCGGTATCGGGGGTACGGGCGTTTCCTGTCCGACCGGACTCGCAGCCGGCTAGCCGTTCGCGATCAAGTCGACCGTGTAGTCGATGAGAAATTGTGGATCGAAGTCGTCTGACAGTTCAACGGCAATATCGGGCGTGAGACCTTTGATCCCGTAGTTGTTGCCGTCAGGTGTAACCCACCTGGCAATGGTGACCTTGAGGGCACCTCCGTTGCTGAGCAAGAACTGGCGTTGCACAGTGTTCTTGCCGAAGCTGTTCTCGCCGATCACCGTGGCTCGACCGGTGTCCTGGAGGGCGCCGGCCACCACTTCCGAGGCGGACGCGCTACCACGATTGATCAAGACGTAGACCTTGACCGATTCGTCGGTGGCAAGTCCGCCTGGAATGGCTTCGAACTCGATCGTGTTGTCTGGTGCCTGCGTTGACAGGATCAACCCATCGCCAACGAATTCGGACGCGATCTCCACCGATGCGTCGAGCAATCCTCCCGGGTTGTACTGGAGGTCGAAGATGATGTTCTCAGCTCCGGCGTCAAGCAGTTTGGCGAGTCCATCGTTAACCAGTTGGGGACTGGTAGCCGTGAACTGGGCCAAGCTGAGGTAGCCGATGGTGTCGGTGAGCATGTCTGCCTCGACGATGGGGACGATGATCGGGGCGCGCTCGATCGTGACATCAAGAACCTCGGTACCTCGTTCGATACCGAGTTGGACCTCTGAACCGGCCGGTCCGCGCACTTTCAGAACCACCTCGTCGACGGACTGGCCTTCTACGGCCTCACCGTTGACGCGCACGATGAAGTCGCCTGGCTTGATGCCGGCGGCTTCTGCCGGGCTGCCTTCGAGTGGGGTGACGATTTCGAGCTTGCACGTCGGGCTGAGTTCATTACAGATCAAATCGGTGTCGTCCGCCGGGGTCAGGTTGGTACCTCGCACCAGAGCTCCGATACCTTCGATCTGTCCCGAGTTGGATGTTCGAAAGGCCTCCAGTGCTTCCGGAGGAAGGTACGTGGAATTGGGATCGTTGAGGGCGAAATCCATGAACCCTCGGACAGCCGCCTCGACCAGGGCGTCTTCGGAAATCTGATCGTTGACGTCCTCGGCGTAGAGCGAGCAGAATTCGGTAAAGGCATCGGTTGGTGCTGCGCAACTGACCTGAGCGGGAGCGGGGCCGGTGGCGTCGCCCGCGTAGGCCTCAAGTCCTTCGATGGCGCCTGCGGCCAGGTCGGCAGGATCGAGCGGGTCGACGAAGCTCGTGGTCAGGATGTCGTACGCCTCGCAGAACACGCTGAACGTGTCCGTTTCGTTTTCGCAATCCGTGATGACGAGGT
>JAOUMT010000112.1 GCA_029881355.1 Acidimicrobiia bacterium | reverse complement strand
ATCAAGACTTGATCTCGATCGTGCCATCGTCGGATACGAGCTTGACCTCGCCGTGGTCGTCCCATTCGACCGTGAATCCATCGGCGACGACGGACGTGATCGTGCCATCGACCCCTACCGTGACGGTCACTTCTCCGGTCGGCAGCGTGAAGACGTGTACGCCGGGCAAGGCGGTAGGGCCTTTGATCTCCAGCTCATCACCCTCAAACTCGATCTTGAGAGCCGTGTCCCCCGCATCGTCGAGGATCAAGAACTCCGAGTCATCGTCGTCAGAATCGAGTTCGACCGTGTAGCCGTCTGGCACCGCAGTCACTTCTGCAAGTCCGTCTGCGACATCGAGGACGATTGTCCCGATCCCCGGGACGGTCACACTGTAGGTACCGTCGGACAGGCCGTCGCCGGCGAAAGCCGCTCCCGCCGCCCCGACCACGATCGCGAACACGGCTATGGCGCTCAGGAACTTTGTCTTCATCGTGAAACCTTTCGTCGTTGCAAGGAAGGACGCTGGTTACGGCCCAGATTCGACGGGCGGGTGAAGTTTTCTAAGAAATTCGGAGAATCAGGCAGAGATCGGGTAGCGCTAGATCTTCGGAAGTTTGAACCCGGACTTTTCGACCAGGTAGTCGCGAGAATCGAGGGCCATTCGCCGCACCGCTTTCCAGTCGACGTGCAGCAGCAACCCGCCTTGCTTCATGACCCTGCCGGCAACAAGAACCGTGTCGACGTTGCTGGTGTCCATGCCTAGTACGACGGCGGTAGCCGGATCGTTGAGTGGAGTCACGTTCATGCGATCGGTCCTGAGCATGATGATGTCGGCTTGTTTCCCTGGGCTAAGACTGCCGACCTTCGACTCCAGCCCGTTGGCTTTGGCTCCCTCGATCGTCGCCCAGCTGAGAATTTCACGGGCCGGAAGCGGTGTCTTCTCTTCGGCAATCGCCAGCGTTCTTTGGAGGGCGAGCACCGATCGCATCTGGTTGAACATATCCGAAGGTACATTGGTCTCGACATCGATGCTCAGGCTCGGTTTCAGGCCGCGGTCAAGGAACTTCTGGATCGGGGGCATCCCATGTCCCATCATCATCTCAACCGGTGAGGCGAGTGACACGGTGCCGCCGCTGTCGACGATCATTTGGATCTCCGTGTCGTTCAGGGTCGTGCAATGAATGTATGTAGTGTCGGAGCCGAGCAGCCCGGCTTGACCCATTTCCTGAACTTTGGCGTCCTGGCCATAGCTCCCGACGCCGACGTGAGCAGTCAGTCTCGCACCGGCTTCTCTGGCCAGTTTCCAGTGATCCCTGGCCACTTCGAAATCTGTGAACTCGGGTCCTGGGGCAGCCAACGCAAGCGTTAGAAGTTGATCCTTGGATGAGAAGTACTCGCTGGCGGCGCGCACGAACCAGCTAGGTTGACGTTCCTCCCACTTCCCCCACCATGGGAACCCGTAGGCGAATACCGCCCTCAGTCCGGAATCCTGAAGTGCCTGGACGGCTGCGTCGGTATGAGCCGGAGAACTCTGGATGTGGGACCAGTCGAGGAGTGTCGTGATACCGGCATCGATGGCCCCGACCGCCGACACCATGCCGCCCGCATAGACATCTTGTGGCCGATAGGCCGGCGCCAGCGTTCGGAGGATGAATGAGATATAACTGACTCTGCCTTCGAGTGGTACATCGGTCCCGATGTTGCGAAGTACGCCTTCCCAGATGTGGCGATGGCTATCTACGAACCCGGGCATGACGATCATCCCCGACGCGTCAATGACCTCGGCGTCCCCGGCGGCCAGGTTCCTCCCGATCTGAAGAATCCGGTCTCCTTCGATGAGGATGTCTCCATTGGTTAGGTCGCCGATGGCCGGATCGAGTGAAAGCACTGTTCCGCCCGTGATCAGTTTCCGTCCTGTCGAAACGACACTGAAGTCGATTCCAGACGGGTACAACTGCGGTAGCTCCGTTTCAGCGACGAGATTGCTTCCCAGGGCCAGCCGACGGGCCCGTCGGAAGTTCCTCTTGACCAATTCCTTGATGTCCCCTACCTGAAACAGAATGATCCCGATCAGCACGAGGACACCGATGATCATGAGACCGTGGTCTGGTGTCAGACCCAGGAAGGGGAGCACGGTGATGATCAAAGCTAGAAGCACTGAGGCGATAAGCCCTCCCACGTACGTCGCCCGCCCGCCAGCGAGAGACGCACCTCCGAGAACTGCCGCCGTGATGCTGTTGAGTGCGAAGCTTGAGCCGATCTGCGCGTTCCCGATGGGGGATCGCGACATGACGAAGAAAGAGGCAATAGCCGCGAAGATCGCAGAGAGGATCAGCGCCCGTACCCGCGTCCAGTTGGTCCTGATTCCGCTGCGCTTTGCGGATCGTTCGTCGAATCCTGTGGCCCGCACCTTGAGCCCCGCGCCGGTTGCGTGGAGCCAGTAATCGAGCAGAACGGCCACCACGACGACCACGATGAACGCGATCGGGACGGGTCCCGCACTCGCCTTGAGGCCCGAGATGAAGCCCGGGTCGATACTGCCACTCGGCGTCTCTCGCAACGTGAGCGAAATGCCGTCGAGGATGCTCAATGTGGCCAATGTGGCGATGATCGACGGGATCCTGACTCCTCGGACCAGTCCGGCGTTGACAAGCCCGACAACGACACCGACGAGGAGGATCGCCCCGACGCCGACCATGATTTGCGTAGCCGATGATTCGGGCACGATTAGGAACGACGCGATAACCACTCCGAGGCTGATCATCGCGCCCACGGACAGGTCAAGATATCCGACGAGCAATGCGTGGGTTTGGGCCATTGCCGCAATCGCCAGGGGAATCGCGATCACCAGAACATTCGTGACGTTCGTGCTATTGAGAAACCCGTCAAAGCGGGTACTCGTGTACCAAAGTAGACCGCCGATCAAGATCAGTTGGAGCGCGATTGGCATCCAGAGGCGAACCTTGACGACCTTGCGCCATTTGTTTTTGTCACGCGCGTTGCGTGCGACCTTTCGGATCGCCTGCCGGGCCGCTTCGATTGGTCCCGTTGGTTGGTACTGGCTCGTCACGGCGTCTCGACTCGGGTCGGCGCCTTGGGCATCGCTACTCCCAAGGACGATTGGCCGGACCTCGATAGGCCAGGCCCGCGGACGATGGCTTCGACGATCCGGACCTCATTGAGTTCATCGCCAGGGATTTCTTCAATGATCTGTCCTCGGGACAACACCAGCACCCGATCACACAAACCCGCCAGCTCAAGCGGGTCACTCGACTTGACCAACAGCACGGCTCCGTCATTGGTGCGCGCCCGCAGCGCTTTATAGATGTCAAAGCGCGAGCCGACATCAACTCCCTGGGTTGGCTCGTACGCCAGGATGACCGACGGTTTCTTGAGGAACGTACGCGAAACGGCGACCTTCTGCTGATTGCCCCCAGAGAGGAACTCGACCGGCTGTTCAAGCGAAGGCGTGCGGATTTCTAGTTCCTCGACCAGATTCCCGACCTCACGGCGTTCGGCACGGCGGCGAAGGAACAACAGACGGCTGAACTGTCGGATCGACTGGACGGTGGCGTTGACTCTGACCCCGAGGACCGTCATCAGAGCTTCGTTCTTGCGGTCGCCGGGCAGCAACATGACACCGGCACCGATGGCCTCATGTGTTGAGATCAACGTCAGGTCCTTGCCGTCAACCGTGACTCGACCTGCGCGTGGAGGGGTTCTGCCCGACAACGTGTCGAACAGCTGCGGTTGCCCGTTGCCTTCGGCTCCGGCGATGCCAACCACTTCTCCACTTTCGAGAGTGAAGCTGACTGGGCCGAACGACTGGCCCTGCAGACCTTCGACAACCAAGACTTCGCTTTTTTCCTGCGCTGACACTGACGGTTGCGGGAACGCAGCCTCGAATGGGCGACCGACGATAAGGTCGACCAGCTCGTGCTCGGTGGTTGTTTTGGCATTGAAAGTTCCCTGCGTTTCACCATCTCGTAATACTGTGATTCGGTCAGCGATCTCGAGCACTTCAGGCAATCGGTGACTCACATAGACGACGCCGATCCCTTGATCCCGACACCGCGCGATCGTCCGATGAAGTGATTCGACCTCATCGGGACCGAGTGCGGTCGTCGGTTCGTCAAGAAGAATCACCTTGGGGTCTGATACGAGGGCCTTGGCCACTTCGAACAGCTGTCGTTCGGCAAGAGTGAGAAACCCGGCAGGCGAATCGGGAAACAGCTCCATATCGAGGTCGAATTCGCCGAGGAGTCTGCGCGCCCATTTCTTGCGCCTCCAGTACGGTGGCCGCTTTCCTGGCGGTGCCGCCAGGAACAGGTTGTTCTTGACCGGCTCGGCTTGGATCAACGATGTGTCTTGATATGCCATCGCCAGACCAAGCTTGCGCGCCAGTGCCGGGGAATCTCGTCGGAGGGTCTTGCCCCCGATCTGGACTTTGCCCAGATCGGGGTCAACGAACCCGCTAGCAACCCCAAGGAGTGTCGACTTTCCGGAGCCGTTCTCGCCGACAAGGGCGTGAACTTCTCCCGGTCGGCAGTCGAAGCTGACGTTGCTCAGTGCGCGCACAGCCCCGAACTGTCGGGACACGCCACTGAGCGTAAGGACCAGGTCCTCGTCACTCGATCCTTCATCGGGATTGCCAGTGTTCACTGGCTACCGAACATCAACGCCAGTACGCTGTCCGGCACCAATGATGTGCCCGAGACGGCAGGCGTTGCCCGATCTGGCTTGCAGTCGTCGGCTGTGACTTGACGCATCACGTGTGGCACGTCGATTTGCGATGGAATCTCGGCGCCCTTGAGATACATCATGGCCGCCGTGACCGCCACCCGGGACTGGAAGTTCCCACCTGCGGAGTACCAGATGTTGTAGGTCGGCTCGTTTCGTTCCACCCAGTCACAGAACAGCGTCTGTTCGTCGGTGCGCATCGCCAGTGTCAGATTCTCGACGGGGATACCCAGCTGATCATACGCCTGCAACGCCGTGTTCATTCCGTCGGAATATTCGTAGGCGTAACCCTTGATATCCGGGTCGGTGGACAGCCACCCGAGGACGACCTGCAAGGCAATGTCATTGACCCAGAAGGTGTCGGCCGGTTCCCCGACCTGCTGAATCCCGGCATCCAAGGCCGGGGTCAGGCACTGCTGCCATCCCAGGGAAAGGGCATTGCCAGGAGTACCACCAAGGACGCCGACTTTGCCTTCCCCGACGTTGTCATTTAGGACTTCCGCCATGCTCTCGCCGAGCGCACACAGGTTTTCGCCGACAACGGTGAGGTAATCCTCGCCTGGTACGAGAGCTCCATCCTGGCCGGGTAGACCCACCCAACCAGCCGACCATGGGATGTATGGAACACCTGCTGCTGTAGCTGCCTTGATCGCGTCGCCGATGGCCACGCCGGCGTCGGGGTAGCCAGTAATGAAGTCGGCTCCACGCTGGACCAGGAAGTCGATGTCGTTGGCTGCAACCGAAGTATCAGCGTTCCACAAGGCTTCGGTCGAGACGATGGTGCCAATCTCGGGATAGGTGAGGGCCTGAAGGATGGCCTCCATGTGGGTTACGCCACGCCAGACATTGAGATGTCCGCCGCCATCGGCAAAGCCCATGATGAGGTCGCCTCCGCTTCCCGTGTCGCACTCTGGCGCGTTCCAGCACTCGAGTGCCTTGTCGATCGTGGCCTGGTCAAGGTCTTGATTCGCCCGAGCGATCGCCGCCAGGATGATGTCATACGCCGGATCGTCTTGCGGGGCGTCGATCGGACCCATCGCCTTGGCGACTAATGCCGGGTCTGCGTCGGTGCTTTCGCCATACTCGGCGAGCGGATCAGTGCCCGGGTCGCTGGTTGTCGCTGTACTACCTGATGTCGTTGGCGTCGCCGCGGCGGTCGTCGTAGTTTCGCCGGCGGTTGTAGGCGCCGGAGTGTCGGCTGTAGTCGTCGTTCCAGCGTCTCCGGAACAAGCGGTCAGGAGCATCGCCAGTACGGCGACACACCCAACGATTTTGATTCGGTTCATCTTCTCCTCCGTCTGGGCCATGTAGCCCTTCCTGGTTTCATGGTTTGTATTGCGTCTTCGTGGGCTCGCTTTGAACATGCTCGGCTCAGCCTGGCCCGTCGATCGAGCTCTTCTTTGCGGGTTTTTCGATGCGGGTCGGTCGGCGCCGTTCGCGGAGCACCTGCTCCACGCCTTTGATGATGCGATCGCCTGAGACGAGCATCCCTCCGATGATCACGAGACCGAACACGACGAACTGAAGTGCTGTTGGGAGGCCCATAACCCTCATCATCTGGTTGAGGCCTGCCAGGAAGAATGCGGCTGCCCATGTGGATAGCGGGCTGGCCAATCCTCCGGTCAGTGAGGCCCCGCCGATCACAACTGCTGCGATCGGACCGAGCAGATATGGTGCTCCGATGGTTACTCCCGGATTGCGCAGCAGAGCGGCAAACAACACCCCGGCTACTGCGTAGAGCATTGCCGCGACCACATATGCCGCGATCTGATTCAGGTTTACGCGTAATCCGCTAACCAGGGAGGCCACTGGATTGGCGCCCACTACCTGGAAGCGTCGACCGACCGTGGTGTAGCGGAACGCGAAGATGAACAAGGCGGTCAACACCACACCTATCCAGAACGGTCTGGAGATCCCGAGGAAGCGAACGGTCATCCAGTCGGCCAGTCCCGAGGGTACGGAGCTTTGGATAGCGAATGTCTTGTGGTACCGGTTGACGATTCCGGTTACGACTTGCCCAACAGCCAACGTCACGATGAGCGCGTTGAGCTTGAGTCCGCCGATGATGATTCCGTTGACCAGACCGACAAGCGCCGCTAGGCCGACTGCGGCCAGGATGGCGATCCAAATACGCTCGTCCGTTTGCTGTCCGAATCCGACCATGACAATGGCGCCAAGCGTGAAAGTCCCCGGGACGCTCAAGTCGATCCCTCCCGCCATGATCACCAACATCTGGCCAAGAGCGGTAATGGCCAGGTAGGTGCCGAACAGCGCGACAGCACTCAGGCCGGCGCGGCTCAAGGTCGCGGGCGCCCATATCGACGCCACAACGAGCAGCACAATCAGGGCTAGATAGACCGGCATGTAGCGCGACGCCACCACGAATGAAGTCAACGCCGAGGACGGTGAGCGGGTGGTGGTCATCGCCCCGCGCCCGTGCCCGTTGTGACTTCGGTCCCGGCGGCAGATGCCACCCGGTCTCGAGCCGACGTCGCGAGGCCCTGGGCCCCGGCCGAATCCCCTTCAAGGATCCCGTTGCGGACGACTGCTCGTCCTGCCACGAACACCGAGTCGATATTGGACGTATCCATCCCCCATACAACTGCTCCGATGGGATCGTTGATCGGGTAGATATTGGGTCGGTCGGTTCGGAGTATCAAAACGTCGGCCTGTTTGCCGGGTTCGAGTGATCCGGTCACGTCTCCGAGGCCTACAGCCCGAGCGCCGTCAATCGTGGCGTGCCGGAGTACGTCGCGGGTGCTCATCAGGTTGGGTATGCCGGCTTTTCCAGCCAGTTTGAGGTCGAAGAGTGTCGCATGCTGAACGGAAATCAGTGCCCGCATCTGGGCGAAAATGTCTCCTGGCGCCAGCTGCTCGTTGTCGACGCCCAAGCCCGGGCGAATGGCATGATCAATCAGTTGTTGGATGGGTGGAGATCCGAGACCTCCGGCCATTTCTGCGGCGGGAGCGAGCGACACTCCGGCACCTGACGAAGCAATAGCACTCAGGTCGTCGTCGTCGATGTTCGAACAGTGGATGAGGGTGACGTCTCGTCCGAGCATCCCATTTCCGAACATCGCTGCAACAGTCCCCGTAGCTGACTTCTCAGTTCCGGCGTGGACGTGGATACGTAGTCCCAGTTCCCTGGCCAATGCCCAATCGATCTCTTCTTGCTCACGATTCGGTGGGTCCAGCTTGCGCGGACCAACTGCATAGGTTGTTAGCGGCCTAGGAGTCGATGACCCGGATTCGACCATGTGTCGTATCGACGTTGCGTCTGCGCCGCCCGTTTCTGCCCAGGCAGGTGAAGCATGGACAAATATGGTCCGGAGGCCGGCGTCGGCGTGGGCTTGCAGGACGGCCTCGGTGTAGCTCTCATCGATCTGAATGTCGGACCAATCAGCGACGGTGGTGATTCCCGCTTCAATGGCGCCCAATAGACCAATCAGGGTCGCTGCGTAAGCGTCTTCGGCCCTGTAGTGGACCCCGTGGCGGGCCGCCGAGTCGGGCTCCTCGCTGCTCAAGATCCCGAAATTGCGGAAGAGTGACTTCCATGCGTGACGGTGGGTGTCGACAAAACCCGGCATCACGATCGCTTCCGTAGCATCGACGATCTCGGCGTCTCTGGCTCGAAGTGCGGGACCGACTTCGACTACTTTATCGTCCTCGATGAGCACATCTGCCGCCGGGAAGTTGGGCGTTTTGGTTCCGAGAGTCAGAACCGTCCCGCCACGAATCAGTGTCCGCTGACTCACGGCTGCCCGATCCATTCAGATCGGTAGTGCGCCCGAGAGGCGCCCAAAGTCCGGCCGCTGGGATCAGCGTTCTCCAGGCGTGCCAGGCGAAACCCCCAGCGCGCGGCTCCATCCAAGATTCGGTCCACGATTAGTGACACTACACACGTTGAATTGAGTCGTGCAATGAAAACATTGCTTGTTGTGTGATTGTATTGACCCAGATAACAGCGAATATGGGCCGGACAGGGGTTATCGCTCTAGCTGCCGTCGGGAAGTCTGTCTACAAACTTGGTTAGTGAGACTGCACGACGGCGCGTGGGTCGGTAACCTCCATCCAGCAGATACTTCCGTTCGGCGTGATGAGTCGACTGAAGATCTGTGGTTTGCGGCGCGGCATGTATGGCAGAACGTCGAATGACAGGACGAGATGCAGTCAGAACTAGGTGAGACCTTGGACGGGATTGGGGACCGGCTTCGGGCGGAACGAACCAAGGCCGGCATGAGCCAGCGTGAGTTGGCTCGGCGCCTCGGTTTATCGCCGAGCCTCATCTCCCAGGTGGAGAGTGGGCTCTCGAAACCCTCGGTCGGAACGTTATACGCGATAGTTACCGAACTGGGTCTTTCGCTGGATCGGATGATTCGGGGCGACGACTTTCCAGCGTTCGGGACGGGGACGCCATCAGAGGTGCTCGAGCCGGTCGTGCGACCCGCTCAGCGGAAAGCGATAGACCTGGATTCGGGGGTTCGCTGGGAAGAGCTGACTGCCACATCCGAGGAAGGCATCGATTTCCTCGAAGCGATCTACGAAGTGGGCGGATCGTCCACTCCGGACGAATCGCTCATGCGCCACCACGGC
>JAOUMT010000299.1 GCA_029881355.1 Acidimicrobiia bacterium | reverse complement strand
GCCTGACTCGTTGCAGGGCGACGATCGCGTCGTCGACCCTGGCCCATTCTTCGTGAAGCCACTTGATTCGGTCGTCGGTCCCGGCCGGGATGTCCGCGGCCGGTACGCGACGGAACGTCACCTGAACCTGTCTGCCGACCGGGGATTCGCTCCAGATCTCTTTGAGGCCCCGCAGGCTCTCCAGGCCGGTGTGGATGCCGAACACCACGTCCATCCCTGAATCCAACAAAGCGAGTACTCCGCCGGTACGAGGCGGGAGCACGTGTTCGTGACCCCGCATGATTTCGTGCAGTTCCGGTGACGCTTCCGCCAGTCGGCTCATCCGTGCCTCGTACTTGGCTTTACTGAACCGGGTACCTTCGGGAAACAGTAGGACCCCCTCGTCGGGGCCGAGGTCCGATCCGAGCCTGGCGATGTTGGCTCGTTCCTGCTCCGGTGAGTCGGACTTCCTATCCACGAAATAGTTGGGCATCCGGTTGCCCCCGATGTCGAGCGCTGGATCCGACAGCAGCTCCTTTTTCAAGACCCACCTGAGGCGGATTTCAGCCTGATCGGATACGAACACGTAGGGGAGCAGGTTGTCGACGATCGAGGCGTGACGGAACAGCACGATGACCGGGCCGGGAGCTACCACGTCGATGTTGCTGGCTTCGAAGCGCAGCCCGAGCACCGATTCCATCGCCGACACGATGAACCGTACCCACCAGGCCTGCAGCCGGTAAGAACCCTCGGCGAGCCTGGATGCGCGACGCTGCCCTGATGGAAGCGACACCAGCCACTGCCAGGCGCTGACGAATATCACGACCATCTGGCTGACCAGATAGACCCAGCCGATAGCGAGCAGCCGGGTGGCGATCCACGGCTTCCTGGTCAGCAGGCTTCGGATCAGGTCGACGAACGCGGTGATCACGACCAGGACGGGGAAGAGCAATGTCAGGCCAAAAAACAGAATCGCGGTGCGCGGAATCGTCACGAGGCGTCGGGCCATGGCATCGGATCTCATGTTGGGATCATAGGGCGGGACCACGTTCGAACCTGGATGAACTAGGGCTGGCAGGGGGGACGTTGACGGTTCGAGAGCCGCCGGTCGACCCGGTCCGAACGCGCAACCGGCCCCCACCGGTCACTACGTCGGTGGGGGCCGGTTAGCGCGGCGCCGCTGCTCGATGCCTTGGTCCCCCCTACGAGAGCGAAGACATCGATCCATCTATTTCGGCAGCGGCGGGACCAGGCAAACCAGTGGATTCGAAGCGTTGCCGGAGACGTCGACAGCGTAGATGAGCATGTCTCCCTGACCCTTCAGGTGGTAGTCAACAGCTCCGGCCGAGCCTTTGGTACTGCCCATCTTCTTCTCGGATGGTTGGGCGCCGGGAGCCTGAGTCCATTTGACGATCGTGCCGGCCGGATACGGGCCGAACACATGCCCGGTGGCCTCATCCATCACGTAGACGAGCGGATTGGGATCAACGAGGTCTTCGGCCATCAGGTCGTAGAACCCATCCTCGTTCTGGCCACCCTTGGCGCCGGGGAGGCTGCTGTTCCCAGCCGGGGGGATCTTCTTGCCGTGCGGGTTGGGGCCGGGCAGACAAGCCGCCAGCGGGGGAGTCGTATCTGCCCAACGCACGGTTGCCGTGTCACAACCGGTCTGCCCGGTCGGGGTGGCGACTGTGAAACAGGCCTGGATCGTATCGGTGCCGCCGGCGCCGGAGTTGGAATAGGTCCATGCCACATCGCCGTTCGAATCGGTGGCACAGTCGATCGCCACCGTGCAGGTCCCCGACGCACCGGCATTCGGTCCACTGATGACCGTGAACGTGACGATACGACCGTCAACCGAGCCCGCTTCGCCGTGGATCGTGGCGGTGACCGTGTGGGAGGTGTCGACTCCTAGCTCCCTTTCTGCGTGTGGCGGGTTCAGTTCGATCGCGAACACCGAGACGTTCGTACACGCCGGTCCGCTGTCGCCGACGCCACCGGCGTCGTATCCAAATGCAGTGACACACAAGGTGTGCGCCCCCACGCCGAGGTTGCTGGCCGAGGTCGTGTAGTCGACCAGAATTGGGCCATCTTGGGGGAGCGGGGGCATGATATCTGGGCCCGGGATGGGAGTGGCCGCTCCTCCATCGACGGACAATTCGAGCGATTCGAGGGTCGAGGCCAGGAATCCGGATATGACCGTGGCCAGGTTGGCCGGGTCGGTGACCTCGGTACAGATTCCCCCCGTCGTGAAGGCGATGTGTTGGAGCGTGCCGGCCATTCCGCCAGTGCAACTCGAGGATCCGCCAATGGCGAACGTGTGGGCGATCGCTCCGGTCGTGGCCAGCGCAGCCAGGTCGGTGTCGAAGCTGGAACCGGAATTGCTCTCGCCGTCGGACAGGAAAACCACGATGTTGGTGCTGTTGCTGCTCGCATCGACGATCTGCTTGGCGGCTGCGAGACCGGCGGCGAAATTCG
>JAOUMT010000111.1 GCA_029881355.1 Acidimicrobiia bacterium | reverse complement strand
GGCGTCGAGTTGTGCAGCATCGGACGTCGCCTGATAACGTCCGCCGGGACTGGCGAGAGCGATCTCTTCGATGGGTCCGCCGTTGAAGTCAGCCGATTCGAGAGCGATGCCGAACACGCGAACACCCTGGCTGGCCACCGCCTGAGCGACTTGCTGGAGCGTGGCAGATGATCCCGAGTCAGAGCCATCTGTGAGGGCGATGATATGAGGCTGCAACTCGGAGTCCTCGTATAGCCGAACAGACGCGATCATCGCATCGTAAAACGCCGTAGCGCCGGCAGGTTCCAGGCCAGAGATGACCGACGTCACAGAACGGGCATTTGTGGTGAAGGGAACCCGAATGGCTACTTCATCGCCAAAAGTAACCAGGGCGATGCTGTCGGAGGGGCGCTTGTTGTTTACAAAGTTGATGGCAGCGGCCTTCGCCGCCTCAATCGGGGCGCCCTGCATCGAACCTGAGACATCGATGGCGAGTACCACGCCGACCTCGACATTCGTCTCGCCGATGGACTCGATGGTTACCTCGCTTGTATCGAAAACCACGCCCTCTTCGGCGAGGACAATCTGGCTGAGATCGACCTCCTGTACGTTACGAATCTCGGCGACAATCGTGGTCAGGCCGTCTTCGTCATAGCGAGATGTATCAACGTCGATGATCACCACCTGCGGCTCGTCAGACTGAGCGGCACCTGGCAAGGCAAGCAAGCCGGTCAATAAGAATGCGCTGGCGAGCAGCGCTACGAACCGTCTCATCCGATCACCAGGCTTGCGCACTCTGACGGCGAGCGAAGGGCTCGGGGTCGAAGAGATCGGCCGGTAGGTCAATACCGAGGTCTTTGAGATTCTCGCTGAACGATGGCCGAATCCCGGTGGCTTTCAGCTTGCCCAGGAATCTACCGTCCTCTGACATGCCCATACCAAAGTCGAAAAGGAACAGGTCCTGAAGCGTAATGATGTCACCCTCCATGCCCTCGACCTCGGTGATGTGCGTGACGCGGCGAGACCCGTCGCGCAGACGAGCCACGTGGATGATGAGATCCACTGCCGACGAAACCTGCTCTCGAATCGCCCGGATCGGGAGGTCAAAGCCGGCCATGAGCACCATGGTTTCGATTCTTGAGAGCGTGTCACGCGGCGAGTTCGAGTGAACGGTCGTCAACGAACCGTCGTGACCCGTGTTCATGGCCTGCAACATGTCGAGGGCTTCGCCTCCACGAACCTCGCCGACAACGATGCGATCAGGTCGCATGCGAAGGGTGTTTCGCACGAGGTCCCGAATGGTGATCTGGCCCTTGCCTTCGAGGTTGGCGGGACGCGATTCGAGGCTCAGAACGTGATCCTGACGGAGCTGGAGTTCTGCCGCGTCCTCGACTGTCGCAATCCGCTCGGTGGTCGGGATGTAGGACGAGACGACGTTAAGCATCGTGGTCTTCCCAGAACCCGTACCACCGCTGATGATGACGTTCAGCCGACCGTTTACACAACCAGCCATGAAGTCGGCGACGCGCTTGTCGAAAGATCCGAATCGAATGAGATCCTCTTCGGTCAAGGGGTCGACGGAGAACTTACGAATCGTCAGGAACGGCCCACCGATTGCCAGAGGATGGATCACCGCATTGACCCGGGAGCCATCGGGAAGGCGGGCATCGACCATCGGGGTCGCTTCGTCCACACGACGCCCGACTTGACCGACGATCTTGTCGATGATTCGACGCAGGTGGGTCGCATCGACAAACCTGATATCGGTTTTGGTGAGCTTTCCGAGCTTCTCGACGTAAATCTGGTTGGGTCCGTTCACCATGACCTCGGTGACGTCGGGATCGTTGAGAATGGCGTCGATGGGTCCGTAGCCGAGGACGTCGGAGGCGATCTCATTGATGAGTTGGGATCGGTCAGCCGAAGTGAGAGGTAGACCCTGTTCCTGGTCCACGGCCCACTCAAGCATCTCGACGACTCGAAGTCGCAGCTCGGCGTCGCTCATTTGCCGGTCGTACAGCGTCGGCCCTAACTCCTCAACGACCCGAAAATGCAGCTTGCCTCGCAGCTCGCGGAACATGCTTTCACGCCGACCATCCGGACGGTCGTCACCGGCCGTCTTTGCTGCTGCTACCCGTTCTGACAATGATGCCATGGTTCGTCCCCGTTCGTAACTCTATTTCCAGCGTCGCTTGGTAGCTTTCGCTGACTCCGCGACTTCTCCCAAGATGAGCCCGGCGACCGATTCAAAACCCTTGGCAACCTTCGACCGTGGCGCAGACAAGACGACGGGTCGGCCTTCATTGACCGAAGCCGGCACAAGTCCGTCTGATGGGATACTGGCACTGATCTTCATTTTGAGTGATCGTTCGATTTCGCCTTCATCGAGGCGAGCCTTTGCGTTCGATCGGTTGAGTACAACTTTGATCTTCGATGATGGGAACTTCAGCAGGCGAAGCGTTTCGAGCGCCAGCTTGGCGTTCTTCACGCTCGGAAGGTCCATATCGACGATGAAGATGACATCGTCGGCGCGCTCAAGAAGCGAGAGCAGCAGTTCATCGAGGAGGGACGCAGTGTCGACCACGACGTACTCGAATCGATCTCGCAAGCGGGTAACGACCTCGATCAGGACTGCGGTGGATACCTCGTCGGCGAAAGCCGGTTCGAGCGGAGCCGCCAGAACTGACACTCCTTCAACATGCTTGGTGAGCAGCGAGTCGATCAGCGACTCGTCAAGTCGATCAATCTCTTGCGCGGCATTGAATATCGTGAGCTTCGGTTCGAGCTGCAGGACCAAACAAACGTCACCGAACTGAAGGTCGGCATCAACGATCGCCACCTTACCGGGACCCGCTTCTCGGGCAAGCAGCAGCGCCAGGTTCGTCGCAGTAACCGTCTTGCCGGATCCACCCTTGGCGGACGCCACGGTAATGACGCGGCCTGGCTTCGGTCCGACAGCTTCGACAGGAGCTACCGGCGAAATTCGTCGCTTGGACCGGCGTTCCGAGTCCCGCAGCACCTGATGAATCTCTTCTGCCGAGAATGGCGCCTGAATAACGTCTCGGAGTCCGAATCGGAGCGCCGCGCGCAGCAGCTGTGCGGTGATCGTGCCGGTGGCCAAGACAACCGGTAGGTCCGAGTCGAGCTCAAGCAGAAGCGAGAACGACTCGAGAGCGGCTTCATGGGCATTCGACGGCCCAAGAACCACCAGGTCGAGATCACCGGCCTCGACCAGACGCTGGGCGTCTGCGACGCTGCGCGCCGTCGTAACCACTCCCTCGAAGATGGACTTGGCTTCGGCCAAGAACTCCTCGTCCGAGTCGACAACAACGATGTCGTAGTCGTCAAAGCTCACTTACTGACCTCCGAGCAGTCTCTCGAACTCGATAAGCTGAGGGAACAGCGTCGTGAGTACACCGAAATCTGAGAACAGGTTTTCGATAACCACACCCTCTGTCTCTGCTGCCGCAAAATTGTCTGTTGGGCTCAGCGTCAACCATATCTGACCGAAGCCATAGGCGAAAGCGATTCTCTCGGCCTGATCCGGCGTCACCTCAAGGGTGAGCATCGTTCGGGTGCTGTCGTCGGGAGCAGCTGCTTCGCCTTCAACGGGTACCGCGTCAGGCACGGTGACGACAATCTCGGCGTCTTCGTCCGGCACCAGCTCACGGCCAACCGCCAGTACGGTTAGTCCTTGGAGGACATATCGGCTCAGCGTTTTGGTGGTTTGTGGGATCACAATGTCAGGGGTTCCATCGCCATCGGTGTCGACCCCCTGGCCACCCGGAACCGCCCCATCCGTTGTGCCATCCGTTGCGGTCACCTCTCCGAGTCCCAGACCGTCAACCGGAGTAAACCCAATCAGTTCGACTTCGCCGGTCACGATCATGTCGATCCGGTCGCCTGGCTGAACCAGTTCATTCAAACCCTGATTGCCGGGAGCGGCTATCGTCATCGCCCGCTTGCCATTCGGGATTACGTCGGCCAACGGGCGGACATCCTCGGTGATCGGGGTCCACTGATCGGACGTCAGAATCTGGTTTGCGGAGATCGGGCCAGCCGCGACCATATTGTTGAGAACGAACGCCTGAAGATCGGCTTCATTGGTAATGGCGTTGGCCGGAACGTACTTCTCGTTTTCCACTGAGAGCACAAACCACTGGTTGGCGTTGGCAACAATGCCTTCGGTGCCTTCGGGTACGAGGACAGTCGCTCGATACACCGCGGTCTCCGTGAGCCCTTCCTTGGCGGCATCTTCGGCGTTGGTCAGCACTTGCCAGACGGCGAGTGCTGCCAGTCCAGCGAGAATGATCGCAATTGCGAGAACTACTACCCTTTTACCCACGACTTCTCCTCTTGACACTCCGAATTAGCACGCGGAATAGGTGCGCTGAAGTTTCATTGACAGCCAAACCTATCCCCCTTGTATTCATCCACTTTGCGCACGCGAGACGCTGCTCGGATGCGGTCTTATTAGGCTTGGAGACTCTTCGCAAAGCCAACAATCCTGGCTCGCCGATGTCCTGCGAAAAGACTACTACAGGCCAGTAACGAACCGATGCTTTTGAATCGGACCGGCCAATCTGGCCGACCCGTTTCAATTACTATCGGCGGCCTATGCCGCGCTCTTTAAGCTCTTGTAGAATTGCTTCAAGAGACGAATCTACGTTGAAGGCACTTTCGGTCTCTTCGGCCGACTCGGTCTCCCGCTCGAACTCGTGTCGCTCCGGCGGGCGACGCCGCGGGGCGGCCTGCTCGGTGACGGGCCTCTCCTGGTAGCCAGGCAGAGCCTGCTTGATCGAAAGACTTACCCGACGGCGCTGATTATCCATCTCGGTAACTTTGACCTCTACCGGCTGTCCCAGAGACAATTCCAGTTCAGGTGACTCGACGCGGTGCATCGCAATCTCAGAAACGTGTACAAGGCCTTCGACACCGTCGCCGACGGATACGAATGCGCCGAACGGAACGGTCTTCGTAACGACTCCACTCACGTTGTCGCCGACCGAGAACTGGCGGGCGAATGACTCCCACGGATCTTCCATCGTCTGTTTGATGGAAAGCGAGATGCGCTCGCGATCGCGATCCACTTCGAGCACTCGAACTTGAACTTCGTCGCCGACCTTGACCACCTCGGACGGATGGTTGACATGCTGATACGAAAGCTCGGACACATGAACAAGCCCGTCCATGCCTCCGAGGTCCACGAACGCGCCGAAATTGACAACAGATGACACAACACCGGGGCGAGCGTCACCGACCTGGAGGTCATCGAGGAACGCTTGGCGTTGCTCGGCCTGAGCTTCTTCCAACCAGGCGCGCCGGGACAACACCACATTGTTGCGATTACGGTCGAGTTCGATCACCTTTGCCTCGATCAGTTCACCAACGTAGGGATCGAGGTCTCGGACTCGGCGTAGCTCCACCAACGAAGCGGGCAGGAAGCCCCGCAAGCCGATGTCGACGATGAGTCCGCCCTTGACGACCTCGATAACCGGGCCGGTAACCGTGCCGCCAGCATTGGTAATTCGTTGAATCTTGCCCCAGGCACGCTCATACTGAGCACGTTTCTTGGAGAGAATCAGGCGACCTTCTTCGTCTTCCTTATCGAGGACCAGGGCCTCAAGGGTTTCGCCGATCTCCACGACACTCAACGGATCAACGGCCTTGCGAATCGACAACTCGCTCAGCGGGATGACACCTTCGCTCTTGTAACCAATGTCGACGAGAACCTCGTCGTTCTCAATGGCGACGACTACACCCTCGACGATGTCGCCTTCCTTGAACTCAAGCATCGTGTGCTCGATGGCGGCTTCAAAGTCATCGGCGATGCTGTCTGGCAGATCCGAGATACGCGTCGGAACGATGGCTGGAGGACCGTCGTATATCGGTTCCTCAGCCGCTTCTTCGGAGCTGTCGGTGCCGACCTCGTCGGTAGTCTTGGGTACTTCGGATTCTGCGACCTCCTCCGCCTCGGCGACTGCGGGGGCTTCTGGGGTCACAGGGGCAGCGTCTGCTACGGACGCAGCTGGGGCACCGGCTAGAGCCGGATCAACCTCGTCCTCGGTGGCCGGGGCCGGCGGGGCGTCAGGCAGATCGGCCTCCGGCTGGGGTGGCACTTCTGGAGTGCCGGGGGGTTCAGTATGGCTAGCCTCGACTTCGGTGGTCGTCGGCTCGGTGGTTACCTCGTCCGGATTGGACGCGGCGTCGTTATCGGTAGACATTGATTTGTTTATTACCTCCAGGAAAGCTCCCGCGGTCTAGCCACGAGGCAAAACGAAGCCTAGCAGTGGATATTCCCGCGGCCAAGATGATTCATGCCTTGACGTCCGCCAGCGTCCGGCCAACCCCGACATCAACCTTGAGCGGGACCGCAAGGTCCGCCACACCCTCCATCGCCTCTACCAGGAGGCTCGTCACGTTCGCAACGTCTGATTCAGCTACTTCGACAACCAGTTCGTCGTGAATCTGAAGAAGTTGCTGTCCGGAGGTGCCGTCCAGCCGATCCTCGACGGCCAGCATCGCCAGCTTTATGATATCCGCGGCAGTTCCTTGCACCGGGGCGTTGAGAGCCATCCGTTCGCCCATCTGGCGGATTCGCCAATTGTCCGACCGAAGTTCCGGAAGGTACCGGCGACGGCCAAAAACGGTTTCCGTGTAGCCGAGCGTCTTGGCACCGTCGATAATGGACTGCATGAATGCCTGAACGTCAGGGAACTTCGCGAAGTAGGTTTCGATGTGGTCTTTCGCCTCATCGCGAGAGATCTCTAGACGCTCGGACAGTCCGTACGCTTCCATCCCGTAAAGCAAGCCGAAATTGATCGCCTTGGCGCGGCGCCGCTGCTCAACCGTTACCTCATTGAGGGGAACACCGAATACTGAAGCTGCCGTAGCCGTGTGGACATCGGCAGCCGCTGATCCAAACGCCGACAGAAGCCCCTCGTCTCTGCACATGTGGGCGAGAATTCTGAGCTCGATCTGGCTGTAGTCGGCAACGACGAAGACATTGCCGGGTCCGGCCACGAACGCTCGCCGGATCGTGCGTCCGGTCTCGGACCGCACAGGAATATTCTGGAGGTTCGGGTGGTCCGATGAAAGCCTGCCGGTCGCAGCCGCCAGCTGATTGAACGTCGTGTGAATCCGCCCGTCGCTCGTAATAAGCGGAAGGAAACCGTCGACGTACGTTGATCGGAGTTTCTCCAGCTCACGGTATCGCAGAAGTTGTTCGACTATCGGGTGTTCGAGCTTGGCCAGCACCGATGCGTCGGTTGATGGCACGCCTTTCGATGTTTTCTTGAGAACGGGCAGCTCCAGCTTGTCGTACAAGACGGTCCTCAGCTGCGCGGTTGAATTGACGTTGAAGGTTTCGCCCGCCAGTTCATGGATGGCCGCCTCAAGGACCAAGAGATCGGCCCGCAGCGTTTTGCCGAGGTCGACAAGATACTGACGATCAACTCCGATCCCGCGCTCTTCCATGGCGTGCAATACGGGAACCAAGGGCATTTCGATCTCATTGAACAGCTCCAGGGAAGCTTGCTCGCTGAGAGCACGCGACAAGGGTTCGAATAGCAACCTCGTCGCTATGGCCCTCCGTCCAGCCGCGTCGAGGTTCACACCAGCGGTGTCATCGAAATCGAATGCTCCCTGCGCCGGATCGTCGACCACGTCGACGCTATCGATCTCGAGGTTGAGGTATCGATCGGCAAGCTCGTCGAGCCCGAACGCCCGCCCGGTCGGATTGATAACGTAGGCAGCGATGGACGGATCGAACGCGACACCCCGCAACTCAAGAGACCCGAGGGCGGCCATCAGTCCTTTGCTGTCATGCACCGTCTTGGTGATCCGGTCATCACGAAGCCAGGCTTCGGCAACGGCGACATCTCTGAGTACATAGGCATGTTGATCGCCATCGGCGAAGGCAAGACCATCAAGTCGACCGCCGTCCCACACGGGTGCGATTCCGACGGGTTGCGCCAGGTTCAGAACGGGATCCATCGATGTTATGACGTCGACGTCCGGCGTAAGGACCGCCCCGGCAGGCGCCAGGCCACCGGGGTGAACGGCCAGGAGGTCATTCCACAATGTGTGAAACTCCAGCGACTCGAACAACCGCTTGGTCGCGCCTTCATCCCAGTCAGACCACACGAGATGGTCCGACTGGACGTCTTTGAGCGGTACCGTGTCGACAAGTTTCATGAGTCTTCGATTCAGAAACGCCTGTTCGCGCGCCTCTTCAAGGTTTTGGCGAAGTTTCGGAGTCATCTCATCGAGATGCTCAAAGATGCCTTCGAGACCTCCGTAATCGGCAATCAATCGGGCGGCCGTTTTCTCACCAACCCCTCGAACGCCCGGTAGGTTGTCGGAGTTGTCCCCACGCAAGGCCGCGTACTCGACGTATTGATCCGGCCGAACACCGTACTTGCCCTCGATCCACTCGGAAGTCGCCATAACCACATCGGAGATGCCGCGACGCGTATAGACAACACGAACGTGGTCATTGACGAGCTGAAAGCTATCCCGGTCACCAGTTACGACCAGCACATCGAACCCCTCTTCCACGCCTTTGCGAACCAGCGTCGCAATCACGTCGTCGGCTTCGAACCCGGGTGCTCGGAACTGTTTGATTCCCAGGGCTTCGAGGAGCTCGTCGATCAGCGGTAGCTGAGACTTGAAATGATCGGGCGCTGACTCTCTCTGCGCCTTGTACTCGGCGAACTCTTCAGTGCGAAACGTGGAACGTCCGACATCCCACGTGACGGCCAGCCGATCCGGGTGATGGTCACCGAGCAATTTGACCAACATACGCATGAAGCCGTAAGCAGCATTGGTCACTTGTCCCGACGTTGTGGCGAGCTCCTCTGGCAAGGCGTAGAAGGCGCGGTAAGCGAGCGAGTGGCCGTCAAGTAAAGCGAGTGTTGGCATAGCTGACGATCATAGGTCACCAAGATCAGTCAGAAATCGGGCTCTCCGGATCTCCGCCTTGTCGATCCGGGCCTGAGTTTCGCGAACCAGCCGTTCGAATCGGAGCCGATCGTTGTTGGTTTCATAGGCCAGGGCTCGATCCTCCGCATCGCCGAGTGCCGCATCGCGCTGCGCGTCGTCGTCAAGATGCTGGTGATAGTTGAGCTCTTCGGTCAAGAGCCGGAGGTCTTCGCGCAGCATGGCCAGCTGGTCGTTGATTTTCATGATCTTGCGTTCAATGCGGCGCACGACGAAGATACTATCTCAGCCCCGGAACGCCGCTAACACGCGGAGTCCTGGAACCGGCCGGGATGGCGGAATTGGTAGACGCGATGGACTCAAAATCCATTGTCTGTATAGACGTGCGGGTTCAAGTCCCGCTCCCGGTACTCAGCACGACGGCTCACCCGACGAGCGCACTCGCTGCGCATCCAGG
>JAOUMT010000005.1 GCA_029881355.1 Acidimicrobiia bacterium | reverse complement strand
CGGGCGGTGGGAAGAACAACATAGGGTCAAAATTGCGGCATGCAGCCAGGTCAACCCAGGGCTCATCAATGACCCAGTTGCGGGTTTGAACAATCATGACGGGCGTCACCTCCTCCTTGTGTCCTGTAGGACGAAACACACCCCCGAAAGGTTCCAAACAAATTTCGGCCTGTCGATCGTACGGAGTTTCGGTGTTCACCGGCCATGGCACTACCATGAGTAGGCAAAATCACGAACAGCGCAGAAAGGAACTCGCCGCGGTGTCTGATACGACCCTGTACTTCTCATATACGGCGCTCATGTCGCCATACCGTCTCAGGGACGTCGCACCTGGAGCCGAGTTCCAATTCATCGCTCACTTGCCCGAGACCCGACTCATTTTCCCCTACGAGCTCGAGGCCGGTTCAGGTGCCCTGCCGTCGGTGCGACCCGAACCGGGTAACACCGTCTGGGGAGCGATGTTTGCGGTCACCGACGAAGATCTTGATGCCATCAGCAGCGCCGAAGTCCTGGAACTAAGGACCGTTACCTATGACTTCAAAGCAGTCGATCGTGAAGGCAAACGCCATAGCGTCGTCACCCACATCCATGCCGATCTCACCGATCGGGTAGCACATCCGTCGAAGAAGTACATGGGCCAGATCGTGCTGGGCGCCCGACACTGGAAACTTCCGACCGGCTGGATCGCCGGGCTCGAAGAGCACATGGACGACCCGAGCTAAGGAACAATCGGTCAAAACCGACGGCCACGGATCCACAAGTTCGCCGACCGTCGATCGACATTCTCTTCCGTTGGGAAGGACCCTGATGTACCGAACGTTGCAGTGGCATGCCCTCCTGCTCGGTTTCGGTGCTGCGACGGTCATCGCCTCACTGGTGGCCACCCTGATCTGGGCCGGTGCCGCTGTGATGGGGAGAGATGCCCTTACGGGTGCGGTGGTGTTCGGGGTGCTGGTCGGCTTGATCGGAGCGGGCTACGTCGGCGGTCGGCTTTCCATGCGCAAGATGTTCCACGGCGTCCTGGCAGCGCTGATTTTCGGCTTCGGCGTCACGCTGGCATCACTGGCCAGCGGGAGTCCGGCCTCGCCGATTCGCCAGGCATGGTTTCTGGTCCTCGCTGCCGGACTCGGAGCAGTTGGCGCCTATGTGGCCAGTCGCTCCAACTAGGTGCCGTTAACCAGGCGGGATCCCGCCCATTGGACGGGATCCCACAAGTTTGAGTTCGCCTATAAGCCGGATTCTGTCTCCTGCTTGTTCGAGCAAACTCGACTTCAAGCAGGCAGCGACCATCTATCTGGGATTGCCGTTACCGGACAACCTCGTGCGGCCTACCCGAGACTTTCACCTCCGAAGAGGATCGACGGGCCGTCATCATCTCTGCATGGCCTTGCTCCGGGCGGGGTTTACCAGCCGCGCCGGTCACCCGACGCGCTGGTGGTCTCTTACACCACCGTTTCACCCTTACCGTGCCTTGCGGCGTTGGCGGTTTGCTTTCTGTTGCACTTTCCATCGGCTCGCGCCGCCTGGGTATTACCCAGCACCCTTGCCCTGTGGAGTCCGGACTTTCCTCCAGGATTGCTCCCGGCGGTCGCCCGGCGAACTCATCGGTAACGATAACCCGAATCAGCCGTCAATGAGATCGGTTTGGCCCCGATAGGACGACCAGGAAAACCAGAACGTGTCGAGGTGGGGCACCGGTGTCAACTGGGCCCCCGCCAACTCGCCGTCGAGCGCCCGGCCGGTGATGGACCATTGCGTACCCGTCTCGATGTCAAAAAAACCCGGCCCGGTTGCTTCGAACGTCAGCGTTCTCCCGTCGACATGGGGATCAAACACGCCGACCGAGCCAACATCAAAGCCTCCGCTGATCGCCGAACTGTCGAGCGCCGACGCTTGTCCGGCTTTCCAAAGAATGACGAGATCCTGACCGGCCAGCTCTCCGCTCGTCACGCTGGCCACGCCGTCCATCAAACCGTCGAGGGTCCAGGCCTTGGCGTCTTCACCAATGACCACGCCGACCACTCGCCGCAAGAGCTCGGCCCGGGTGTCGGCATCACCCCTGAACAGGAACGGCGAGGACCCGACGTCGTCGTAGCCGCCATAAGGATTGGTCCCATAATCGCGCCGGGCGCCGGTACGGTCTCGATCCAGCACGATCCCGTCCGGGAACTGGTCCTTGAAATCCGCCCACGCCAATAACGGCGCCGAGATCGGGTCGAGTTCAACACCGGTCAAGGCGCCGATCACCGCCCGCCCGTCGTAATGGGTCCACAGCGACTCCGTCGTGCGGTCATACATCACCAGAGCCGAGTTGTAGAGAGCTCCCGATGTACCAAAGGTGACGATTTCATCTCCGATCACCCGCCGATAGGTAACTGCCGAGTTGCACAGAGGACAGTAGGTGACGGCGACCGGCTCGCCACCGACGACATCGTTGACGATCTCGTGCCAGATGAGGATCTGCACGGGATAGGCCCTGACGTCATCTCCGATCTGCAAATAGACAACGGGCTCGACGTCCTCCAGGTACGTGTCTGCTGTGGCGATATCCACGAATTGGGGGGCGTCGATCGAGGGAATCGTGTCGGGCGGCAGGACGATTCCGACGTCAGATTCATCGATCAGCGGAGCCGGAGATCCGTCCCAACCACCACGGCCGAGCGTGTCGATGGCCGACACCGTGCCGCCGGAAAGCGCCGACTCGACTTCGCCCGGGTCGACCGTCCCGACCACTTCGGACGGTTCCGCCCCAGCCGTAACCGTCGATGCGGAGGCAGCTTCGTCTGGCATGGCATCTCCACAGGCGGCCACGAATAGCGCCAAAGCCACTCCGATACCGAGTCGCCGGCTCATCGTTTGTAGATGGTTCGCAAACACACCCTTTTCAACCACGTGCCAGGCTCGACTACTCCGAATTGTCGGCAAGCGTACAGTTGCTCCAGGAAGAATTCATCACTCCGGAAGGTTTGATCCAAGGTGACCAACCAGCCGCGCCGCGCCCTGGCGGTAATCGCCGTTAGCCAACTTCTGGTCCTGACCGTCTGGTTCTCCGCGTCGGCCGTTACCCCGCAGCTCCAAATCGCCTGGACCCTTTCGACTTCCGAAGTTGCGTGGCTCACTCTGGCAGTTCAGCTCGGATTCGTAGTCGGGGCCTTTACGCTGGCAGTCCTCAACACCAGTGACGTGACTCCAACGAGAACCCTATTTGCGTGGGCGGGTTCCGTCGCGGTCCTCGCCAATGCTGCTCTCGTTTTCGTCTCGGCTCCGGCACCTGCCATCGTTCTACGGTTTGTGACAGGCGCGGCGCTGGCCGGAGTGTACCCGTCGGGGCTCAAGGCCATGGCCGGCTGGTTTCAAGCAGGGCGCGGCAAAGCTCTGGGCGTTCTCGTGGGAGCGTTGACGATTGGCAGCGCCACCCCTCACCTGATTCGGGGGCTCGGTTTTGAGTGGCGAGGAGTCGTACTCGTCGCATCAGGATTGGCGGCGCTCGGTACGATCGCCATGCGTTGGCTCGTCGAAGATGGACCGTTCGAGCCACCCGTCGCCCAGTTTTCGTGGCGCCACATCACCCGCGTCGTCACTAACCAGGGTTATCGACTGTCGACAATCGGTTACCTCGGGCACATGTGGGAGCTGTATGCAATGTGGACGTGGGTGGCCTTATTCGTCGGGGCTTCGGCAGAAGCCTCAGGTCGGTCATACGGCCCGGTTCCCGTCATCGCTTTTGCCATCATCGCGATCGGCGGACCGGCGGCCTGGTGGGCAGGACGATTGTCGGACCGGTATGGGCGTACGCGAGTGGCGGGAACGGCCATGGCCATCTCTGGCTCTTGTGCGCTCGCATCACCGCTCATCTTCGGGACCTCCCCGCTCCTTGCGATTCCCGTGCTCCTGGTCTGGGGTGCGGCCGTGGTGGCCGACTCCGCCCAGTTCTCGACCATGGTTACGGAGACAACCCACGATGACGTTCGCGGCACCGCTTTGACCCTTCAAACGGCGCTCGGTTTCTCACTCACGATGGTGACGATTCGCTTGATACCCGAAATCGCCGATATGTCCACCTGGCAATGGGCTTTCCCGGTCCTGGCCCTGGGACCGGCGGCCGGCGTAGCAGCCATGGTCCGACTCAAACGGTCGGCAGCCAGCTCGACCCTGGCAGGCGGGATCGGCTGAGCTACTCGCCATCGAGGATCTCGATGAGCTTGACGGCTCGTTCGTCAAACAGGGACCCACCCAACCACAGTCCGGTTGCCATTACTCCCCCGCCATAGACAAGGGCCACTACGGCGCCCAGCGTCACTCCGCTCGCTCCGGCGACTGCCCAGGCGGCGACAAGGCCGACGCCGACCGGGAGGACGGCCAAACCCGTCACAATGAAACCCCCCAGACCAAACAACACCACCCGGAACTGGCCGGCCGTCTTGGTGGCGAACAAGTTCTCCTCTGGGAGCCGATAGGCCGCATAAATCGCAATGACTGCTCCAACCCCGATGAAGAGCGCCGAGGTGGCCAGGGCGGTCACGAACCCGGCGAGCACGTACGAAACACTCCGCCCCGCCCAGGCCAGCAGCGCGGTAACGATGAGCAGCACCGGGGTCGCCGCCACGAGATACGCGACCATCTTTCCAGCCAACACCTTGCGACCTGGCGCACCGGTCAGCACGTAGATCCAAAAACTTCCCCCATCGAGCCCGAACGTGTTGAACATCAAGGGAGCGACCAGCGCAAACGAAATCGCCGACACCGTCATCGGCGCCCACGGCCCGAGCTGACCGGTGATGGCCGAATAGGCCAGACCTACGATGATCAACACACTGGCGAACAATTGGCCTTTCACCCGCAGATCCCGTCGCAGGTACTTGAACTCCTTGGCGGCCACGGCACCGACCGGGCCGCTTAGACGACCAATCGACCCAAGGCCAAGACCGGTTGAGCTCAGCTTCTGACCTCCGGCCGTGTCACCGGTCTGGATGCTCAGGCGACCCAAAGCCCAACCAAACCCGGCGATGAGTGCACCCGTCAGGACCACTCCCAACAGGAGAGCACCCACGGCAACTACCCACTCACCTGCCGCAACATTGCCAGACACAGCCGCAAGCAACCCGAAAGGATTAAACCGGACCAGGCGAGCCATCCAGCCAAAGTCCGGGTTGGTGCTGTCCACGAAGGTGATCGGGATCAACCCTGGCACGACCAGCAACATCAAGGCGACCAGCGACACGATCTCGCGTCCGCGTCGCCAGCGCATCATGTCGCTCACGAACGTGGTCAGGAAGCGGGCTTCGAGCAGGCAGAGGACCCAGACGAGGATCGCCGCCAACCAGGCCATGCTTGCCGCCGCCCCACTCCCGTGTGCGGACGTCTGCCCGGAGGCCACTCCGGCGACGAGCAACAACGTGAAGACCGACCCGGGGCTGACGACGCCCGCCACCGCCAAACCCGAGGCGATCTGAAGGCGATCCAAGGGCAGATTCTCGAAGGCGCGCGGTTCGAGCGTTTGATCGATCGATGCCATGACTATCGGCCCGACCACCCACATCAGCGCCAATCCCGAGTAGATGATTCCGACAACGAGCGGATCGCCGTCAACCCGGGTAACGACTAGTCGGGCCAGAGACGAAGCCCCGAGACCAAAGCCAACGATGAGCAGGATGGCCACCACCGCCAGCGCTGGCCACCGGCCGGTTCTGGCCAAGTTGTACAGCGTTCTTAGTTTGAGTCGGGCGAAGACCCCAACCATGACAGTTCTCCATCGGCCAGGATCGCTCCACCAACCATCTCGACAAATACATCCTGCAGTCGCCGACCGTTGGTTATGTCGGAAAGCGTTCCCGCGGCCAGCACGGCGCCGTCGTTGACGATCACCAGGTTCTGACATAACCGTTCGACCACGTCCATCGCGTGATCAGAAAAGACGACGGTTCCGCCGCCGGCCGCGTATCGACCCAAAATGGTCTCAACCACCTGGCGCGATACGGGATCGACGCCGGCGAATGGCTCGTCGAGGAAGACCACGAGCGGTCGGTGAAGAAGCGCCGCAGCAATCGCCAACTTCTTCGTCATTCCCAGGCTGTAGTCGGCGACCAGCGTGGTTGCGTCGGCAGCGAGACCAAGAACACCAAGCAGCTCTTCGGCTCTGGTTCGGACCTGGGTACGGTCCAGTCCTCGCAGTTGACCGGTGAACTGGAGCAATTCTGTTCCGGTCAGCTTCGGGAACAGGCGAGGTTGGTCAGGCACCAGGCCGATCACCGCCTTGGCGGCGACGGGGTCCAACCAAACGTCGTGCCCGGCGACCACGACCCGTCCTCCATCGGGACGGAGGAGTCCGGTCGTCATCCGCAGCATGGTGGTCTTTCCTGCCCCATTGGGGCCAGTGATCCCGAAGAACCCACCCTTGGGTATCGTGAGGCTGACCTGGTCGACGGCCACTTTGTCGCCGAATCGTTTGGTTAGCCCAAAGTAAGAGACCGCCGATTCCATCGGGCAACACTAGGTCACTGAGCGCCCGTAGGCCGCTACCCAACGGCCAGCGGCGCCGCCGTCAGCCTTTCTGGAACAGTGGCGTCGCTGCTTTCCTCAAAGTCCCCTGTCGATGGTCGCCACGGTGGCACCGGTGAGCGTCACGCCTTTGATGCCGCCACCATCAAACGCCAGATGATCGCCCGCCGGGTCAGCCATGCACCCAACGTTCTCGACCAGCTACCGCTTCCCTTGGGCTACGGTAGGGACATGTGTGGTCGCTTTATCCAAGCCATGGAACTCGACGACTATATCGACTTTTTCGGGGCGCAAGTGGTCCGCACCGAATCACTCAAACAGTCGTACAACGTCGCTCCGACCGACCTGGTGTACGGACTGGTCGACCATGAGGACCATCGGACCCTCGGGGCGTTCAAGTGGGGTTTGATCCCGCACTACGCCAAAAACCGCAAGACCATCCACATCAATGCGAGGGTTGAGTCGGTTGCCACCAAACCGGCGTTTCGTGACTCGTTCACCCGTCGCCGCTGCCTGGTGCCAGCTGATGGTTTCTACGAGTGGGAGCGGCGTCCGGACGACACGAAACAGCCCTATTTCATATCCCTTGCATCCGGCCCGATGGCCTTCGCCGGCCTGTGGACCCGATGGCGCGATCCAGATACCGAGGAGCGGGTGGTTACCTGTACGGTCATCACAACCAAGGCCGATCCGGCGATCGAGGGCATCCACGACCGGATGCCCGTCAGTCTCAGCGCCGATCTATGGGACGATTGGCTCGATGCCGAGCAGCACGACGTCGACACGCTGGAGCAGATTCTCGAAGCCAGCCAAGTCAACGGCCTGCAGTTTCGTCCGGTGCCACCCCTCGTCAATTCGGTCCGGAACAACGGACCGGAGTTGCTGGCTGCTTATTGACCAAACGAAACGCCGAGCGTGGTAGCCGACTGAACCCAGCGATGGTCGTGCGGAACAGTCTGGCGTTTTCCGGCCACCTCTTCTAGTGGCACCGTGACCGTTTGCCCGCCTCTCGTGGCAACCATGACTCCTCGTTCTCCAGTGGCAATGAAGTCGACGGCCGCAGTGCCGAGCCGGGTGGCGAGCAACCGGTCGACCGCCGATGGAATCCCGCCTCGCTGAACGTGACCGAGAATGGTGACACGCGCCTCAAGGCCGGTGAGTTCCTGCAATTGCCCGGCCAGTCGCTGAGTATTGCCCTCCAGTGAGGCGTCCAACGCAGCCAGCGCGGCCTTCGCATCCTTCTTTGCGTCACCCTCGGAACGGGCGGCAAGCTCACGCAGTTCCTCCATTTGAAGGTGCACGTCCATCGGACGAGCGCCTTCGGATATCGCCACGATGGAGAAACTGCTCCCCGCGCCTCGTCGCACGCTGATGGCGTCGGCGATCACGTTCACATCGTATGGGAACTCTGGGATAAGAATCACATCAGCCCCGCCTGCCAGGCCCGCCCCGAGCGCCAACCAACCAGCGTTGTGTCCCATGACCTCCACGAGCATGATCCGGTGATGCGAGTGGGCAGTCGAATGCACCCGGTCAATTGCCTCGGTGGCGATGGAAAGGGCCGTGTCGAATCCGAAGGTCGCGTCGGTCCCCCAGACGTCGTTGTCGATGGTCTTGGGGAGGGTCACGACTGGGAATCCGTGGTTGTGGAGCCGGAGGGCGTTTTTCTGAGTCCCCCCACCCCCCAGGCACACCAACACGTCGAGCTGGTGCTGTGCGCAGTTTTCGATCATCAGCGACGTCATATCCATTTCTGTACCACCGACGTCCATTTTGTGCGGCTTGTCACGGCTCGTTCCGAGAATTGTGCCGCCGACCGTCAGAATGCCAGACAGCTTGTCGGGATCGAGCCGAACGATACGATTCTGCATAAGGCCCCGAAAGCCGTCCAGAAAGCCGATGACCTGCATGTCGTAGGAACGGATCGCCGATTTGCCGATCGCCCGTATGGCTGCGTTCAACCCGGGAGAGTCTCCACCGGCGGTCAGGATTCCAATGTTCATTGTTCCAACCTACCAGCGGTAACATCCCGGCTATGTCCCGAATCGTCGGGAGCCTCGCCGCCGCCACACTGCTTGTCCTCGGCACCGCTTGCTCCCAGCCCAACTCTTCTTCATATCCTGATGCGGTTGCCGTTCAACCTGCAGCCGCCCGGGTTTTGGCGCTCGCCTGCGGTTTCGTATCGGAAGGTGTGGGGGTTTTCGTGGCTCCCGATCTCATCGCGACGAATGCTCATGTCGTCGCCGGCGGCGAGCAAATCCAGATCAGGACAGCCGAAAGCACCATCGACGCGACCCTGGTTGGCTTCGATCCGAAGCTGGACCTGGCACTCCTCAAAACCCGGGTGATGCCGCCTGGTGTATTTGTGCCGGAGATCTCGGCTGAGGATCCCATCAAGGGCGATATCGGGTTGGTGGCGGTCTTCTCGGACGACGGGAAGTTCGTGACTATTCCCTATGAGGTCACCCGCGCCATCGTCGCATCCGGTACCGACATCTACGGCCAGGGCAAGCACTTTCGTCGCGCGCTCGACCTGGAAACGGTCATTCGTCCCGGTGATTCCGGCGCAGCTCTGTTCGACGAATCCGCCCGAGTGGTCGGGATCGCCTTCGCCTCTTCTCGAAACGTTGACGGCGTCACCTACGCCATCGCCGCGTCCGAACTCCGAAGCTTCTTGGAGGCCTCGGATCCATCGACGACCGTGGACTCTGGCGCCTGTTACTAGCGCCGAGGGCGCCGCCAGCACCTCACCGTCCCGACCCGTCGTACGGCATCCTCACGACGGCGCTGACGACCGCGCCCGCCCTGTAACGTCGTACCCATGGAAAACGAGCGGATCGTAGTCACCAGGCAACCGCCAGGTCAGGCCCTGGCCATCCTCGAATCCGCGGGCTCGGTCTGGATGTGGACCGAGGATCGCCCGATCGAACGCCAGGTCCTGTTCGATCAAATAACGACCGCGACCGGCCTGTACACAATGCTTACCGACCACGTCGACGAAGCACTCCTGAAGTGCGCTCCCGATCTCAGAGTGGTGTCACAGATGGCCGTGGGGGTCGACAACATCGACCTGGCGGCCTGTAGAAACCGTGGAATCAAAGTTGGCCACACCCCTGACGTACTCACCGAGACCACCGCCGACCTCGCTTGGGGACTCCTGATCGCGGCAGCCAGACGATTCGGGGAAGGAACCCGAGACGTGGCCGCGGGACGATGGGGTGACTGGGATCCGAACTACCTGATTGGCCAAGACATTCATGGATCCACGGTGGGGATTATCGGATTTGGTCGTATCGGCCGGGCGGTCGCTCGCCGGGCCGTTGGATTCGGGATGTCGGTGCTGTATACCCAGCGTCGCCCGGTCGATCTCTCTGATCCCCAACCGTCCTTCGTGCCGTTGAACGAACTGCTTGAGCGCAGTGACCATGTGATCGTGGCAGCTCCACTCAGCACCGAGACACACCATTTGATCAGTACAAACGAACTCCGATTGATGAAGCCGACGGCCACGCTCGTCAACATCGGTCGCGGCCCGTTGGTCGATTCGGCCGCTCTTCACCACGCCCTGACCAGCGGTGAGATATTTGCCGCCGGTCTCGACGTGACCGATCCGGAGCCGATCGCGCCCGATCACCCGTTGGTGACCACCCCGAACTGCTTCATCACCCCGCATCTCGGCTCGTCGACCATCCGGACCCGCCAAGCGATGGCCGAACTCGCCGCTCGCAACCTGGTCGCCGGATTGCGCGGGCTGGCACTCGAAGCTCCGGTGATCGCATAAACTCCTCCGGGTGACGAAGCTCAAAACTCGAACGACGATCGGAGCGCTTGGCGGCATGCTGATTGTGCTCGCGGCGACGGCACTGGCCGTTTGGGACCCGTTCGCTTATGCCATCGGACCTGGATGCCTGGCGATCGGATACTTCTACTGGCGACTTTCCCACGTCGTCACCGGCGTCGGATTACAGATTCTCCGACTGGCGTGGCCCGTCCTCGGTGTCGCAGTCGCAGCTGACCTGCCTGGCACCGCTCTGATCATCCTGGCGGCGGCCCTCGCACTCGGGGCCGGCAATCTGGCCGTCAGTCTCCAGCCATCGATCTACCCGCTACCGGTGTGGATCGGCAGTCTGATTAGTCTCGTGGTCCCGCTGCTCGCCGTTACCGCCGGTCTCGTTTACGTCGTGGGAGCTCCGACGGTGGGCGATGTCGCCGCGAACAGTGGCGTCGGTTTTTCGGTGGCGGCCATCGGTCTCATCGCCGCCCACGGTATCGGGGTTGCCATCGCCGCCTTCGGGACGGATCGGGTCATCGCCGTCGAAACACCTGAAGATACCGTCTAGCCTGCTCATCTATGGCCCGACTCCTCCTCATCCGGCATGCTCCGACACCTGAGACCGGAAAGAAACTCACCGGACGACTACCCAACATCTCACTCGGTGAGGCCGGCGAAGAAATCGCCCACCGTACCGCCGAGTGCCTTGCCGACGTCAAGATCAAGGCGATCTACACGTCGCCGATCACGAGGACCGCTGAAACCGCTGCCATCATCGCTCGACCCCACCGGCTCGACCCGATCGAAGTAGACGGAGTTCAAGAAGTCGACTTCGGAACGTGGCAGGGCCGCAATCTGTCAGACCTGCGCAAGCTTAAACTGTGGGGCCAGGTCATCACGACTCCCTCCCAAGCCCGGTTCCCTGGCGGAGAAAGCTTCCCGGAGATGCAGACCAGGGCGGTCACGGCTTGCAACGAGATCGCCTCCCGCCATAGGAAGCAAACCGTGGCGATCGTGTCGCACTCGGATGTCATCAAGGCGATCCTGGCTCATTACCTCGGTCAACCGCTCGACACGTTCCAACGCATCATCGTGTCGCCTGCCTCGGTTTCGGTGGTGCACGTCCCCACGCTCGGCTTTCCCATGGTCGAGACCATCAACTCGTACGGGAGACTCAATGACTGAACACCTCGGACCCGCCGAGCGTTTTGCCGTTGGGGCAATCGGAGAGCCGGGCGAGCGCACGTTTTACCTTCACGTTGTCGCCAACGCCGTATCGTATTGGTTCATCGCCGAGAAAGGCCAGATCGCCGCATTGGCCGACTATGCACTGACGGCCCTCGCCCAGGCCAACATTCTGCCCGATCCCGACGGCATGAACTTGATCCTGACAAGACTGACCCTCGGCGAGCCGGACGAAGTTCGGTTCAGGGTGGGTGCCATGAGCATGGCCGTTCAGCCTGAATCGGACCTCATGACGCTCGAACTCGTTTCGGTCGACGGCGCAGAAGCGTTTGACTTCGTGATCGCCCCCGAACAACTTCAGGCGGCCGCCATCAAGGGATTCGAGGTCGTGGACAAAGGACGCCCGATCTGTCCCCGATGCCAGCTCCCCATGGGGCCGGGTGACCATCAGTGTCCGGCTTCCAACGGTCATCACGCAGGGTGACGTCCACCGGCCCAGCCATCGTCAACGTGGTCGGCCGGATGCCGTACGCTTCCAATGCCACCCTCCTCGTTGACCTCGATGACGGACACCAAGGCATCTACAAGCCCGCCGACGGAGAACGACCCTTGTGGGATTTTCCCTTTGGCACGCTCGCCGCGCGGGAGGTTCTGACCTGGGAGGTGTCGGCAGCCATGGGACTCTCGATCGTCCCACCGACCTACCTCGTCGAAGGGCCATTCGGGCTGGGTTCGACCCAGTTGTTCATCAAAGAAGATTTCGAGTTCGATCCCCGCCCCTTGCTCGAGGAACCATCCGAGCGGCTCTGGCCGTTCGCAGTCCTCGATGTGATTATCAACAACGCTGACCGCAAACTCGGACACATCATTGTTGAAGAAAGCACCCACGACCTGTGGGCGATCGACAACGGGCTTTCGTTCCATTACGAGGAGAAGCTCCGGACGATCCTATGGGGCTTCGCGGGACGTCCCCTCCCGGCCCCGCTCATCAAAGGATTGACAAATCTGACCGACTCGCTCAAATCTGGCTTGCACGCCCGGGTCAGTGACCTGCTTAGTCGGGTCGAGGCCGACGCGCTCGCGACTCGAACCGCTCATTTGCTGGAGAGTGGAGTACATCCACACCCCCCACTCGACCGTCCGGCGGTTCCCTGGCCGATGTGGTGACTATCGGGCGAGGTAGTCGCGGACGATCATGTCACCCAACTCGTCAGAACGGGCCGCAAACACCCGCCCGTTGACGATTTTGGCCAACCGGTCAACAAACGCCACCAGGGCTGGTTCTTGTTCGAGCATGAAAATGTTCATCGTGACTCCGGACTTGGCGAGCCGCATCGCCTCTTTGAACGTCAGGTCAATCGTCCGCCGGGCAGGAGGCCACTGGAAGAAGACTTCATCGCCCTCAAGGTGAGCAGTGGGCTCGCCGTCGGTCACCAGCAGCACCTGTTTGGTGGCGTCCCGATGACGAGCGAGGATACGACCAGCCAGGTTGAACGCATGCTCCATGTTGGTTCCATATACGGGCTCCCAGTCAACCTGGCCGAGGTCGGCGGGGGACATCACTCTGGCGTAGTCGGAAAAAGCGACGATTTCGAGATGGTCCTCCGGGTACGCCGTCGAAATCAGCGAATGGAGCGCCAGGGCCATCCGCTTGGCGCCCAACCAATGGCCCCGCAAGGGCATCGACCGACTCATATCGAGCAACAGCACCGTCGCCACCGACGTCTTCACTTCGTGCTCGGCGATCTCGAAATCTTCTGGCGCCAACGATATTCGCCCCTTCATGGGTCCTTCGCGCAGCACGGCGTTGCTCAAAGTGCGTTGCAGATCAAGGCGAAACGCGTCTCCAAACTGCCAGGGTCGCGATGAGCCGGTCGGTTCGCCCATCCCTCCGGGTGCGTCAACGTCATGCGAACCTGGATGGTCGGTGGTTATTCGCTCGAACACTTTCGCCAGGGCTCGCTCTCCCAGCTTGCGAACCCCCCGGGGCGTGAGCTCCAATCGTCCGGAGCTTCGCACGATTACGCCAGCCCGTTCCAAAGCTCGCTCAATCTTCTTGAGTCGTTCGAGATCACGCCTTGCGTCGTCATCGAGGGTTCTAGCCAGCTCATCAGGATCTACATCGGACAGTGATGCTCCCGGGTAGTTCTGACCGAGTGCCCGTTCAAGATTCTCCATCGCCGACAAGTCCTCTATGGCGTTGAGGGCGGCCCCCAGTCCGTCGGGGCCCTCACCGTCGCCGTCCATCGGCCCGCTCCAGTCGAGGTCGGGCGCCAGGGACCGGAGCGATCGCCCCAGCTGATCCATCTGAAAGGCAAGATCAAGATCGTCCATGACGGTGTCCATGAGCGAAGACAACTCGGCTCGCTGCTCAGGCGACAGGTTGGCCATGAAACGAGAAAACGCTGCCGCTCGCTGAGCGAGCGCATGCAGCAATTCGTCGAGGTTACCGGGGTTCTCGGGAAAGAACTGTCCGTGCTTGGACATGAATGCGGCGAATTCCTCTTCAGATGGACCGGTCCCCGCCAGGCGCTGATCGAGCAGGCTGTTCAGGTCGGCCAGCATGTCCTTGAGAGCTGCCATCGTTTCTGCGTCGGGGTCGGCCATCGAGTCAGAAAGCTGTCGAAACATCCGATCCATCACGTCGCGTCGGAGGTCGTCGAGGAGCGCTTCAAACGCTTCAGCCGCGGCGGCAGAGGCAAAGTCATAATTCTTCAGCTCGGCCACCGTCTCAGCCAACGAGTCTGGCAGCGCGTCCAGTGCAACCTCCCGGAAGCGGGCATCATCGGTATCGAGGGCCGAAAGCTCCATACGTTCGGTTTCGATGATCTCTTCGAGGCGTTCGCGGATCTTGGCAATCGGACCCTCGGTTCCCAACCGCTCGGAAGCCTCCCGCCGCATCTGTTCGATCCGCTCCCGTAACTGATCAAGACCCGAAAAACGACCAGGCATCCCGCGACGAAGGAGCCGTTCTAGAGATTCGTCAGCTGACCAGCCGTCGAGAAGATCCTCCGAGAATTGTTCAACCAGTTGGTCTACAGGCAGCTCGGCCGACAGCGGGTCCTGGGAACCATCCCACGCCGAGTACCGATAGGGCAACATCAGCCAAGGCCGTAAAGAGAGCTCCCGGCGTCGCCGTCCTTGTTGAGACGGCGGGTCAGGTGTAGGCCTTCAAGTGCAAAATCAAGGACGCTCGCAAGATGGTGCGGGGACTCTTCGACGACCCCGATCCGGCGCGCAAACTCTGTGAGAACTTCGAGTCCGGCAACCGAGGACAACATTGCCTCGGAAGGGACGAGGTCGCCGGATTCGATGATGGCGCCACCTTCGAAAACATCCAGCAGGTCGGTGAATTCCACTCCGTAGGAGTGGTCGCGGAAAACTTCGACAACTGCGGTCGCCAGGAGTCGCCGCAACACA
Organism: Acidimicrobiia bacterium; assembly: GCA_029881355.1. Taxonomy (GTDB): domain Bacteria; phylum Actinomycetota; class Acidimicrobiia; order Spongiisociales; family JAENVV01; genus JAENVV01. Next base: position 19,597 of record JAOUMT010000005.1, on the reverse strand, counting down.
TCCATCTCCCGCCCCTCCTCAAAAACCTCGAACTCGATGCGCCCGAGCGACGCCAACAGTACGGCTGGCAGGTCGGCAACCCGGGCGACCGCCGCGCCGTTACCGACCCGCAACGCTCGGCGGACGGTGGAGGCAACCAGGGTTTCGAGGTTGGCAATTGAGAACCGAACCGACACACCGGACCGCTGGTTGATATGTGACGAAACGCGGACCGCGTGAGTGAGTTCCGCAAGTATCTCCTTCAAGAAAGTCGGGACGGCCACCTCGACCCCGGGAGGAGGCGGTGCGGCTTCCTGCTCCATGATGGCGATTTCGTCTTCGATCGTCAGCGGATAGTGCGTACGCACTTCCGATCCAAACCGGTCCTTGAGCGGGGTGATGATCCGGCCCCGGTTGGTGTAATCCTCGGGGTTGGCCGAGGCGATGAGCAAGATGTCGAGTGGCAGACTCACTCGATACCCGCGGATCTGAATGTCACGCTCCTCGAGGACGTTCAGAAGTGAGACCTGAATCCGGGTCGGCAAGTCGGGTAGCTCATTGATCGAAAAGATCCCCCGATGCGAGCGGGGAACGAGACCGTAGTGGATCGTGAGCTGATCGGCCAGATAACGACCCTCGGCCACCTTGATCGGGTCGACATCTCCGATGAGGTCACCAACCGCAGTATCGGGCGTGGCCAGCTTCTCTCCATACCGAGCTTCGGGTGTCACCCAGCGGATCGGGGTCAGATCACCCTCGGAGGCGACGGTCGCCAAGCAGGCGGCGCACACCGGCCGTAACGGTGAATCGTTGATTTCGCATCCGTCGATGGTCGGCGACTGCGGATCAAGCAGATCGACGAGCCTCCTGATCAGGCGGGTCTTGGCCTGCCCTCGCTCGCCGAGCATGATGATGTCGTGTCCGGCGAGAATTGCCCTCTCCAGCGCCGGAATAACCGTCTGATCGAATCCGACGATTCCCGGGAAGAGTTCGGCACCCGCCCGCATTCTCTGCATCAGGTTGTCGCGCAACTCGTCCTTGACACTGCGATCCACCCACCCTGATCCTCGCAAAGCCCCGATGGTGTTGATTGCCGTGTAGTCCATGTAGGCACCCTATCTGAGTCCGGTGGATACGAGAGCGAAGTTTTGATGGTACTGAGCAACTGGACAGGCCGACTAGCCTGAAGCCATGACCACTTTTGCGTACTTTTGCGGCCATGAGCAATGGCAACCCGAAGAACTCGTCGAGCATGCCCAACTGGCCGAACAGGCCGGCTTCGACATGCTCGTCGTCTCGGAGCACTTCCATCCGTGGGTCGACGACCAGTCGGCTTCCGGGTTCGCGTTTTCAACTATTGGCGCGATGGCTCAAGCCACCGACCGGGTCAGTTTCGCCACGGGTGTGACCACGCCCCTGTTCCGCTATCACCCGGCGGTCGTCGCCCAGGCAGCAGCTACCCTCGATCGCCTTTCTGGGGGACGATTCAACCTCGGTGTTGGCACCGGTGAGAACATCAATGAAGGCCCACTCGGCTACGAGTTCCCCAACTACGCCGGGCGCGCCGCCCGGATGCGCGAGGCACTTGAAATCATGCGCAGACTCCTCGACGGAGAGAAACTCACCTTCAACGGGGAGCACTACGTCACCGACCGCGCCAAGCTGTACTCCCCTCCCCTCGGTCCCGTACCCATCTGGCTCGCAGCCGGAGGACCAAAATCGGCCGCGCTGGCGGCAGAGATGGCCGAAGGGATCGTGACGTCGGTCAAGGATCCCGCCGAAACGCGCGAAAAGGTCATCGAGCCTGCCAGAAAGGCGGCCGACGCCGCCGGTCGCCTCCCGCCCAAGATTCTTGCTACCCGGTGGTCGATCAAAGCTGAAAACCATGATGAAGCTTGGGAAGCGCTCTACTCGTGGCGTGGGCTCCGAGCCCCGGGGCGACTTGAAGCCGTGGACCCCATGGACCTTCGCACGAGGGCTGATCAGCTACCTCGCGAAGAGGTGCTTGGTCGATACTCATTGGTCTCGACGCCAGAAGACATCATCGATACGTACGCACCGCTGGTCACCGACCTCAAAGCGGACGTCGTGACGTTCCAGATGGCTTCGCTGGATCAGCCAGCCCTCATCGAGATGCTGGGCCGCGACGTTCTTCCCAAGCTGCGAACCCTCGCCGGCTAGTTGGCGGCCTTACCGGGCGCCGATTTCGACAAGCAGATCGGCCACCTCGCTTGAGATGGTGATGCCCGCTTCGTTTTCGTCGGTCTGAAGGTCGCCGAGCAGCTGCCAACTGGCTGCGTCGCGTCGGAGCAGTTCGCTCACCGGGGCAATGTCGGCCGGAGGTATGACCCGTAGCCAGTTACGAATCGGAGCGACAAACGCCCCTCCGAAGGTGGCAATCGCATCGAGCCGCCACTGATCGTCGACGAGCCTCAGAACAAAATCGCCGGAGATCTCGACGGTTCCTTGCCGCACCCGTCCGATCGCGAAGCGAGTACCGTCGGCCGCGAATTGCCGGTCGATTCGGGCGCTGATGTCTTCGGCTGGAGCGCCGGCCAGTCCGGTCATGGACGTGGCAAATGCCGACCAGAAGTTGTCGCGTGCCTGGGCCGACAGGCCATCGCGCTGATAGGCAAAATACGCAGAAGCATCTGGCACCTCGATAGCCGTTAGTAGGCCGAGCTGGCTCTCATCGACCAGGCTCTCGGTAGCCGCATAGTCCTCGCTGCCCAACGCCTGGAACAGTTGGCCGAGCACCACTTCCGGCCCGATAATTTCGTTGGCATTCACCTGGTTCGCCGTTGTCGAAACGGGCACGCCAGACTGACCGCACGCCCCGAGAGTCAACAGCACGGCAATTCCAGCGAACAACCTGAATCTTTTCATCGGCCGATCAGGGTAGCTTCAAACCGGAAGGCGACCAGTCGCCAGCACGGCACGACGGGCATCCGGGTCCGAAAGCCCTCGACTGCGGTATAGGTACACCACGTAGGCCAAGCCGGCCAGCTCTTGAACTATTGCCGTTGGAGTGAAAATCGCGCCGAGGTTTCCCCAGTAGTCGGCCCGCCCAGCCTCAAACGCCACACCGAAGAGCGGCCAAAGGAATGTTGACGTCGATGTCCACATCCCATCAAGCAGGAGGTGGAGCATGGCTCCGATGGCCACCGCCATGATGCCTCGGCGCCGGCGTCCTCGTCTCGTAACGAGGAGGGCAAAACCCATGATCGCAGTCGGAAAGAGCAAGCTATGTCCGAATAGCCGATCAGCACCGAAATAGTCAGGCCACAGCACCGTACCGAGCGGCTTGTCGATGAGATTCGGCAGGACGGCTCCGAGCGCCAGAAGCCTTACGTCGACTTTGGGGTCCCGGAAGACATACCGGAACAGCAGGATGGCTCCTGCCACGTGATAGAGCAGCACTAGACGACCAGAATGCGCCTGCAGTGGAGGCAACGAGGCGGTTCGTCGCTGAGGACTTCGAGTTGTTCGGCGGGCGATAGCGTCAGATGGCAGCCGCCACATACCCCGTCTGCAAGTCGGGCCGCTCCGACGCCTTCCTTGTGGCTGCGCAACGATTCGTAGAGTTCAAGGATGTCCGTATCGATCAGTGGAACGATGGCCTCTTTCCGGGACTCTTTTCTGGCGATCTCGCCGTCGATTCGTTTCCAGGCTTCGGCGACTTCCACCTCATGGGTTTTCATCGTGGCCTCGGTCGACTCGACGACTTCGGTGGCCTTGGCCACGGCTGCTTCCAGTTCTTCGTTCCTGTCGAGGAGGGCGAGGACGTCATCTTCCATGGTGGAGCGACGCTTCTTGAGCGAAGCGACATCGAGGCGCAGGTGTTCGGCATCTCGAGCCGAGAGTCCCCCGGCGAATAGCCGCTGCTCATGAGCGTTGATTTTTCCCTCGAACAACTCCAATTCGCCCTCGTGCTTGTCGAGCGTCAGAGCCGTTTCCTTATGATCGGCAGTAAGTTGCGCGAGCGTAGCGGTGGCCTTCTCATGGGCTTTGTGGGCCTTCTTATACGCATCGAGCGCCGGAAGGTGGGAACGTTCATGGAGCAGCCGATCGATTTGGGAATCCACATCCTGCAGGTCGAGCAGGTCGGCGAGGCTCTTGAACTGTTGCATCTATCCCTCCCAGGGATCTGTCGTCACCGTGGTCAAATCGAGGGCAGATGGTACGACATCGGCGACCAGTCGTGCGAGCCGAACCATCCCCGGTCGTTCCGACGGCATATGGCCGGCGTCGACGATCGCCAACCCGGCTGCGACCGCCGAAGCCGCAACGTGATGGGAGACGTCCCCGGTCACCAAAGCATCCGCTCCGTCATCGAGAGCCGCCTTGACCGCACCACCGCCCGAACCGGGTAGGACGGCGACCCGACCGATCATCGAATCAGGAGAACCGGCCACCCGTACGGCCGGACTCCCCAATAACTCTTGGACCTGCTCGGCGAACCGTTCAAGGCGTTGTGGTCGGATAGGCCCGACCCGACCGATGAGCGGACCATCCACTTCGACGGCGAACGATTTGGCGGTCTCGATCCCGAGCGCACTGGCGAGCGCGTCGGCGGTCCCTCCAGAACTTGCGTCGAATGCGGTGTGCACCGAGATAAGGGCCACCCCGTCGCGGATGAGGCGGTAGGTACGTCCGTGGGCCGATCCGCCGGCGATCAGCGCGGTAGCCGGTTCGAACAAAAGCGGGTGATAGGTGACCAGGGTTCGGACACCATTTTCACGGACCGCCTTCATGACCGCTTCGTTGACCTCATGGCAGACACCCACCAATCCGGTTTGCGCGTAAAGGTCGCCGAACTGGACCCCAACCCGGTCCCAATCGGCTGCATCTGCAAAAGCGATGCGCGAGTCAATGGCGCTGGCCAGAGCAGCCAAAGTAGTCATAGCGACGAGCTTAGTCCCGCCTGACGGTGCGCGAACTAGTCACAAGTATGATGCCAGGGATGAATGTGGCGACTGCTCTCGTAATCATCCCCGGATTCTTCCTGCTCATCGGGTATCTTCCGATTCGCAACCGTCTGGGTTCCTGGCTTCCCGACCAGCCGATCATCTCACCGTCGCCTCCCGCCACCATGTTCCTGTGGCTCGGGACGCTGGCACTGTTCGGAGCCGGGGTCGCGCTGGCCGACGACCAACAAAAAGGCCTCCTGGCGGCAAGCTTCATAGTGCCGATCGTCGCGGCCATCTGGGCGACCTTACTGGTGACACGTGACCAGCCAAGAAACGCCTTCTTCTGGCTGTGTGTGGCGTGGACGCTGATCGCCATCGTTGCTGCGTGGATCTACGCGGTCGACCCGTCAGCCTCGATCCTGACCGTCCCGCTCCTCGCCTTTTTGATCCTGGGCGGGGTAGCCAACTTCTTCATTTGGCAGCGCCCACCCTCAACCGACTCGACAGTCTGAGCCGGAGCCCTCCAACCGAAAAACCCAGTATTCATGGGCTGAGATCGCTCGGCTGCGGCGGACGAGCCCAAATACAAATGGGCCCCACCAGCAGTGGGGCCCATTTGCGTATTGCGTATTACCCGATGATTACTGGGCGACACGATCCTTGAGGCCCTTGGCAGGCTTGAAGGCTGCGTACGTCGTAGCGGCGATCTGAATCGGCGCTCCCGTCTGCGGGTTACGGCCCGTACGGGCCTTGCGGCGACGGGTCTCAAACCCACCAAATCCCGAGATCGCTACCTTGCGCCCGGCGTCCAACTCAACGGCGATGATGCCGTTGCCTGGCTCCGAGCTGAAGATGATGTCAATAATCTCAGCGGCTTTGGCCTGAGTAATCTCGGCCTTCTTGGCAAGCTTGGCTGCCATTTCTGTCTTGTTCATACGCCCTCCTACGGCCGTTGACAGCTGTTTCCAGCGCTTTGCTGTCTGTATAAGCAAACAAAATAGCAATAACGACGCAGTTTTTGGCGGATATTCTTCGCGACCCGCGTTCGACCAACCACAACAAACCATCCGCCTTTCTTCCAAGCTTGGAGTCGAAGGCCTAACGTCGAAGCAAGAACTCACACGGAGGTGACATGAAGTTCGTTCAGACGATCATCGTCCGAACCCGCGACCAGGACGGACTCGCCGATCTGATGGCGGCCTGGCACGCCACCGAAGCTGGCAACGCTCCCGGCTATCTCGGCAGTCGACTACTGGCCGACCGCGAATCGCCAGACCGCTATCAGCTGATCATCGACTTCGCTTCTGCCGAGGAAGCCCATTTGAACAACGATCGGGTCGAAACCCAGACCTGGGCAGCGAAGCTTTCCGAGCTCATTGATGGAGACCCCGAGTTCGGCAACTTCGACGATATCCAAACCATTGCTTAGCGACACTCGCCTACCCGCGAACGGTTCGCGGGCGTCGGTGTCCGACCGTTCCCGGCTTGGTTAGCTTGCTGCGGCGGAGTCACTGTCCTTTTGATATCGCTTCCAGACCGCCTGGGTGCTTTGACCGAGGTTCTGGGCGATGTAATCCCAGGTCGCCCCGTCCGCGCGTGCTTGAAGCACACACGCCGCTTCGAAGTCGTTGATCCACATACGGAGAGCATCGACCGCCAACAGACCATCCACCCCGACGAACATCCCATCGGCCGCCCGCTTCACGAGCTGGTTCGGATCATCTCCGATCAGGCTGACCACCCGGGCAGCCTGCCATCGTTTGACGAATATGCCGAACGTGGCCGAGACGGTCTCGTCCGGGTCGTGGAAGCGAAACATTGCCGGGTTCTGGCGCAAGTAAGACGGGTACGGACTCTCGTCGTTCATCACAATGTTGAACTGGGCTTCCAGATCACCAAATCGGCTGTCTTCGAGCGCAAGTAAACGTGGGTCGTCGTCCGGCAACTCGCGGACATAGACGGCTAGATCTCGCAGGCCCCGGGCGGAGCGTTTGTTCCGCTCGTCGTCGGGATAGTCCTTGGCGATATCGTCGCGCCAGCGAGCCCCCGTTTCAAAGGCCTCGGCGAGAATATCCTGAAGTGTTGACGCAGCCACCTCTGTCTCCTCTCACAGGCGAACTAACACAGAGGTAGATCTAACCACATCAACGTGCGTTGATGCAAGGAGATGGCAGTCAACCAAACAGCCAGGGGCCCGACCAAGGCCAGACCCCTTCGGCTGCTCGTTGGTTGCCCGATGTCAGCTCTTGTACCAGCTGCCCATCGCCTGGCGTCCCAGTTGCCCGTAGGCGCCTCCCATATCCCAATCGAAGAGGTCACCGCTGACATGACCCGTGACGATCGCCGAGCGCCCGCTGAACCGACCCCGGAACGAGTAGGTCATCCCGTCATATCGGTCCTGGTAGCTGCTTGAGGACTGGGAGATGGCTCCAACCCCTTCCCAGTCGATCTCGACATCGACGGTGGTCTCGCCGATCGACTCGCACTCGAACGAATCGTCGTTATACGAGTACGTGCAGGTCTCGCCAACCATTGGCACGCTTGTCACGACGCTGGCACTGCCGAGTTTCCGATCAATCGAGAATTCGTCCGCTCCGACCTCGGTGCCGCCGTACCAGACTGTTGAAGTGACCGTTCGGGCCACCTCGTCAAAGGAGTCTTCGGACCCATACACCCACACCTGGTCCGTCGAAACCCACCGATCGCCCTTGACCTTGCTGCGCCCGGACGTCAAGGACACCTGCTGATATCCGTAGCCCCCATTCTCTTCGTCGTAGTGCTCTTGGTAGGCGTCTGCAAAGCTTCCGCTGAACCGATCGAACATGATCGATGGGGTTCCGGCCAATCCGGTGTCTTGCATTTGGCTCTGGAAGAGCGATGTCCCGGTGGCAAAGAAACCACCTCCGGCGTCTGCTGATGCCCAGAACCACGATCCGCTGGCTTCGTTCGACAACCGTCCGAACGCTCCTTCGAGATCGATGATTAAGTCTCCATAGGCTCCTCCGGCGACGGTCGCCGAACGGCTATCCGATCGACCGGAAAAGCGCATTCTGAAACCGTCATACTGGTCGCTCGAGCGCCAACTCGAAGGAATCACTCGTCCCTCGCCGGACCAAGCGACATCTACGGTGACATCCGCCGGACCCAGGTCGACGCACTCAAACGTCTGGTTGGCGAAGTCATCGATACAGCTGAAGCCATACATGGTAAGCCCGGCCGATACGGATGCGCCGGCGAGTCGACGGTCCATGGAGAACTGATCAGAGGCCAGGTCGACCATCCCGTACCAGTCGGTGAATGTGTAGACGTCACTGGCTTCGTCGTACGCCGACTCAGAGCTGTTCACGACGAGCACCGAGAACTGCTCGGGACGTTGCCCTTTGGTCTTGACCGACCCGTCAATCACCTGAACTCCTGCAAAGCTGGAGCCACCCGTGGCGTCGTCGTAGGACTCGTTGAAAGCCTCTGCGATGGAGCCGCGAAACCGGTCACTTTGGATGGTTGGACGCACACCGGGCTTTGGCTTGGCGAAGGAAATATTGAGCACCGCATCAGACGGTGCCTCAAAGAAGGCCCCCGCCTGGACGAAGTACGTGGTGCCGGCAGCCGCTGAGAAGGTCAACGCCGACTGAAGCCCCATAGACGTATCGTCATTGCAAGCGATCAGTACCGCGTCCTCGAAACTCGTCCCTGCCCACACCGCCAGAGTGGTGTCGTAGTTGGAGCCGGCCGTGTCGACCCGTACGTCACGATCTGAGGCCAACGTGACCGCGTACCAGACGGTATTCGCAAATGGAGCACAGGTCTCTACCGGTTCACCGGTTTCGGTCGTCGCTTCGCCAACCGAAACCGATTCGGAGTATGGCAGCGCCGCGACCGCCGTGGCACTTGCAAAATCGTCGTTGTTCGGTGCTGCGGCCATCGCCGCGGTCGGGACCGCCGACATAATCATCGTCAACACGGTCAGAAAGGTAATCCGTCGCATATCGACCTCCTGAGATCGGCCCGCTTTTGGGCGTTCGAAGAGAGAAAAAAGATCGGAGTCGAAGCCCGTAAACGATGCGCTTTGGCCACGAGTACTCCCCCTCGATTTCCTAACTGGACGATCGTCCAGTCATTAGCAAGTTGTACGCCTGATCGGCAGGGTTCGTCAAGGGCCAAATTCCTCTGGACGCAGCTTGTGTGATTCACCGGCGGTTGACATTCGGTATCTCGCAAACACGGTCTCAGTAAAAGCGGACAAGTTCGTCGTAGCTGGTGAGGACAAACCGCTTTCCCTCTTCTCCAGACTCGTTCCAGTAGTCGAGGACCGCCCATCGGGGCTGGCCTGGGAGGGTCTCGAACGGACCTTCAAAAGTGGCTCCGGTACTGGACTCGGCCCGTAGAAGATGCTTACCAGGCGATAGGCGGAGCAAATAAGGGACCCAGTTGTGTTGATTGTCGACCAGGAACCGATCATCGACAACGACTTCACCATCGATCGTGACGTTGATCTGGATGTCAGGATCTTCGTAACTCTGGTTGCTGACGTACAGCAGCACCTCGTTGCTGCCGATTTCGGAAGGCGGCACTCGAAAGTCCGCAACAACTTCGCGGTCGGCACTGCAGGCAATCGCCAGCACAACCGCGAGCACCACGAGTACGACCAGGCTGCCCCGCCGTCCCAAATTCGGCCGTGTGAGATCTCTCATCACCGTGAGTATGCCAGTGGATCTCGGCGCTAGCCACGGCATGCCCACCATGTAGGAGGCGACGAACGCACGGGCGAGGTTCTTCGTCGCGAATCTTCCGTGCGTCTGGGAAAAGAACTGATCGTTCAGGTCGCCGACGAGGACTGCGATCGGCATTATGGCGAGAGGTATGCGCGCGTTGCGCAATACGCTTCATGGCTTTGTCGGTGGCTGGTCCCGGCGGCGCGACATCTGTGTGACGTAGTGGAGCTTGACGACCTTCTCGCTGTGCTCACCCAAGTCCAGAGGGACCTCGAGGGGATACCTCAGGATGCCTGGGCTGAACGGTATCGACTCCAGACAGTCCAAGACCGGCTCCGAGAAGCTGCCGAAGCGCTCCGGAGTACCCACGATCCGGACGAGGGTTTGCCTGATGACGCTCTCGTCGCCGAGGCCGCGTCTCTTCGGAAACGGATGGAGTCGATGGCCACGCGGACCGGAGGTCTGGTGACGAGCAAGGGTGGCGGCAGTTCATCGCCGTCCTCCGGGGCAATGGCAGAACTGGCGTTCAAGGGCAAGCAACAGCAGGCGGGCGAAATCGAACGGATGGCGTTTCGCGTCAACCAGATCGAGGAGTCGCTGAAGCGGCGCCAAACGCTCTAAGCACGATCCCGTAGGCAAATCGGTTCCTTAGTTCAGCGGACGGAGTTCGTCCAGAGGGTCCCAGGAAGAAGGGAAGAAGGACTGTCCTCGTCTCACGGTCCGAACGCATTTGCCCAGTCGGCGGCGATGGCGCTGTCGTAGGTCATGGTGAATCCGCAGGCGAACACAAATCCGCTGGAGCCCGACACCAGGTAGCGCGAGCCGATCTCGAAGGTCGCTCCGGTCGGTGAAACAGAGGTGATCCCGCTGATTAGTCCGGGGGCATCGAGTGTCACCTGGTCGGCCGGGCCGCCCGTGAACCATGTATTCACGTCGAAGCTGACGGTGTCACCGTCGACGGACGCCAGGGTTCCGTCAAAAGCCACATCGCGGTTGGCGAGGGTTTGTAGATCGTATGACTCAAGACACATCGCGGGTGACGCGATCGGAACTCCCCCGGCGATCTGTTCAGGCTGACGGTCGCCGCTGCGTGCGACGGTGACGCCGATGATCGCTACCGCGACGACCGCAGCTCCGCCCATGGCCAGGGCCATCCGGTAGAGGGGGCGCGTGACCGGCGCCCGGGTGGGTGCATACGCCGCGTCGATAGTGGTGATCTTATGAAAAAGGGTTGTGGCGTGCGGTCCGGAGGTGTCTGCGGGCGCATCCGCTGGATCGAGCGGATCGGCGCGACGAAGCGCCGCAAGCGCGTCACCCTCGTACTTCCTGCTCATGTCTCGGCCTCCTCGATCAGTGCTTCGTCGATGCCGTTCACTGCGTTAAGTGTCCGGCTCCCCTCGGCAGATTGCACTTCATGTTCCCCTTCTGGGGCATATCCCAGCCTGGCAAGTTCCTTGGCGAGCCGCCCGCGTGCCCGATGAAGGCGCAACGCTACCGTTGCAGCGGTGATGTCAAGGGCGAAGGCGATCTCCTCGTTCGTCAAGTCGTCCCACGTTGCCAGGGTGAGGATCTCCCGGTCGTCCGGCCTGAGCCGGCCGAGGGCGACTCGGACAACTTCGGGTCCGTCCTCCGAGGCCGACGATATGGCGGGAGTTTCTGTCTGAAGCCGCTCGGCAAGGCGCCGTCGTCGATCAGTGGAGCGATAGTGATTCGAGAGCACGCGGCGGGCAATCCCATACAGCCAGGGGATCCGTGCGTCTTCCGGCGGCATGTCGTCAAGGCGACGCCAGGCCGTCATGAAAGTATCCCCGACGATGTCATATGCCTCGTCGTGGGAACGGGCTCGCCGCAGTGCGTAGGCCACAATCCGAGGATATCCGGCGTCATACAACAAGCGGAATTGTGCGACACGAGCTTCGTCAGTCATTTCCTCCCTTGAGCCGACGGTGGCCTCGAAAGGCCAGGAAGAAACAGGTGAGACGCTACCACAACAGTCCTTCCGCGTACTCGACCGTGCCGGGTCCGGGGGATGGCACCTTGGCCACGACGCGCAAGCGGGGAGGACCCCGGTCCTCCCCGCCTTCTGAGCCGCATTGCTAGGGAGAAACTTCGACCACTGTGTCGTCGATCTGACCCTCGAAACCCGGAACCGGCATCCCGCTGCTCGACACCCCGTCAACGACGGTCTCTTCCACGGAACCCTCAAAACCCGGAACTGGCATCCCGCTGCTCGACACGCCGTCAACGACGGTCTCTTCCACGGAGCCTTCAAAGCCTGGAACTGGCATGCCACTCCCGGCAACCCCGTCATCAGAGGAATTGGCCAGCACGAACCCCGTAGTCGATCCCGCCACCAACAGGGCTGCAATGGCCAACACGATCTTCTTGTTCATTTCTATCTCCTTTGAGTCTTAGATGCAGCACCTCTTGCTGCTTTCAAACCCCCTGTGTCCGGCAGACCCTCCGTCATTTCACCTATCTCGCGGAAGGAGACCGAAGATCCCAGATCCAACCCCTGGCTGGCCGCCAGTCGGTAAACGGGGCGTGCTCCAAGCGAGTCGATTCACGACGGAGGAGCCGAACCTGCATGCCTGGTGGAAGGCAGAAGAAGTCTCTGGGTGACTCTCTCGGTCGATCGTGGCACAGCTTGCCGATTAGGACCCTGCAGTCTGGGTCTATCCGTGGAGCGGCGGGCGAGCCGGTCGTAACGGTCGAGTGGCTTCAGGCGAAAACCTTATTCGTTGCTGGTCGACGACATAGTTACGAGCTTCGGATACGCCCACGTTTCGTGGAGCTTTCAATTGGCGAGTCCGGCGCCCGGGACTTGCCAATTGGTTATCGTCGGCTTGTACGAATCGCCGAGTGAGTGCTGCCATGAACACGACCGTCATGACCGAACGGGTCACCCGCGCTATCAAGGCCGATGCGACCGACCGGACGACGGCAAATGGGGTTGGCCTCATGGGGATTCTGTCACGTCTCCCGCGGCGGTCTGGAGCTGGATCGGATCAACAAGGGAAGAGTTGTTCGAACCCTCTCCGAACCGGTGTATCCGTCTCGGGCGGTGCGTTTCTGATGTATTCGAAAATGATCTCGCGGTCAGTTCTGGTATCGGCCTTCGCGAGGTAGTCCGGAGCGTTATCGACACTGAATGAGTCGAAACCGTGGTCCTGCCATCGGTCCCAGCCTTCCAAGCCGGTCCATACCGCGGCGTTCACATCGTCTCGCTCGTTTACCCATCTCGACACGGTGCGGCCACTGAAACGTTTATCGGCCCTCGCCGGGCGCCGTCCGAGTCGATTCCATGTATACGGCTTCGGCGGTCGTGCGGAGACTTGATGACTTCACGATCAGCGAGATTCAGCGCAGCCTTCTCAAGGTCAGATTCGGCACTCAAAATCCAACTTGTTCGGCTGACGATCTCGTATCCAGGGACAATGATCAACGTGAGCCGACCGTTCTCCGCAATGCGAGCGAACTCAACTGGCAGCTTGGGGCCCGTCGCCGACCATTCCGATCCGGGGCGGACCTTCAAAGGGCTGCCGGTACGTCCGTGGGGGTCCCACACCAACGACCCCCAACCCAAGACAGCGATTCTCATGCCCACCACAATACGCGACTACGACGGTTCCTCAGCGATGTCGATGAATACCAAGATGGTTCAATACGCGGCCATTCCGGCCGAGGCAACCGATTCCCCGCCGAGAAAACCCAACCCGGCGACCGGAACGGCCGCATCAATCCCCAGCTGGAGACGATGCGACCGAACCTTCGACTTCTGGCAGCGAGGCGTACGGGGCAACCGGGCTCCCGGTTAGGGGGTGGGTTGCCACGCCGGGTGCACGAAATGGCCGCCCGTGACGAGGGCTACGGGGTTCCCGCCCTCGGCGGGGATCATCCATAGCTCCGTGCCCGCGCTGCTATGGAGCGAATAGACGATCCATTCACCGTCCGGCGTGTACCGAGGGTGATATGGCCGCCGTACGACGGTTTCGTAGAACGTCAGCTGCTCGACTTCGGATCCGTCTGGTCGCATCCTGTGCAGATCACTGCCCGATCGGTCAATTCCCTCAGGGTCGAAAGAGACCACGAGCCATTCCCCGTCGGGCGACCAGACGGGCTCTGCTGCACTAATAGACCAATCAGTGAGTTGCGTTTCGTCTCCACCCGCCACGTCGATCAGGAACACCGCCGTCCTCTTCCCAAATCCGTTCTCGTCGTATCGGTGATAGGCGATTGTGGTTCCGTCCGGCGACAAGCGAGGGGCGTATTCTTTGTCACAACCAGGATTGGAAGTTATCTGCGTCACCTGCTTGGTGTCCACGTTCCCTATCCACAGGCCGCAATCGGACGGCAGGTCATTGACGATAGGCCCAAAGTATCTGGTGAACACAATTTGGGATCCGTCGGCGGAATAGGACGGTTCGTCGTCCGCTACGCAGGGGTCCTCGCACGCAAAGACCTCACTCGAGGTTTCAGTGGCCAAATCGTAGGAATACAGCGGTTCAGTGACACCCCCTCTGGTTGTGAAGATGACGCTGGTTCCATCTGGCGACCAATCAGGTAGGCCAGAGGCACCGACTTCTTCTCCAATCTTGTGTCTTTCAGTGCCGCCTGGATGCACCAGGAAAACGAACGCCGTGCCATCTGGTCCGGGCCCCTGGTAGGCAATCCAGTCGTTCACGTCGACCAACTGAGAGATATCCACCCCCTCAGTTGACATGGTGGACGACGACGAATGCGGGATCGGCGCTACAGGCGCCGCCGGCGCCACTTCACGGGTCTGACTGAGGAGCAGCGCAACTGCTCCGATAAGCACGATGACGACCGCTGCCGCCACCCAGAAAGTGGGCTGCTTCGGTCGCGGAGATACGTTGGCGCGTCGGGTATCGAGTTGTGTCATTTCGCTGCTCCTTTGAACAAGGGTCGTGAGCTGCGGAGTGACTTCTGCCGCCTCGACCTCGTAGGACTCCAAATCCGGAACCGGATTCACTTCATCCAAAAGCGCCAAGGCTTGGGCTTCGTTGATCACCACGCACCTCCTTTCCGAGCAACCAATGACGGCTTCTTTCCAGCTTCGAGACGGTTATAAGAATCAGCCAATTCACGCCGAGCCCGAGACAGTCGCTGTTTGGCGGCGTCGACAGTGACGTCCAACGCGATAGCCAACTCTGATCCCGACAGGCCCTCCCACACGGATAAACGCAACACCTCTTGTTGCGAAGCCTTGAGCAGGGCCATCGCTTCAAGTATCTGTCGCGCCTCTTGACGCATCACCACAAATTCATCCGCCGGAGGTGCAGTGCCCACGCCATATGCGTCCAACTTCTGTCGGAGGCGGGTCTGGCGCCCGGCGCCGCGCCACACATTGGTAAGAACTCCGTAGGCCACTTGATAGAGCCATGGCAGGGCATCGGTGCCAGCTGGTACCTGATCGATCTTCCTCCAGGCGACGAGAAAGACTTCGGAGGTGGCATCATCCACCCGATCAGGCTCGGTGCGACGGTGGCAATAGGCGTGGACGGGCTTGAAGTAAGAGTCATAAAGCTCTCGAAACCTCTCGTCAGCAATCGTCATCACCAGCACCAGTCAGAAGGCGTCTCACGTAGGAGGAACGTTCGCATGAGAGCGAACGTGACAACAAAGATCCTGTCACCAACATCCATACCCGAACGTAGACCGAATGAGCAGCCATACGGAGGGCGAGATCCGGGTCAGGCCAACCCGGATCGCCCGAAATCTACCCTGGCAAATCAGCCTCGTCGCAGGGATTCAAACCTATGACCAGCCCAACGCTCGAACCTCTGAGACATCTAGCTTCGTCGTCTACTCGAGAGACGCGGGAACGTGAGAGGGTCGGTAGTAGGGCGGCCCGACATGGCAGTCACCCTGAGAGCAAACCGAAGCCATTCGAGGACCATCGCCATCGTGACGTCTGGAGACTTTCTACCGTGTCGCTTCGATGGTCCGTGTGCTGGTTCATCTGGTTCACCGAGCTTGCGGTGGTGTTGGGAGTTGCGAACTCCAAGCCGAGGGACCAGTTCACAAGTCTGCCGAGGTGATCATTGCGACGTTCTTCGTCTCGGACGTTTTCGGCTCCGGCCTCAGGAGCTCTCGCCTCTGGATCAGGTGTGTGCTCCCGGACGAGAGACCATGGCGACGGGGGCGCACTGAGAGGTGTTGGGTCAGCAAGACGCGGGTACACAATCGCCATTGGCGCGCGTAGGATCATTCGCAGGTGGCCACCCTCGTCATCGAGCGCGGTGGCCCAAGTGAGAGGAGAAGGGAATGAGTCGCTTTCGACTGCCACTTGTCGTAGTGGCGATGGCCCTCGGCTTGGTGGTAACGACCGTCGGTTCGGCCTCGGCCGAACACGACACCGAGCCGTCCACCCAGAACATGCATGCGTTGGGCCACAGCCCGCAGCCGGCTACGTTCTCGGTACCCGACGGGCAGCGAGTGATCAGCTCGGACATCGCCTTCCAGGGGGACCTGGCGTATCAAGGGAACTACAACGGGTTCCGAGTGATCGACATCTCTGCACCAGGTAACCCGAAACTCATCGCCCACCCGGAATGTAACGGCGACCAGGGCGACATCGTCGTGTGGGACAACGTCCTCGTGAGGACGTGGAACACGAAAGTCTCGACCGACCGGCTCTGTGATGACTCGATCGTACCGGCCGGGTTCGAGGGAGTTCACGTGTGGGATATCACCAACCCCGCCGACCCCGCGCTGCTCGGCTCGTTGGAGCTGCCCTGCGGTTCACACACCGCAACGGCCGCTGGGGTCGATGACGGCGACCTGATCATCTACAGCAACAACTCGAGCAGCAGCGGGTGCGGCGTCGGTCTCGACACAGGCGCGCAGAACGCCCTCGGTGACTTCATGGACGTCATCGCGGTGCCATTAGATGATCCCGGCGCGATCAGCCTCATCCATCGTGAACCGCTGGCTGGACCCAACGACCCGGCCGTGCGCACAGGCTGTCATGACGCCGCCGTCATCCTCGGGGATGTCAACAAGGCCATGTGCGCCAGTGCCGACACGATCAACGTGTGGGATATCACCAACCCGCGGGATCCGGTGCTTTTGTTCACGGTGGTCGAGCCCGGCGTCGGTGACTCGGCGTCGAACGGTCGCTGGCACTCGGCCGGCTTCACCTGGGACGGCGAGGTCCTCGTGGCCGGTTGGGAGCCGGGAGGTGGCGGCGCGGGCGAATGCGAAGCCACCGATCCCGAAATCGACAAGACAATGTTCTTCTACGACGGGAGCAACGGAGCCAAGCTGGGTGAATGGGTGCTCGAGCGCGCCCAGGGAGCGGACGAGAACTGCACGATCCACAACTACAACATCGTGCCGCTGCGCAGCGGCCGGTATGTGGTGGTGAGCGGCAACTACCAGGGCGGGACCTGGGTCACCGACTTCACAGATCCTGCCAATCCGATCTCGGTCGCGTGGTCGGACCCCGTGTCGCTTGGACCCGGCCCGTTCTGCGGTGGACAATGCCAGATCGGCGGATCGTGGTCCAGCTACTGGTACAACAACTTCGTCTACGAGTCCGATATCACCCGGGGGTTGAACGTCTTCCGGGTGAGCGACAGTCTGACCGGCGGCGCGATCAAACTCGACCGCCTCAACCCACAGACGCAGGAGTTCAGCCTGCCCTGATTGCACATCCGTACGCTGAGAGGGCCCGGACCGAGCCATCGGTCCGGGCCCTTGCACCTACCCCGTACAGACGCTCGCCTCCGTTGCTGAAGTGTCGAGCGGTGACTTCGGGATGATTCTTATAGTCCTGCGACGACTTGCCCGGAACGGCACAAGGAAGCCGGCGGGACAAAGGTCTCATGCCCGCAACGCTCGGGCGTCAGTCGGCACCCACGGTCAGTAGGCTCGGCGACCATCAAGACGTCGCGCCGAGATAAGCGAGCGGGAGCGGATGGGCGATGCTAAGACCAACCGGCGTGACCGTCCGCCGGTCAGGGCTGTCGGGCAGCTTGCCGGTACGCTTCGGTGAGCGCGAGTCGGGCGCTGCCAGGTGACAGCGCCCGACTCTCGGTTGCGGTTGGGACTACTCCGGGCCGCGACCGCGATTGTCAGCAGCCGACTTGGCGCGTGACTGGAGTACGAAGACGCCCTCGTCACTGGAGGTCACCACGACCTTCCCATCGCCGAAGAAGGGGTAGTTGCCCCACGTTCCGAAGAAGTCGGTGCGATCGTCGGCGGGGAAGACGTCGAAGTACCCGCGGCTCTTGAGCCGTCCCTGGTCGATCTTCCACGTGTCGTAGATCCAGAGACCCGAGGTGTAGTTCGACTGATAGAGCAGATTCCCCGAGACGAACATGTTGTGGTCGATCGAGGTGTTCCCGTCGGTGTGCACACCGATCAACGCCGGGTTCTCCAGATCCGCCATGTCCCACAGGTAGGTCGTGCGCTCCTCGGCCGGGCCGAAGAACTCGTCGAGCTCGTCGCCCAGGAAGAAGTAGCGCTGGTCCTCCGACAGCCAGCCCTGATGGGTGTAGTAGTTCGGGACTTCCCTGTCCTCATCGAAGAACGGGAGGTCCAGGTACTTAACCTCTGCGAGCACCTCCGGGTCGGTCGGATCGGTGGCGTCGTATAGCACGAGCGCTGCCTCATTGGAGCCGAAGCAGATCTCGTTTCCGGTGTAGCGGGTGTCCGGTCCGCGGTATGTCACGCACTGGATGTCGTGGCTGTACTGGTATTCATCACCGAATAGGCAGCCGAGGAACTCGGGGTTCACGGGATCGGTGGACAAGTCGTAAACGATCGGCGCCCCCGTGCCTTCGAAGGGTGATGGGAACACCTGGCACACATCGAGCCCGGCGAAGGCCCCCGCAACGTAGAGCCTGCCGGACTCCTCGTTGATTGACAGGTTGTGGGACTGGGTGAAGTCGGTGACCCGGTTGGCCAGCTCGACGTCGATCGGTCCCGTGGCACCCCTGAACTGCGTGAGGTCTACGATCTGCATCCCGAAGCCGTCGACCTCGAAGGTGGCGGGATTGAAGCCCGCCGCCTCACTGCCGATGTAGGCGTGGTCGCGGTAGACCCGCATGTCGTACCAGATGTTGCGGAACGTCGCAGGGAACGCCGACGGCAGCGTGCCGAGGTATACCGGGACGGCACCGTCGGTCACGTCAATGAAGGCGGCGCCCTCGAACGTGCCGACTATCGCCAGTTGCATGCCGGTAACCGGGTCCGTCCAGCCCCACACGTCACTGACAAAGCTGGCGTCGATGCCCGACAGGGGGGTGAAGGACGCCAGGTCGACCTTATGACATGGGAAGATCCCCGCCATCCCGTCCTCACAGCGGATGTCCGAGAGAGGTTCCAAGGGGACCCCTCCGGGTGATATGTGGCCGTCGAGCTTGACGTCGAAGCTTCGCCCCTTCGATGCCTCCGGCCGCTCGCCGAACTCACCGGTGTCGTGCGCCATCGTCGGTGCTGCGGATGCGATCATCATGATCGTGACAAATGCGGACACCAGGCCTATGCGTCTGTGCCTCATGTTTCCCCTTCCTCCCCATTCGGGAGTTAACGGGGCCCCGACCCGAATCCCTCGGCCATGTCGCGGCCCACCTCATACGCCCCACTGAGCCGTGCGGCTGTTGGCGAACGAACATACCAGGGCGGCTGCTGATCAGCAAGGCTACTGACTTGGAGCAGCTCAAGCTCGGGTGAGTTGTGCCGACGGTAGCGAAGCTCACCGATCCCTAGGTTGACATATTCACAACGGTGCCGAGGCGACAGGCAGGTGCGTGTCCGACTTGTCAGCGGCCAATGACGCCGACTTGAGCTACGGATTCGGTCGACGTGGATTGCGGAAACCCCCGTCGAGCAAGGGATTCGGGTGGTGGGGACGGCCGGGCTCGAACCGACGACCTCTGCCTTGTAAGGGCAGCGCTCTCCCAACTGAGCTACATCCCCGTCCGCCATATGAGACCACACTGCTCCCCTGGTGTCCAACTCGATTGA
>JAOUMT010000298.1 GCA_029881355.1 Acidimicrobiia bacterium | reverse complement strand
CCAACTCCCGGTCCCCGCACATAATGTTTCTCCCCGAGCAGATCGACGTCGGTTTCGACCAGGTCCATGGGATGAGTCGGATTGTCGAAGATGTGAAGCACACGCTCACCGTCCTCACCAACAACGATCAGTTCCGCAACCAGATGGGCGGAACGCCTCGCCGGGGGATCCTGTTCGAAGGTCCGCCGGGAACCGGCAAGACGCATATCGCCAAGGCGATGGCCAAGGAAGCGGGTGTCCCGTTCCTCTTCGTGTCATCGACTGCCTTCCAGAGTATGTGGTACGGCATGACCGCCCGCAAAATCAGGTCATACTTCAAGGCTCTACGAAAGGTAGCCCGCGAAGAGGGCGGCGTCATTGGCTTCATCGAAGAGATCGACGCCATCGGGATGCGGCGCTCGGAAACATCTGAGTCGTATTCCGGCCTCGGCGTCAACCGATCGATGTCTTCGGGCACTGGTGGAGTCGTGAACGAATTACTCATCCAGATGCAGTCGTTCGATGAACCGGCCGGCCGTGAGCGCTTCCGTAATTGGACCGTCAACCGGGCGAACAAGTTCTTGCCGGCTCATCGGCAGTTTCACACCAAAGCGACTCCCTACAACAACGTTCTGCTCGTCGCAGCCACCAACCGGGCCGCTTCGCTGGACACGGCGCTGCTCCGTCCCGGGCGCTTTGATCGGCAGCTCCACTTCGGCATCCCCGGAGCTTCGGCGCGGCGGGAGCTGATCGATTTTTTTCTCGCCATGAAGGCCCACGAGCCAGAACTCGACGAAGAACAAGCCCGCGTCGACATCGCCTCAGCGACCCTCGGATACACGCCGGCTTCGCTCGAACGCCTCTTCGACGAAGCGCTGCTGATCGCCTTGCGCGACCACCGCAACGCGCTGAGCATGGATGATGTCTGGCAAGCCCGCACCGATACCGAGCTTGGCCTGGCGGAACCTGTCGACTCACCGGAACACGAGCGCGATTCAATCGCCATCCACGAGGCAGGGCATGCCACGGTGGCTTATCTGGTTGGCAAAGGCCGCCGGCTGGAGATGCTGTCGATCATCAAGAGGCGGGAGGCCCTTGGGTTTCTTGCCCATCGGATGCAAGAGGAACGCCACACCCAACGCCGCAGCGAACTGGTGGCGCTCATCCAGATCGCTCTCGGGGGCATGGTCGCCGAGGAATTGTTCTTCGGAGAGTCAGGTACCGGGCCAGGAGGAGACCTCGCCGCCGCGACCAATGCGGCTGTGGAAATGGTCGGATCGCTGGGAATGGGCGACTCATTGGTTTCGTTCCGGGCGCTCGACGGTGGGCTACTCGGCGGCAATCTTGCCGCCAAAGTTCTCTCGGACAACCGGGCCCGTAGCCAGGTCGAAACCATCCTGACCAAGAACAAGGAGCGAGTCGATCAGCTGCTCGGACAGCATCGCCATGTCATACGCGCCCTCGCTGACGCGCTCCTGGAACGCAATGAGCTTATCGGCGACGAAATCATCGATGTGATCACCGCTGCCGAGCGGGCGCACGGACTGCCCATCGAAATCGACTTGCGTGAAGCCATCCCGGTCGTCGGCCCTCCCGACGATTAGCGGTCACCCAGCCACCGGACCCGGAGAGCCTCGCGACTAGCGTCAGCGTGTGCTGAAACCATTCACCCCTCTCAAAACCGGCTTGGGCATGCTCGGGGCGTTGGCGGTGGCGGCCGCCGTGTCTCGATTCGACGGCTGGGGCAACCCGGCAGCCAACGAAAGCGCGATCGGCGAGGCCTCCCGCTGGTGCGAACGAGTGGGCTCAGGACTCCTGCGCGAGCCGATCAACACACTCGGAAACCTTGGATTCGTCATCTCCGGACTCTCCATGCTCTATGTCCTCGGCAAAGATCGGGCGACGGGTCGTCCGGCCACCAATCGGTTCATCGGGCACTCTCCCCTCGCTCTTCTGTACGCCGGCGCCGCACTTTTCCTAGGTCCGGGTTCCATGGCGATGCATGGAACCCACACCCGATTCGGAGCTTGGCTCGACAACGTCTCGATGGTTGCCTACATCCTCGTACCGTGGCTCCTGAACGTCTCGATCATGGGACGCTGGCCGCAACGCCGCCTCTTCACCGCCTACGGCACGTTGCTCGGTGCCTACGCAGTTGGCTACTGGTTCGTCGGCAGCGACCTCGGAATCGGCCTCGACCTGTTCGGCGTAAGTATCGCCATGTGGATCATCTCCGAGGTCCTCTATCGCTTCAACTCACCAACGATGCGGTGGGCCTCCGGGTTCGTCGGGTTCGGAGTAGGTGCACTATTCGGAGTGACTCCGGCAGTGATCGCCGCTGACCTGGCCAGCCACTGGTGGATCGTGTTCTTCTGGCTGCCGGGACTCCTGGCGACCCACCCGCCGAGCGGACGACGCCAGTACGTGCCCTGGTACTGGGTGGGGTCAGCGGCCTTTGTACTCGCCTATGTAATCTGGCTGACGGGAACCAA
>JAOUMT010000110.1 GCA_029881355.1 Acidimicrobiia bacterium | reverse complement strand
CGCCCCGACCAACGGATCGTTTCTGGCGTTCGTCGCCGCCATGATCATGCTCGACGGCGAGGACCAGACCCGGGCGTGGTTGGAAGCAATCGCCGCAAACAATCCAACCCCGTTCCCGAAGAATTCGCCGATTGTCGCCGCCGCAGATGCGGGAGAAATCGGATTCGGCCTCGTCAACCACTATTACCTGCTCCAGCTGCAAGCCGAGCAAGGCACAACCACTGCCAAGAACCACTTCCTAACAGCGGGCGATGCCGGTTCGCTCGTAATGCCGGCCGGCATTGGCATCTTGAACTCAGCCGGTGATCGCACCGCAGATGCCACTGCGCTCATCGAATTCTTGCTTTCGGAGTCGGCGCAGTCCTACTTTGCGACTCAGACCTTCGAGTATCCCGTGGCTGCAGGCGTGGCGGCATTCGAAGGCCTGAAGCCCCTCGACGAGCTATCGAGCCCTGACCTTGATCTCACGCGACTGTCCGAGTTCCTTGATCGAGCAACCGAGCTCGTGACAGAAGCCGGTCTCGTATGACATGAACATGATCCCAACGGATGCCGGATCCCAAAGCTTGGATTCGGCAACCCCTCGCGCCAACCGGGCTCCGCGCTGGCTCTGGGTTACTTCGCTGATGGTGGTGGCCGTGGTCGTCGCTCCCCTTGCCTACATCATCATTGAGGTCGCGCGACAACCATCGTGGAGCTTGATCTGGTCAGGGCGGACCGCCGAGCTGCTGTTCAACACAACCGTCTTGGTAGCGGCCGTCACGCTCACCGCCACCGCAATCGGGGTAGGAGCCGCCTGGGCGGTGACCCGCGTCACATTGCCGATGCCGGCTCTGTGGACGAGCGTACTGGCACTTCCCCTGGTGATTCCTTCATATGTCGCGGCGCTCGCCTACCTGGCGGCTTCCGGCCCCAATGGGATGTTTGCGCAGCTCTGGAGCTGGCCCGTTCCGAGATTGGAAGGTCTGCTCGGTTCGTGGCTGGCGCTTTCGCTCACCACCTATCCGTACGTCTTTCTTGTCAGTGTCATCGCGCTCCGTCGAATGGACCCGTCCCTTGAGGAAGTCGCCAGGTCTTTGGGCAAGTCCCCGCTCCGTGGTTTTTTCCTCGTGGTCGTTGGGCAATTACGCCCGGCGATAGGAGCCTCTGGACTGCTCGTTGCGCTCTACACACTGTCTGACTTCGGCGCAGTTTCGCTGATGCGCTACGACACCTTCACGAAGGCGATTTACGCCCAGTGGGCGGTACGTATCGACCGGACTCCCGCCCTCACCCTGGCGGTCGTGTTGATCCTGCTGGCAGCAGCCATCCTGTGGATCGAACAACGGACCCGGGGAAGAGCCGAATACTTTACGAACCGGCCGAGCCGCCCACCCACACGAACGAGACTTGGTCGGAGTGCAACCTGGGCAGTCGAGGGTGCGCTCGGTGCTTTGGTGGTGCTGGCCCTGGTCGTCCCCATCAGCGTTCTCATCTTTTGGTTGGTGCGAGGACTCGCCAACGATCAGACCCTTGCCAACGTCGGACTGGCGGGTCTTCGCTCGGTGACCGTTTCCGGGGCTGCCGCCCTGGCGGCCGCCGTCGCCGCAATACCTGTCGCAGTTCTATTCGTGCGGTTTCCTTCGCGAGCCAGCCGACTCATGGAACGGGGGATCTGGGCGGTCTACGCGCTACCCCACATCACGGTCGGCGTGGCGATCCTATTCTTTACGGTGACCCTGGTCCGACCGATCTATCAGAGTCTCTTGGTTCTGATCGCCGCCTACGTTGTTCTGTTCCTGCCTCAAGCATCAGGAGCCGTCGAAACCGCGCTCCGCCAGATCGATCCACACATCGAAGAAGCAGGAAGGTCACTGGGAGTCGGGCAGATGGGCTCGTTCTTGCGGCTGACCGTGCCGCTCATTGGACGGGGCATCGCCTCAGGAGGAGCCCTGGTCTTCTTGACGGTCATG
Source organism: Acidimicrobiia bacterium (assembly GCA_029881355.1). Lineage (GTDB taxonomy): Bacteria > Actinomycetota > Acidimicrobiia > Spongiisociales > JAENVV01 > JAENVV01. The sequence goes on along the minus strand of JAOUMT010000110.1, from coordinate 7,475 downwards.
AAGGAACTACCGGCCACCTTGTTACTGCGACCCACGGGGTATGACACCCTGGCATTGGCGATCTGGCAGCAGGCCAACGAAGGCCTGTACACGCGGGCCAGCTCCAGCGCACTGGTACTGTTGGCGATCTCGGCGGTGCCGATGTTCCTCATCGCCACCCGCACGATCCGATCATGATTGACCAAGAACTAGCCATTCGCGTCCGGGGTCTCGACAAGACCTACGGAAACACGGTAGCCCTGCAGGGCTTCAACCTCGACGTGTGGGAGGGCAACCTGGTGGGGTTACTCGGCCCGTCAGGATGCGGCAAAACGACCGCCCTACGAGCCATCGCCGGATTCGAGCGACCCGACCACGGAACCATCGATATCCACGGCAGGCGGATCGTGGATGAAACAACTTTCGTGCTGCCCGAAAAACGCAACGTTGGCATGGTATTCCAGGATTACGCCCTGTTTCCCCATATGACCGTGGCTTCCAACGTCGCGTTTGGTCTTCCCGGCCGCGACGATCCGCGGGTTGGCGAAGTCATCGAGATGGTTGGGTTGGCGGGCCTCGGAACGCGGATGCCACACGAGTTGTCGGGCGGCCAGCAACAACGGGTCGCACTCGCCAGGGCGCTGGCCCCCGGTCCAGGCGTCATCTTGCTCGACGAACCTTTCTCGAACCTTGACGCAACATTGCGAGATCGGGTCCGTCGCGAGGTGCGAAGTATTCTGCGCGAGGCAGAAACGACGGCCGTGTTCGTTACGCACGACCAGGAGGAGGCTCTGGCTCTGTCCGATGTGGTCGCCGTAATGGAAAACGGCACGGTCGTCCAGGCTGCGACGCCCGACGAACTGTACCTGAACCCCAGCACACGATTTGTGGCAGCTTTTGTGGGCGACGCCGACTTCGTTCCCGGGGTCGCAACACAGGGCAAGGTCGTGACACCTATTGGCACCTTCGAAACAGCCCTCGACGGAAGTGTCTCGGTGATGATCCGCCCCGAGTCCGTGTCGCTGGCACCCACCGACAACGGCAATGCGACGATCCACGATCGAGAATTCTTCGGCCACGACCAGCTATATGTCGTGCGTCTCAACGATGGCCAGTTGCTCCGGGCTAGGACCGGACCGACGCCGATCCTTGATCGCCACCAGCGTGTCCAGGTCTCCGTTCGATCTGCGATCGCCTACCCCGACGAAGGTTCAGGTGGCCATCCATCGAGCGGTGTTCCTGGCCCGACTCGCCAGATCGAGCCATAGCTGCGACGTACCAACGTGCACGACGGCCATCGACTCCCACCGCAAGGCAGCCCGGTTGTAATGGTTCGACAATCCCGAGCGCGTCTCGGCATCCTTCAACCAGTCGGGGTGAAGGAATCGACGATTCACATGTGAGTTGCGAGCGGAAGCGATATCGGCTCTGGTCAGAAGTGAACCGGACCAGAGTGAGAGCAAGAACTCGTCGAGGGGCACGTCAGGCGTTAGCGGCCCGTAGCCGTCAAACCCCGGAACCACGAGCCCTTCGGATCCGGTCAAGGCCGGGGCAGGCCGCATACGATCCCCAATCGCCAGCAACTGTTCTTTGGTGCTGGCGGCATCCTCGGCCCGGTCCGGGTGAGAACGCTCGATGGCATCGAGCCAGGGAATCGCCCAATGCAAGATTCTGTCGCCCACCAGGAAACGCCGTTCTGCGTATGCCCGAGTCGCGACGTGGGGCTGGTCGTTTGCCCAAGCGTCGGACTCGGCCTGGGCAAGGCCGGAGGCGAAACGAGCCACGTCTGAGAAGTCCAATTCGGCAACCGGATAGGACCAACTCGCCATCCGCCGGGTGAGGTCCTTGGCCGGGTCATAGAACGCGATCACGGCCAGTTCCGAGCCAGGGACATCGTCCCATACGTGGAAGTGGGCGTCGCCTGGCCACTGGTTTGAAAGATCAATCCAGATCTTGGCTTCTCGCGCGGCCGCCTCTACGGCCAACGATGCGGTTTCAGGCTTGATATGCATCCAACGTCGGTTTGATAGGTCGCGCCAACCATGTTGGTCGACGGGTGCCATCAGGTCCAGGACCTGGCTTGGTTTTTTTCAACCATTCCTCGTATACCGCAAAGCTCTTGTTGGTGTCCACGACCACATCACCATACTGATCGCCGGATGCTGCCGGAGCAATGTTCACGATCTGGTGCCAGGCGTGCATCCCCGAGATCGGATCCGGGTGAGGCGGAAAAGCCAGGTTTTGATGGACCCCGGCGTCTTTCCACCAGATCCTTTCTGAATCGGGATCGGCCGACGTGAAGGGCTCAATGCCTTTCTTCTGACGCATGCGCCACTTGCCGTCGCCCAGGCTGTCGATATCGACGAGGGCCGATGACCATCTTTCGTTGCCCTTTTCGTCATCGAGTCGCCACCGCCCCATGTGGTGGCTGGCCGCGACGACTCCCGGGCGAATCCCCTCCGTGCGCCATGCCCGGATAACGAAGTGCCCGTTGTCGGTACTCACGCGTACCAGCTGGCCGGATTCGAGGCCGAGAGCTTCCGCATCAATCGGATTGATCCACAGCGGATGCCCGTGGCTGATCTCGTAAAGGTATTTGGCGTTTCCCGACCTGGTGTGAATCAGCGTCGGTAGCCGAAAGATGGGAACGAGCACTCGTTGGCCGGCGGCTTGGTCGAGATCTCGCCAATAGACGTGCGTCTTGAGGTAGGTGGGGATCGATTCGTCTTTCCAGCCCCACTCATCCATGGTCTTGGACCACCATTCGAGCTTCTTGGTCGGCGAAGCGAAGCCGGTGACGGTCTCGTCCCCGGCCCGGACACCAACCACTTTCCCATCCCGGCGGGCCAGGCCATCTTCGCCGATCGAATCGGCTTCGACGGCCCGTTCCTGCACGTTGTAAATATCTCGTTCGACTTCGACAGCACCGTACTTGCGCATGTACTGGAGGGGAGTCATGTTTTCGGCAGCGGCCTTTTCGGGGAGGCCGGGTACTGAATTCTCGAACATCCAGCCGTAGTATTCGTCAACCGAAATCGGTCGATCTGGATCGTTGGGCGACGCGAACCACTTCTTGATTCCGAGCGAACCGTCCGGGTCGACTTTCCACGAAAGGTCAATCCAGAATTCGGTTTCTTCCCAGACTTCGCCGGGGTTGGTCTCGTACGTCCGATTCACTACCTTGCCGTCACGTTCGGCGTTGACCCGCAGCACCGGTTGGCGAAAACCCAACCACTGTCCCATATGCGTCTCGTACGAATGGGTGTCGTGGCGTTCGGAGCCGACCCCCATCGGCAGGATGTAGTCGGCATACCAGGCCGATTCCGACCAGGTGGGCGTCATCGCCACATGGAGGCCGATCTTCGACTCGTCGGTCAGCATCTCGATCCAGGAGAAACCATCCGGATTGGTCCACACCGGGTTGTAGACGCGGGTGAAGTACACATCGACCTTGCCGCGTCCTTCTTTGAGGAAGTAGGGCAGCAAGAACGACATCTCATGGTGGGCGAAAGGATATTCCTTAGGCCAGAGCAGCTCATTCCAACGACTGTGCGCCGGCGGCGTGTTCCAGTGGGCCGGCTTGAACTTGTCCCAGGCGCTTGGCGCGGTCCCACCGACGGTTCCGATCGAACCGGTCAGCACGTGGAGGAACCACAAGCAGCGGGCGGTTTGCCAGCCACCCAGGTTTCCAGAACCGGCCGAACGCCAAGTGTGCGAAGCAAACTTGGTTCCTGCCTCGGCAATACCCGCCGCGATATCGAGGATCCGATCGACCGTCACACCGGTCTCTTCGGCCGCCCACTCGGGGGTATACGTGACGTAGGTCTCCTTGAGAATCTCCACGAACTCGTCGAAGGTCTGCGGACGGTCCGGATAACGCTCGGCCATCGTGTGTTCCCAGCTCATCCATCGCTTCATGAAATCACGGTTGATCTGATCACGATCGAGCAACAGCTTGGCGATGGCCAGGAGCATGGCAGGTTCGGTTCCCGGCCACGATGACACCCAGATGTCAGATATGGCCGCCGTGTTCGACAGCCGCGGATCGATCGTGGCGAGCTTGGCGCCCGCCTGTTTGGCTTCCATGATCCGCTGGGCGTGCGGATTGAAGTAGTGACCGGTTTCCAGATGAGAGCTCAGCAGAAGGATGAAACGGGCGTTGGCAAAGTCGGCCGAGGGTCGGTCGTGGCCCATCCACATCGCATACCCGGTCCTGGCCCCCGCCGAGCAGATGTTTGTGTGCGAGTTGTGGCCGTCGACGTCCCAGGCCTTGAGGGTTCGGTCCATGAAGCCGTCCTCGCCCGGACGACCGACGTGATACATGATCTCGTCGTTGCGATCTTCCTGCAGTGCCTTGCGCATTCGACCGGCGATATCTTCAAGGGCCTCTTCCCAGCTGACCCGTTCCCAGTCGCCGCTGCCTCGTTCGCCAACTCGTTTCATCGGGTAGAGGATTCGCTCCGGGTCGTACATCTGGTTGAGGGTTGCGGGTCCCTTGGCACAGTTCCGGCCCCTCGAACCGGGGTGGGCCGGGTTGCCTTCGAACCGGCGAACGACACCGGTTTCCTTGTCGATGACGGCCAACAAGCCGCACGCCGACTCGCAGTTGAAACAGGTCGTCGGGACGTAACGAACCTGCTTGGTGACTTTGGTCGGCCAGGCCTTGGCGTCGTATTCCTCCCAATCGTCCCACCGATCCGACGGTGGGAAGTTGGTAAGTTCCGATCCGGGAAGGAGTCGCGGTATGTCGTTCGGATTGCGTTTGGCGGTAGTCATGTGAGCAAGCCTTTCACGACAGCGGGACCGATTGACCGGCTTTGACCATGGCGTCGTCTGAGAACCAGATCCCTGCGCAGGCGGCCAGGCCACCCAGTGCGGCGATCGAAACGCTGCCATTGCCGGTTATGGCTAGGACGCCCGAAGCGATTGGAGCGAACACGCCCAGCAGAATTCCTCCAACCCACCACTCGGTTCGGTACACGCCCTGAGTCATATGGTGGACCGCTTCGGTGATGTTGCGAGTTGGATGGCGAGACACGAGTTCACCCCAGGCAATTGCCCCCAGGGAAGCTGCTCCGCCGACCATCGTCCAGGTGAAGGCCGTCGTGGCCGTCTCGGAAAGGCTGAAGAAGAGCGACAGGACGAGAGCAAACCCTCCGCCGACCGCAAACGCCCCGGCCAGCATGTGCCACAGCAGCATCGGCGACTGCCACAGATCCCGAGCCTCGGCCTGACCGAAGAGGAAGGCCGTGTACCCGGACAACGCCAGCGCCAATGGCACGCCGATCCACACACAAACCCGAACTACCGAATCCAACCCGAACACGCCCGCCAGGAACCACACACCCATGAGCGCGGCATAGGCGGAGAGGATGTAGGCACCTTTGACGAGCCATGACCCGGGGTTACCGCGAGTCAACAAGTAGTAGAACCGGTCAGGTCGCTTCAGGTCCCAAACCAGCAACACGCCGGTTACGGCCAGGAAGAGTCCGGCCACCAACGGGACCACCCAAGCCGTGAACGCGTTGTCGGTTGAGGCACCAGCCAACATCGCCATTGCTACGGCCAGCACCAAACCAGCCGCAATCCCCTTCGTCAGGAAGTAGGAGGAGACCCTCCATCCCCAGGGCATGGGATGCTCAGCGTTGTACACGACTCTCGGGGGGGCGCCGCTGTCGGCCTGGAGGTGGGTGGAGTGGTGGTCGGCGGAAGGGTCGACCGTCAAGAACGAATCGCTGTCTTTCCAGATCCCGCCGTGGGTGAGCGGTTGGGCGGCCAGCGGGTCGAGGCTCGCTTCGTCGGCCCCCATGTAATAAAGGTTCGGTCGGGTTCCCTGCTCAACGGCACGTTGGCTGGTCTTTTCGGTTCGAACCAGGTTGGCGATTTTGGTCGTCGGGTCCTCAAGGTCGCCGGCGATGATCGCCTGTTCCGGACAGACTACGACGCAAGCCGGTTCCAGGCCGATCTCGGTCCGGTGCGAGCAGTAATTGCATTTTTGGGCGGTGTGTTCGTGCGGATCGATATACAGAGCGTCGTATGGGCAGGCCTGCATGCACGATTTGCAGCCGATACACGAGTCGGTGTTGAAGTCGACGATCCCGCTATCTCGCTTGAACAAAGCCCTGGTCGGGCAAATGGTGACGCACGGTGCATCCGTACAGTGGTTACATCGCATGACCGAGAACACCCGGGTGGAGTCTGGCCAGGCGCCCTTTTCGACATACTTGACCCAGGTCCGGTTGACGCCCAGTGGAACGTCATGTTCGGTCTTGCACGCCACGGTACAGGCGTGGCATCCGATGCACTTGTGCTGATCAATGACGAAGCCATATCTCACGCTACTTCACCACCGAAACAGACAACCAACAGAACTCCTTGCAGCGCGGACGGACATGCTATCGCCGAGACCTGGGAATCCACGGGACTGGCGACTTGAAAACCTAACTATGACTTTTCGATGATGAAGTGATGTTCCCCGGCCTCGGAGAACTGTTCCTTGAGCGAATGGCCCATATCTTTCGACCAGGAGGGGATGTCCGACAGCGCGCCGTTATCGGTTGCGATAACTTCGAGCGTCTGACCGGAGGTGATCTCGTTGATGCCTTGGGCAACCTTGATTACCGGCATCGGGCACTGGAGGCCCCGTGCGTCTACAACTTTGTCAGCCATTGGATTTGTTCCTTTCATAAGACGTGTTGAGTGGATCTCTAGATGAAGAGCGAGATCGAGGCTTCTTTCATCAGCGAGATGGCCGAACCGGCCCCGGCGGGGTCGTCGAGTCCCGGGATCATGTCGTCGAGGTCAAGACCCATCAGGTCCATCGTCATCTGACACGGCCACAGCTTGACGCCCATCCCTTGTGCGAGTTCGAGCAGTTCCTGAACCGAGGCGACCTTCTTGTCGTCGGCCAGATCCTTCATCAGCTTGGCGCCGATGCCGCCGAAGTTCATCGTGGAAAGCTGGAGGCCGGCGGGCGAACCCTTCTTGAATACGGACATCATCTTCTGACGCCAGTCATCCCCGGTGAGTCCGGCATCGGGTCGTTTGAGAATCCCCAAGCCCCAGAACGTGAAGAAGACCGTGACATCCATGCCATACGCGGCGCCGGTGGTGGCCAGAATCATGACCGGCCAAGCCTTGTCCAGATCACCCGACGCGGCGATCAGCACCATCTTCTCTTTTTGCTTCACGGTTTCATCCGGGGCAGCTTCGGCTGCCGCCGCCACCGCATCCTCAAGGTCGGTCGTGGTCATGAAAGTCTCCTCCGGTCGCGCATATACACATATGCGAACATGCGCATATTCATGGCTGTTCCAGAAGTTGTCAAGAGAAATCCCCACGACCGTATGGTTTTCTTCTTGGGGGATCTGTGCCATCATGGGTGGATATGTCAGCAATCGAGACAGAACTAACCCAGTTACACGCCAGCGTCTGTAAGGGTCTGGCCGACCCTAAGCGCCTACTCATCATCAACGCATTACGCGATGGCGAGCTGG
>JAOUMT010000297.1 GCA_029881355.1 Acidimicrobiia bacterium | reverse complement strand
TATGAGGCACCGAGAACCGGATACTTGCCGCCCCCGACATTGAGGTCGATCTCCGGGGCGATCCCGGCGATCTCCTGTGGTGTGAGGAACTCGGTGTTGACGCCGTTGGCCTGGTTGATGAACGATCGGGCTCGCTCCTGGCGAAGCCCGGCCTCAGTGTGGACCGTCCAGAGAATGCCCTTCTGCTTGTGCATGATCCAGCGATCGGTCTCTTCTTCGAGCTGCTGATACAGCTCAACCGAGCGCTGATAGAACCGGATCGATTCGGGAACCCCGTAGTTCGACCGAATGACGGTCGTGTTGCGACCGCTGTTGCCTCCGCCGATGTATTTGCGTTCCAGAACTGCGACGTTGGTGATCCCATGGCGGGTGGCCAGGTGGTAGGCCGTGGAAAGGCCGTGACCGCCACCGCCGATGACCACTACGTCGTAGGTGGGTTTCTGTTCTCCCCAGGTCAAGTGGACTTTGCGCTCGAGGAACTCGTTCATGCCGACCACTCCGGTGGGGTCCGGTCGACGAAGTCGGCGGTCAACGCGGTCGGGAACACGAACAGGGTGCGGTCCTCGGTAAGCCACAGCTTGACCGCGAGATGCGCGATGGCCCCCTGGGCGAAGGCGGGCCGGACCGACGGTCGCGGCCAGGAACAATTCCCCTTCAGGTACCTGTCGGCCGGGGCACGGTCCACCCAGACGCCGCTCCACCCGGCGTCCGCGCGGACGATCGCATGCGGATCGTCGACAGCCACTGGTCCGTCACCAATCACCATGACGTCATCGGGTGCGGTACGCATCACAATCGAGTCCGACGGAAAGCTTGCCCGATCTAGCGCGTCGGGAGCCGCGACGACGCGGGTGACGGCCAGGACCTCAAGCACGGGCTTTCCCGCCTTCCGGGTCATAGAACGGCATCGGAACCCGAACGGCGGCCATACCGTCGATCTCGACGTCGCCGGGCAGCTGCCCGTCCGGCCCGTAATAGAGCCACGCCATCGAAATCCCATGCCCGATCGTCGGCGACCAGCCCGCCGAGGTCACATACCCGCAGTAAACACCGTTCGAGTACAACAACGCTCCGTCGACCGTGGGACGTTCGGTTCGGAAGCCCACCAACACCCGATCAAGGTTGATCTCATTGGTCCGGATCACTGAACGCTTGCCGAGGAAGTCGTTTGGTTTGTCGAGGCTGCAAGCCCATTCATGCTGAATGCGTCGCGGGGTGGAGTCGAAATCGGTATCGACGCCCACGAGAATGTGGCCCTTCTCCAATCTCAACAATTGCAGCGCTTCGAGACCATGGGGAAGAATGCCGAACGCCGCACCCAGGTCGAGCAGTGATCTCCACAATTCAACCGATCGGTCGATCGAATGATGAAGTTCGAACGACAGCTCGCCCGTGAAGCTGAGGCGGAACACCTTGCAAGGAACGCCGGCGACCTCGGCGTTGTTGTGGCCCATATAAGGGGGCGGGTCGGTGAGGCCGGCCTCGGTCAGCAGTTGTCTCGCCAGCGGACCGGTCACATTGATGGCCGCCAGCGACATGGTCTGGTTGAGCATCCGGACGTCGTAATTCGATCCCCAGTCGCGCAACCACATTTCGGCGTGGCTGGCGCCTCCTGAGGTAAACGTCAAAGCGAAGGTTCCGTCGGGTTCACGACTGACGAGCCCATCATCGAAGACGTAGCCGCGCTCGTTGAGCATGAGCACGTAGCGAGATCGTCCGGGTTTGATGGTCGAAATGTTCGTCGGGTAGATGTAGTCGAGGAATGCTTCCACATCGGGACCTGACACAATCATCTTGCCGAGCGTCGAGACATCACCGATCGACACTCGCTCACGCACCGCCTCGTATTCGGCGCTCAGATCACCGTACGTCCACGGTCGCCACCAGCCTCCAATCCGGTCCATCCTCGCCCCCAGGGCCACGTGCTCGCCATGCAGAGGCGTACGCGGCACGGGCCGGTCGTGTTCACCGGCCGACATCTCGCCAATGGTTAGCTGACGGGCCACCGGTCGTGCCGTAAACGGTGGCTGCAGCTCGGCTCCCCGATCAGCCAGAAAGCTTCGAAGGTACGGCATGCAAGCCATGCCCTGGCAGGTACCGGTCCCTGCCAGGGTGGCCCGTTTGACCAGTTCGATCTCACGAAAACCACGATCCCACACCGCCTGGAGATCGTCGACGTCGACCTTGTTACAGGGACAGATCACCCCTTCGCTCGGACAGGGCGGTACGGTCGCCTGACGGGCGGCGTCGCCCACGACACCTACTGCCAGGCCGTTGCCCATCCGAGCTAGTCCATCGCGGGGATAGATTCCCAGGTTCAGCACGGCTGTGTTGCAGGGAGTTCGATGGTCACCACTTGCGGTTCGCGTGACGACGGCGTCCAGTCGGCCGCCGACGCCTTCGAACCTAACGAGTGTTCCTCCAACGACCTCGCAGTCGAGCTCTTCGGGCGGCTTTCCGATCGCCACCGTGACACCCAGATCT
>JAOUMT010000109.1 GCA_029881355.1 Acidimicrobiia bacterium | reverse complement strand
CCCGCATCTGCTGCGGCGACAATCGGTGAATTCTTCGGGAACGGGGTTGGATTGTTTGCGGCGATTGCTTCCAACCACGCCCGGGTCTGGTCCTCGCCGTCGAGCATGATCATGGCGGCGACGAACGCCAGAAACGATCCGTTGGTCGGGGCGATTCCCAACCCGGCGTATTCGGGGTCGGTCAACTCCCACACGGACTCCGGGAGGGGGCCGGTGATGAGTTCCGGGTTGTACACGACTGTTCGGGCTCTCGCCGAGACACCCACCCAACGCCCCTCTCGGTCCGAGAACCGGGGATCGACCAAGCCCGCAAGTTCGGGTTCGAGTGGCTGCAGCAAACCGGCGTTGGCCACCGAACCGATGGATGCCGGGTCCTGGGCGAAGAACACCTGGGCGTTTGACGTAGCGCCTTCGAGAATGAGTGTGGCGGCAAGTTCGGTCGAGTCGCCATATCGAACGTCGATCTCGATCCCCGACTCGGCGGCGAATTGCTCAAATAGAGGGCCGACCAGGTCTTCTGACCTGCCCGAATACACCACGAGGGGGTCGCCCGATCGGTCGGCGGAACAGGCCGCTCCGAGCAGCGACAACACAAGCAGGATGGTCAGCGCACGCACGCAGGTTCCTTTGGTCGGTTGATGAAAAAGCTAATAAACACTATCGCCGTAGTGCAAATTAGCGGCCAGCCGCTTGGGGATGATGTGGTTATGGTCAGATTACCGGTAGCCTGTCGCCCATCATCGATCGTCCGGGAGTCAACATTCAGCGCGTCATCGGAGGCTTGCTCGGCCTCGCACTCTTGCTTGGTGCCTGCACACCAACCGAAAGTTCGACAACCATCTCGGTGTCGCCTGATCCGGCGGTCGATACGACCGTAGGCGGTTCACCCGAAGCTTCGTTGCCCCCCGTAACGCGAGCGGTGATCGAGTACGAACCGGGCTTTGTAGACGCCAAGTGCGAGTTCGCGACGGTGCCTGACCAGCAGCCGCGATGCGGCTACCTGGAAGTCCCAGAAAACCGGTCCAAATCCGGATCGGCCAACGTGCGCCTGCATGTGGCCATCTTTGCGTCAACCGCCGACACCCCTCGACCCGACCCTGTCGTGTATCTGGAAGGCGGCCCGGGTGGCGACGCTCTCGAGACCATCCAGTATTCGTTTGAAGACAACTTTGCCCCGTTCCTGGCTGAGCGTGACGTAATCATTTTTGACCAGCGGGGAACTGGCTTCTCCCGACCGTCGCTGGCCTGCCAGGAGGTTGAGGAGCTAACGGTCGAGTATCTCGACGTCATCCTTGAACCGGATGAAAGTCTCGAAATCGAACTCGACGCCGAGCGAGCATGTCATAAGCGACTCGCAAGTGAAGGCGTAGATTTCACCGCCTACAACTCAGCTGAATCGGCTGCCGACGTTGCCGACCTGCGCACGGTGCTCGGGTACGACGAATGGAACCTTTACGGCATCTCGTACGGAACCAAGTTGGCGCTCACCCTGATGCGGGACCACCCGGAAGGCGTGCGAAGTGTGGTCCTCGACTCGGTGTATCCGCCCGAACGAGATCTGGTTACCGAGATCCCTGCCAACTTTGCCAGAGCGCTAGATGAGTTCTTCGCAGCGTGCGCGACCGACGTCGACTGCTCCGCCGACTATCCCGACCTCGAAACCCGATTCTTCGCGCTTGTTGATGAGTTGAACGCTGCGCCGATCATGGTCGAGATCAGTGATGCGCTCACGCTGGAGCGCTACGACGCGGCGATCGACGGCGACGGCCTGATGGGAACGATGTTCCAGGCTCTGTACTCGCTAGATGCCATTCGCTATCTGCCACGCATGATTGTCGATCTTGAGCGGGGAGAGTCGTTTGTGCTCGGTTTGCTGGTTTCGAACTCGGTCACCAATCGGTCTTTCCTCTCCAGCGGGTACTACTCCGTGGTGCAGTGCCGTGAGGAAGTACCGTTTTCCGATCCGGCGACTGCCCAGGCGGCCAGCGATGCCTATCCCCAATTCGACGGCTACTTCGACGCGGCGTTCACGTACGAGTCATGTGACATTTGGGAGACAGGCACCGCCGACGAGATCGAAAACGAGCCGGTAACGAGCGACATTCCCACGTTCGTGACCACCGGGCTGTATGACCCCATCACCCCGCCGGAATGGGGGGAGGGGGTCGCCAATGAACTTGCCAATGCGCACTATCGGGATTTTCTGGTCGGCCATGCCGCCACTGCCACCGAACCATGCGCTCAGACGTTGATGCTGGTCTTTTTTGATGACCCGTTGACCGAACCGACGGACTCGTGTCTTGACGACATTGGCCCGCCCGAGTTCCTGAACCCGGCCGATGCGAGCGGTCCGTCGGGGTATGTCGAAGAACCATTGGAGGGGATGACCGGTGCGGTTACGGCCCGCCCCGAAGATTGGGAAGAGGTGAATGACGGCGTTTGGGCTCGGGGCCAAACCGATCTCGATACGACGGTGGTCTTGACACTCGGCGTCCCGTCACTTGGTGCAGACGTTTTGCTGAATGTCCTGAGTGCCCAGTTCGGTCTGGACACAGATTCCAGCACTCCCTACTCATCCAATGGGATCGACTGGAACATTGTCGACGGGGACTTCAACGGCGCCCCGGTCAAGGCGGCTGCCGGCGAAGCGTCAGGCGGGGCGATTGGGGTGATCTTCATATACGACCCTGCTGAATCGGCCCTGTGGGAGTCGGTGATTCTCGAAATTCTTGATCGGACACGCGGCTAGCGACTGCTGCCGGCCACCGAACCTGATTCGGGTGCATCCGCAAACTGAACCGCGCAGATTGCCCGACGATCGCCTTCCTTCCATGATGAAGGCGAGGGATAGAGCACGCCGAGATCCAGTTTCGAGGTGTCAGGGCTGGTGCCGACGAATTGGGTGAACTGCTCGATGCATGCGGCGTTCGCCCAGTTCTCCAGCTCGGTGGCGCCCGGGTAGTCCTTGTCGCCGGTCCAATCGGCAGCTCCGACGACTTCACCGTCGTGGGCGACCGAGCACGGTGTGTCATTGAAGGTCCCTGGACCTTCAATGACGAAGCAGGTTCCCGCCGTGAAGTCGTTGATGGCCGGCAGGTTCGAGAACCCGCCGAAGATGCGCGGGTACAGGCCAATGCCGATGATCACCAGGAAGGCCAAAAGTGCCACCCCTCCGGCGATTTCCTTGATCGGAACGGAGAGCTTTCCTGGGAGGGTTTCCGACCCGGCCGGTCGACCAGTCACGGGTCCACGACCGGTCATGGTTGCGGGAGTAGGGACGGGGACGTCCCGGTTGATGGTGGGTGGGATCGGCGTCGCGCCCGCCGCGAACGGGTCGGCCGGCAGGGCGAGGACTGCCCGACAGTTTGGGCACGTTGGTTCGGTTGTGGTGGTACCGCAGGTGCCGCAGTTCGTCGGTTTCTCCCGGTTGGTCACCAAACGGTAGTCAGGGTCGGCCGGTTGGGCGCGCCACCAACAGCGGGATCTCCAACTCGCCAGGTTCCAATCCGCCATGCATGCCGATGAGCCGGTTGTCCATGTAGCTGGTGAGTAGCAGGTAACCCGGGTCGGGGAGTAGGACCCCGTCGGGAAGTCGACGCTCCAGTTCGGGGTGCGGCGGTCCGTTTCCAAGCCAGGCACGGAGCTGATCCTTCGGGATCCAGGTGGCGGGGAATGGGGCCAGGCTGCTGGGGATTCCCGGCGACTCCTCGCTGACCCCTTTTACGTAGACGGCTCGCGGTTCGCCGAAGATCGTAAGGCCCTCGGTTGGTAACTCGAGTTTGTGATCTTCGGCGTAGTCGAGGTGTCCATGGTCGGCGGTGCCGATCATCACGGCGTGCTCGGGTAGGCGGTTGGCGATCGTCTGCCAGATCGAATTGGCCGTGCGGACGGCGCGACCGTAGTCATCTGATTTCTGACCGCCCACGTGGGCAGCCACATCGACGTGGGGGACGTACGTGAAGATGAGACGTCCTGGCTCGGAAGCGAGTTGGGCGGTGGCGTCGACAATGTCGGCGTCATTCCATACGCTCTCATATCGGGCCCCTCGATAGAGCGCCCGGGTCAGCGGAGTCCTCTCAAAGTTGCCTGGCTGTACGCAGATCGGCTCGATCCCGGCTGCCTTCAGACGTTCCCAAAGGTTCGGTGTCGGAAGAAGCTGGCTGGTGTCGGCCTCGATGGGGACGCCGCCCGGGGTTGTCCACTTGAGCATGTTGACCACCCCGTGATCCGGCAGGTTCATGAGATACCCGATGATTCCGTGCTGGCTGGCAGTCATCCCGGTGGCGATCGAGGAGAGGCTGACAGTGGTCGTAGACGGAAAAGGGGCGTCGATGGTCGCTACGTTGGCGGCGGCCAGGTCGCCGGCCTGCTCATGATTCAGCTGGTGGGCGCCCAGTCCATCGAACAGGACGAGCACATACGTTGCGGCGTCAGGGATATGTTCGGCAAGATCCAGATCGAGGCGGGGCGCCTGGCAGCTGCCGGTGAGACGATGTTCGAGTTCAGCGATGACGTTGACCAGGGAGCGGCCGTGCAGGCGGGGGGGACGCATATGGGCGAGCCTAACCTCGTGGATCTCCCAAGCTCACCAGCGCTTCTCTCATCGCCGTTTCCAGGCACGCGGCCGGATCGGTCCAAGTCTCATCGCCAAAGCGGTCGGCCAGCGACATCACGTTCGGCCCGGCCACATCCGTCGAGCCGGCGATGATCACCACCGGTTTGGCGGCATCTCTGGCCAATGCCACCACCCCGCCGACCGCTTTCCCCTGGGAGGAGGTCTCATCGAATCTGCCCTCTCCGGTCACGATCAGATCGGCCTGGTCGATTCGTGCAACCAGGCCGACGTGGTCGGCGATAACTTCGAAACCCGGCTTGAGTATGGCGCCGAGACTGGCCAAACCTCCGGCCAGTCCGCCTCCAGCGCCAGAGCCAGGGACCGTGTCGACATCAAAGTCGGTCAGCCATCGCTGCCGCATGGCCTGAAGGCGTGCGGTCAGCTCCTTCACCTGACCGGGCGAGGCGCCCTTCTGGGGCCCGAACACCTCAGCCGCCCGCGTAAACGCGGTGGACACATCGCACAGAACGGTGACAGGCACCGGTAGTCGGTCGTCGCCAAGTGACCGCCTGATCGCCTCAATCGCCCCTTGGCCGCCGTCGGTAGTGGCCGAGCCGCCGACCCCGACGAGAATCCATTCGGCTCCGGCTTCGAGCGCCGCGGCGATGAGCTGGCCGGTTCCGAAGGTCGTGGCACTCATTGGATCTTGACGGTCGGCACCAACGACCAGGCCCGAAGCCGTGGCCATTTCGATGATGGCCAGACCGTTGACGAGCCGCCATCCGGCCGTCAGTTCTCTGCCATGGGGGCCGGTGACGATTGTCGTTTGGTTTGCGCCGCCGAACGCCGCCAGGGTTCCGTCACCGCCGTCGGCGATCGGGCAATGGTCGCAGTCATGACCGACGGCGCCCCGACAAACCGCCGCGGCGGCCTCCGAGGCCGACAGGGTCCCTTTGAACTTGTCCATGGCTGCGAGAATTCGCATCAATCACCTTCTGAGACGGAGAAGTTTGGGCCTCCATCTCAGGACCCTATACTTGCGCCCGTCTTCGTGTTTTCGACGCGGTGTTGAGTCCGCTGACAGAGGTTGGAGCAAGTGGAGTACTTCGAGCAGTACATAACAGTTGGCGCCTTCGCTGCATTTGGTGCGGTGCTCGTAGCTGCGACGCTCGTGATCACCTGGTTGATCCGCCCGAAGAACCCCACCCCCACCAAGTTGCTGACCTACGAGTGCGGGGTCGATCCCGTCGGTTCCGGTTGGAGCCAGTCCCAGGTGCGGTATTACGCCTACGGCCTGTTGTTCGTGATCTTTGACGTCGAGGCGGTCTTCATCTTCCCGTGGGCAATCCGGCTGGAGGAACTCGGTACCTTCGGTCTCGTCGAAATGCTGATCTTCATCTGGATTCTCGTCATGGGGCTCGTCTTCGCAATCCGAAAAGGGGTGCTCAAGTGGGAGTAGTCGAGAAGTTCGGCATCCCAAAGCCGATCAGTTCACTGTTGAACTGGTCCCGCAAGTACTCCCTCTGGATGTTCCAGTTCGGACTAGCCTGCTGCGCCGTCGAAATGATCGCCGCCGCCGGGCCCCGCTACGACATGATGCGATTCGGCATCATCCCGTTCCCCGCTTCTCCCCGCCAGGCCGACCTGATGATCGTGGCCGGCACAGTCACCGACAAGATGGCCCCGGCTGTCCGGCGGCTGTATGACCAGATGCCAGACCCGAAGTACGTCATCTCGATGGGTTCCTGCGCGAACTGCGGGGGTCCCTACTGGGACTCGTATTCGGTCACGAAGGGCGTCGACCAAATCATCCCCGTGGACGTATATGTTCCGGGGTGCCCGCCCCGCCCTGAGGCCCTCATGGACGGCATTGTCATGCTGCAGAAGAAGATCCAGGCGGAAGACATGCGAGAGAAGTGGATGGAACGTGACCGCGAGCCCGTCTGATACCACCGCAACCGAAGATGTGACGGGGCCGAGCGCCCTGGATTCGTATGCCGAATCGGTGGCGAAATCGGTCGGTGCGCTGAGCTGGTCGACCAACTTTGACACGGTCAAAGTTTTTGTCGCCACCGATAAGTGGACCAGTTCGCTGCGCACCGCCAAGACAGAACTCGGTCTCATCTTCTTTTCGTTTCTCAGCGCCATCCACTGGTCAAACGACGTCGAGGTCGGCGACGCGCCCAGCGACCCTGTCGACGAGCGCCTCGAAGTGCTCGCGGCCGTCGGCGATCTCATCGAGGGCCACCTCGTGCACTTCTCAACTTCCCTTCCTGTCAACGGGGCCGCCCTGGCGACTCTCACGGGGATCTATGGGGGGGCCAACTGGCACGAGCGGGAAGCGGCCGAAATGTTCGCGATTGATTTTGTTGGCCATCCCAACCTCGAAAAGCTGTACCTGCCAAGCGAATTCGAAGGGCATCCCCTTCGCAAGTCGTTTCCATTGCTGAGTCGCGAAGTCAAGCCGTGGCCAGGGACGGTTGACGTAGAAGGAATGCCGGGCACAGCCGATGACGCACCTGAAGATTCCGCAACCGAGTCCATGCCGTCGGGCGTCAGCACAGAAAACCCTGGCAGATGACGATCGAACAAGAAGCCCTCAAACACTTCTCCGAAGTCAGCGTGGCGGTCGAATTGCAGACGTCCGATATGACGCTGAACATCGGCCCCCAGCACCCATCCACCCACGGCGTGCTCAGGATCGTCGCCAAAGTGGACGGCGAGCGGGTCTCCGACGTGACCCCGGTCATCGGTTACATGCACCGTGGCTACGAGAAGATCGCCGAAGTCCGCACCTATCCGCAGATCACGGCATTGGTCAACCGGATCGACTGGGTTTCGGGTTTTGCAAACGAAGTTCCCTTCATGGCGGCCGCCGAAAAACTCATGGAGATCGAGGTTCCGGAGCGAGCCAGATACATTCGGATGATTCTCACCGAGATGGCCCGTATTGCCAGTCATCTCATGTTCATGGCTTCCTACCCGTTGGAACTGGGAGCCACGACCCCATTGATGTTTGCTCTGCGAGAGCGGGAGCGAGTCCTCGACCTCATCGAATCGGTGACCGGTGGACGGTTCCATCCCAACTTCAACCGGATCGGCGGGGTGCAACCAAACGCCGGTGCAGGTCCGACCCAAAAGAAAGCCATTCAGGATTTGCCACGCGGTTTCCTGCAAGGAGCTCGCGATGCGATGGACAGCCTGCTCAAGACTTGCGTTGAGTTCGACGAACTGGTTACGGGCAACGAGATCTTCCTGGCCCGATGCAAAGGGGTGGGGATCCTGTCGCCGGAACTCGCCGCCGATTTCGGGGTGTCGGGACCGAACCTCCGAGCTTCCGGGGTGGCCTTCGACTTGCGTAAGCACACCGACTACCTGCCCTACGACAAGGTTCAATTCGAAGTAGCGACCGGGACGGTCGGAGACTCGTTCGACCGATGGCTCGTACGTCTCGAAGAGATCCGTCAATCTGCCTACATCGTCCAGCAGGCCGTTGATCAGATTCCGTCGGGACCGCTCCAGGCCAAGGTCCCCAAGATCATCAAGGTGCCGAAGGGCGAAGCGTACGTACGGGCAGAAAACCCCAAAGGCGAGATGGGCTACTACCTCGTCTCCGAGGGTGGCCAGGGTCCGTACCGTCTCAAGATCCGGTCCGCCTCGTACTCGAATATTTCAGTGATTCCCATCCTGCTCGAAGGCGTGCTCGTCCCCGACATCATCGCCATCATGGGAAGCTTCGACTTTGTGTTGGGGGACGTTGACCGATGAAGCCAAATGAGATTTGTCTTCATCGGTTTTCAGTTCGCTACGAGCGAACTGCGCTTTCCCGGACTGCAACGATTCTCCACCGGTTCGGCAGTTCGATGACATCGAACTGCATCTTCCACGCACCTGTGAGGATTGCCGCGTGATTGATGCTTTGGTGGAATTCTTTCAAGGGAACTTCTGGGCGCTGACCGCGATCAAGTTGGTGGCCATCGTTACGTTGATTCCCGTATCGGGACTGGCGATCGGGTTCGCCGAACTGAAGCTGTCGGCCAAAATGCAGAACCGGGTCGGACCGTACTTCGCGGGCGGTCGATGGGGCTGGGCTCAGCTCCTTGCCGACGGCATAAAATTCATCCAAAAAGAGGACATCATTCCGGCCGACGCCGACCGACCGGTTTTCCGTTGGGCGCCGGCATTGGTCATGGTTTCGACGGTTGGGCTGTTCGTCGTCATTCCGTTCTGGGACGGGGGAGCGGTCGCCGACCTCGACATCGGAATCTTCTATGTCCTCGCCATCTCCTCGCTGAGTACCGTTGGGATCTTGATGGCGGGCTGGTCGTCGGCCAACAAGTACTCTCTGATGGGAGGCCTGCGGGCGGCTGGCCAGCTCATTGCCTACGAACTTCCGATGGTCCTGGCGGTCATCGGTGTGGTGATCATGGCCGGCACGATGTCGTTGAGTGGGATCGTGCAAGCCCAGGCGGACTTCGCTCTCTTCGGTTGGTCGGGGTTTGGTGGTCAGCCAATTGCCAATTTCATTTCCCCGTATTTCATACTTCAGTTTGTCGGCTTCGTCATCTTCTTCATCTCGGCGCTCGCCGAGATGAGCAGGATTCCGTTCGACATGCCGATCGCCGAATCCGAACTCGTTACCGGGTACCTCACCGAATACACGGGTTTCCGGTTCCTGTTCTTCTTCCTGGCCGAGTTCGCCAACATGTTTACGATGTCGGCCATCGCCGCCACCCTGTTTCTCGGCGGATACCTAGGGCCCTTCGTCGATACCGTGCCGTGGTTGGGGCCGGTCTATCTCGTGACCAAGATTTCGGTTCTGGCGTTCCTTATGATCTGGTTCCGGTGGACGTTCCCCCGCTTTCGAGAGGACCAACTGCAAAGCGTGGCCTGGAAGGTTCTCGTTCCCCTGGGACTTGCCAACATCGTCGCG
>JAOUMT010000296.1 GCA_029881355.1 Acidimicrobiia bacterium | reverse complement strand
AAGACAAGCGGTGCTCGGCGTAAGGGCTTCGTCGACCAGTCCTTGAGCGATGGCGGCGTTTACGCTGTCCTCCAAAGTGGTCGGGAGCGCATAGCGATGAAGACGGTGGAGCAAGGTCCGGCTCTGGGTTCCTGCCAGGAAGAACGGACGAAGGTTGATGATCAAACCCGGTCGGTCGAGGCCAGAGTCACTTCGCCAGGTGTCGATGGCATATCCGTGAACTGCCCGCATCTGACGGTGCACGGTCAATACGAGTCTGTCTACATGGGGAGCGACTTTTGCTGCGAACTGCGACAAAGGGTGCATGCATCCATCCTGCCACGAGAAGCGGCTCAAAATCTGGCTGGCGGAGGCAGTTTCGCGATAGGCGGAGCGTCGCGACAAAAGCGTAGGGGCCGGACTCACGTCCAGCCCCTACTCTCGAAGGATGAGCAGGCGGTTAGGCCAGGTACTTCTCCAGATCGGCGCCCGTCGTGTCGTTGCCGGCAATGAAGGCTTCAACGTTGCTGTGAGCTTGCTCGTCGGTGTATTGGATGGCCGGGCTCTTCATGAAATATGAAGAAGCCGCCAACAGTGGCCCGCCCACCCCGCGATCCAGGGCGATTTTGGCGCAACGCACCGCGTCGATGACGACTCCGGCTGAGTTCGGCGAGTCCCAGACTTCGAGCTTGAGCTCAAGGTTGAGCGGCACATCACCGAACGACTTGCCTTCGACCCGGATGTAGGCCCACTTGCGGTCAGTCAACCACGGCACATGATCGGACGGGCCGATATGCACGTCGTCTTTGGCGATCCCGTGCTCGATCTGCGACGTCACGGCCTGCGTTTTGGAGATCTTCTTCGACTCGAGGCGCTCACGCTCCAGCATGTTCTTGAAGTCCATGTTGCCGCCAACGTTCAGCTGGCTGGTGCGCTCGACCTTTACGCCGCGATCTTCGAACAGTCTCGACAGCACCCGATGGACGATGGTCGCGCCGACCTGCGACTTGATGTCGTCGCCGACGATCGGCACTCCCGCATCGGCGAACTTCTTTGCCCAGACCGGGTCCGAAGCGATGAAGGCGGGGATGCAGTTGACGAAGGCAACGCCGGCATCAATCGCCGCCTGGGCGTAGAAGCGGCTGGCTTCTTCGGAGCCGACCGGCAAGTACGAGACCAGCACGTCAGCCTCGGCGGCCTTCAGGGCAGCGGCGACATCGACTGGCGTGGCCGCTGATTCCTCGACCATGGCCAGGTAGTACTTGCCGAGGCCGTCGAGGGTTGGCCCGCGCTGGACGACGACGTCGAGATGGGGAACTTCGGAGAACTGAATCGTATTGTTCTCGCCCGCCCACATCGCCTTGGAGAGGTCTACTCCGACTTTGTTGCTGTCTACATCGAAGGCAGCCACGAACTCAATGTCCGAGATGTGATACCCGCCGAGATCCACGTGCATGAGCCCCGGGATGTCGTCTGTGGAGACGGCGTCGCGGTAGTACTCGATCCCCTGGATGAGTGAGTTGGCGCAGTTTCCGACGCCAGCAATCGCTACACGAACCTTGTTCGTCATGATGTTCCCTTCGTTTCTTGCATAATCAAACGTTCGACCCATTCGACATCTCGCTCCATGGACTCGGCGCGATGTTCCATCTCGGACCGGGCATAGGCCGACCGGGCGTTTTCGGCGACGCTGGCTCTCGCCGCGCGAATACGGTCTTTCAAGATCTCCGCCCGTTTGGCTAATACGGCTACCCGATCCTGACGGGAAAGCAGGTCGAGGAAGGTCATCCGCACCCGGAATCCACTCGTGTTGTCGACGGTTTCCATGTCTCCCAGTTGAGAAATGAGCAGTTCCCGGCCCAATTCGGTGAGCCGATACTGTTTGCGACCCTTTTCGTCCTTTGTCTCGGATACCTCGACGGCGCCGACCGCTTTCAGACGGCGCAGGGCCGGATAGACGCTCCCAAACGAGACGCGCCAGAAGCCCATGTCGATAAGCCGGCGATGTAGCCCATAGCCATGGGCGTCGCCTTCTGTGAGTAGTCCGAGTATCGCTGTTTCAATCATATATCGATCCGATATATTGGAGTATATCGGATCGATATACCGACAGGCAAGCCGGAGACCAGATCTTTAAGTGACTTCGTGGGTGAGGACTTCGCCCGGATTGAGCTACCTCAGATGGGGAATGACTTCCTTCCCGAGGAGTTCGATGCTCGGTAGCCAGCGGTCGTAGCTAAGTCGCAGGTCGAAGACAAGATGGTCGACGCCGACGTCGGCGAATTTGGCTGTCGCCTCCGTGACCTGGTCTGGTGTCCCGGCAATGAGAGAACCCTCGATGTCGGCGGCAGTTTCGAACACGCCCGACTCAGGCTTCACCCACCATTTGCCGCGATCGTTGGCCCACTTCAACAGCCCTTCAACGCTGGTACCTGCCCAGGCCTCGGCTTCGGTGGTCGCGATGGTCGTAGGCGGAACCACGCCTACTGTTGGCATAGGTCGACCGTTCTCGGCTACGAGTCCA
>JAOUMT010000108.1 GCA_029881355.1 Acidimicrobiia bacterium | reverse complement strand
AAGTGGCGGGTTTCCCCGGTTTGAGCATCGGCAAGCGTAACGCCGGTCACCGAGTCCTCACCGAGCACTTCGATAACCGAAGTGTTCCAAAGCACCTCGATCTTCGGATGTTCCAACACCCGCGTGGCCATGATTCGGCTGGCACGGAATTCGTCACGACGATGTGCGACGGTGACCTTGCTGGCGAATTTGGTGAGGAAAAGCGACTCTTCCATGGCCGAGTCGCCGCCGCCGATCACGACAAGTTCTTTGTCCCGGAAGAAGAAGCCGTCACAGGTTGCGCAGGCACTTACCCCTCGTCCGGTGAGGCGCTCTTCGCCGGGGATTCCGAGCCACTTGGCCGAGGCGCCGGTAGCCACAATGATCGCGTTTGCCTCATAGGCAACGGTGCCTTCCCATACCTTGAAGGGACGTTGCGAAAAATCGACCTTGGTGATGTCCGAGGTCATGAGCCGGGTCCCGAATCGTTCGGTTTGCTTGCGGAAATTCTCCATGAGGTCGGGTCCCATGATTCCGTCGGGGAATCCAGGGTAGTTCTCAACGTCGGTCGTGATCATGAGCTGTCCACCGCGCTGGCTGCCCTCGAAGAGCAGCGGGTTGAGATCGGCCCGGGCCGCGTAGAGCCCGGCGGTGTAGCCAGCCGGGCCTGAGCCGATGATGATGAGGTTTTCAGCCATTGTCCGTTTCCTGTTCGGGTTTACGTCGTGTCCATGCGAACGCTCCGGCGATGATGAAGATTCCCCCAAAGATCGCGTAGGCCCCTGGGGACGTCACATAGGTGGCAACGATTCTGAACAAGGCGATCGAAAGAAGCGTCAAGGCGACAAACGTCAGGACAGCCGCGATGATTCCCAGCGAGACGACGATGATGAGCCGGTCGAGTCGGTCAACGGTCAGCGAACGCACCTTCTGGGCCTGCGCTTCGAGGAAATCGGCGAACTTGTCTGCGAACTGATCCATGTTGGAAACAGACTAGCCAGGAGTCGGGTGGGACTTATTCGGTCGGGAAGACGATCGTGCAGGTTCCGGCTTCGAGCGCCAGAAGCGTCGGCGTTGAGCGGTACAGTTCGATGACTTGTCCGTCCAGTGTGGCGATACCCAACCAAAGAACTTCCCCGTCGAGCAGGCCAAGGCCCTCGTCCAGACAGGTCAGCGGTTCCTCAAGTGCTCTGCTGTAGGCCATCCGATCGGCCGGAAGTGGGGCGTCGCGGGGCGATTCTTCAAAGGCCGCGACCGTGGCGTCTGTCGCATCGAACATCTCGATGGGGGCGGCCATGACGGTCAACTCTTCAAGCGTGAGATCTCCAAAGGCCTGGACTGGCGGGGGGGCCATTTCGCTAACGCCGGCGGCGTCG
The DNA here is from genome assembly GCA_029881355.1 of Acidimicrobiia bacterium. GTDB lineage: Bacteria > Actinomycetota > Acidimicrobiia > Spongiisociales > JAENVV01 > JAENVV01. Next base: position 8,239 of record JAOUMT010000108.1, on the reverse strand, counting down.
GAGGCAATCGAGCTGTCATCGTTGGTCGCGAGCTCGGCGCTGGGTGCCTGAGCGAGCTCGGCGGCGATGGTGGCGGCTGTCTCAGCAGCAAAGTCGGCGCCTCCGTCGGATCCGGTGAACGCAGGAATCACGACTCCGAAACCAACTACCAAGATCAGAACCGCAGCGGCCGAACCGGTTAGTACTTTTACCCACATGCCGGACCTTGGCGCCGGGCGGGCTGGGGGAGCTGTGGCAAGCTCCTCCCCGGCAATGGATTCGCGGACCCGCCTATGGAGAAGGGCCCGTTCGATGTCGGAGAGGACGACTGGTCCGACGTCGGCTAGCGACGCGAGGGCGAGCTGCTGATCGTCGAGTTCTTGAGCGCAGACATCACAGGAGGAAATCCACTCGCGAGCGCGCGCAGCCTCGGCGCCGGTAGCGCTTCCTTCCGCGTACGCGGCGACGAGGTCGAGGTCATGGTCATGCATTGTTATCACCGTTACGACGCTCCGAATCGGTTGTTTGGTTCCGCAAAGCTTCGGCGAGTTGTTTTCGAGCACGAAACACCCGCGACTTAACGGTGCCAACCGGCACACCCAACACCTCAGCGACCTGTTGCAGGGGGAGTCCCTCCATGTCAGCGAGGACAATGGCTTTGTGGAACTCAGGCGTCAAGGTGGCCAGTGCTCGCTGCAAGTCGGGGCGGAGCTCGACGGCCAGAAACGCCATGTCCGACTGGGGATCAGCCGGATCAGTGGCCTCGGGAAGCGGATCGGCAGACCGCCGCTTGATTTTTCTCAGTTGGTCGTAGCACGTGTTGGTCGCGACGCGGAACAGCCACGTTGAGAATGCGGATTCGCCCGTGAATTTTTCGGCCTTGCGATACACCGTGAGAAAGGTTTCTTGCGCGGCGTCCAGCGCGGCTTCCCGATCCCGCATAATCCGCAGGCAAATACCGAACACCCGATCCTCGTGGGCGGCCATCAACTCATTGAATGCCTGCAGGCTGCCGTCGAGAAACTGTTCGACGAGCAGGCTGTCTTCGTCTGCTCGTGAGGCCGTCATGAACGGAATCGTACTTCCGAGATCGCCCCCGTGTACGTACCCTCCGTTGTCGCCGGGAGGTCGGTGAACCAGACCAGCCATACGCCGCCATCGGTTGGGGGGACCGAAACGTCGGCGCTTCCGCCTCGAATCGTGCCTTCGGCCACCGGGGTCCAGTCGGCAAAGTTCTCGGCAGGAACGGATGCCCAGTAGAGCTCAAACACTGTTCCGTCGCGGGCCCCGGCTATCTCGACGGCCGTGACTGGTCCGCGCACCACCACTTGGAGTCCCACCCCGTCCTTGAGTCGCGGAAGAGGCGAGTTGTAGCTCTCCGTCTTCCAAGAGGTACCGAAATCCCCGTCGATGGCCTGGTCTGCGAGTTCATCATGTTCCCCGTCGGTGCCGAACGGGTCGTACGCCGCCGCCCGCACGATCTCAGCAACCAACAACGAACTCTCGGGTACCGTGTCTGTTGGGGTTGCATCGGTGGTTGCCAGCTCAGCGATCGTTGGACTGGCTCGGTTGGTGCCGGCCGCGGGCGAACCAATCGTGACGTTGCTTCGAGCCTGGCGCGTAAGGTTGGCGCCGAGTGCTACGAGGAGCCCGGCGACTACAAAGAGCGTTACGGCCGGTCCTAGCCACTTCCAGGTCCACCCCCTTCCGGCCCTGCGTGATGGAGCCAGGAGCGGCGCCGCCCGCAGCGAAGCCGCCAGATGCAAGGCGTCAACTTCGCCAGTTCGACCCAACTCCAACGCCCGGTCAACCTGAGTAGGGATGGCGTCGACCACTTGGGAGGGGAGCGCGGCGCCGATCGGTCGTCCGGTCAAGGTGGTTTCGAAGAGGGCGGCAAGTGCTTGTACGTCCTCTGTCTGGGTGCGCCAGTTCGGGGGCCGACCAAACCCAGCGATCTTGGCGGGATGGGCTGCCGAGAAAAGAACGGACTCGGCATCGATGGCTCCGTGCACGATGCCAGCTGCGTGCAACGCAGCCAGCGCGCTCGCCAGGCCGGCGGCGTTCGGAAGGAGCTCTTCGGGGGGAATGGGTTCACGAGCTAGTGCTCGATCAGCCAATGACACTCCACCAGCCCATTCGCTTATCGAGTAGGCCGTATCGTCGAGTTTGCCGGCCGCGTACACCGTTGCGCTGTGCGTGTGTGAAACGCCCGCTGCGGCACGAACGCTTGCGAGAAAGTCGTCGGCCCGCTCGGGACTCGTGCCCGAGGGAAGGAACCGAAGGAGCACCGGTCGGTCCAGGGGCAGGTCGGTTGCCAGCCATTCCTCGATGTCGCCGTCCGATCCAAGGCGAACTTCCAGGCGATATCGGTCCGGAAGAAGGGGTGCCACTAGCTTGCCTCGAACTTCAAGACGTCCAAGCCGCTCGAGAGCCGGACGAAGCCCTCCGACAAGTACAGGCCCGTCGCGGAGCTGTTGTCCGGTTGGGTGTTGAGCAACATGGTCGAAGCGCCATGCTTCTGGCCCCACCGCAGCGAAGCCCTGACGAGGGATCGGCCCAGTCCGCGTCCCTGAACATCGGGACGAACCGCCACCCGCTGCAAGTAGGACACCGATCCCGAAACGCCGACGATTGTGAACCCGGCTACGTCGTCGTCGACGCGAGTCACCAGAAACGAACTGCGGGGCGTTGCTTCCCTCGATTCGGCCAGGCCGGTCGCTCCGAGCCGCCACGTCGTTTCGAAAGAGAGGCGGTCTATGGCGATGGCGGCATCCCAGTCGGTTGTCTCTCCCGTGACAATTGAAGCGGTCGGCGGGTCGATCCGCTCGTGAAGGTCGCGCGAGAAGAGGTCAAGGTAGAGCCACGGTTTGTAGCCGGCCTCGACCCACAGTTTCTGGTTGGTTGATGGCAGGGGCGGCGAGACGACCTGGCCGTATTCGGCGGCGAGTTCGGTCGAACATGCGGCCACGAATTCAGCATTCCCTCGTACGAGTCGAAGCTGCACGCCGGGGAAATCGTCGTTCCATGGTCGGGCCATGGCCTTGGCCCATCCGCGACGCAGAGTCAGTTGTCCCGGCCAGTTGCCGCGCATCGTGATCGTCACCGGTGTTCCTTTGTTGGCGATACTCTATGGTCGTACGAGTGGTAGTGGTGGTACGGACTATGGCAGAGTGGGGGAGATGGAACTTCTATTGGTCCACCACGAGGTGTTCGGGCGCCACAAGGCGTCGAGTCGCCAACACCCGGAACGGCCTGACCGGCTTCGCGCGGTCCTCGCTGGCCTCGACAACGCTTCGGTGCAGCTTAATCATCTGTTGGCCGAGCCAGTTGATCGAGGCAACCTGCTGAGGGTGCACCCGGCCGCCTACGTTGATTCGATTGAGGCATTCTGCCGGGCAGGTGGGGGCTATCTGGATCCGGACACCTATGCCGGCCTAGCCAGTTGGGAAGCGGCCAGGCGAGCTGCCGGTGCTGGGATCCAGGCTGTTGCCGGTCTTAGACACGGGGCGGCCGACCTGGCTTTCCTCGCCGTGCGTCCTCCAGGACACCACGCGATTGCCAGTCAAGCGATGGGGTTCTGTCTTTTCAACAATGTCGCCGTAACCGCCAGGCATCTCACGGATGCCGGCGAGCGGGTGGCGATCGTCGATTTCGACGTGCATCACGGTAACGGCACGCAGGACTTGTTCTTCGAAGACCCTGACGTTCTCTACCTCTCGCTTCACGAGTTTCCGTTCTATCCAGGGACCGGCTGGGTTGACGAACTCGGAGCCGGACGTGGTACCGGGTTCAACGTCAACCTGGCATTTCCTGCCGGGACCGGCGGAGACGCCTATCGGGAGGCATTTGAGCGACTCATCGAACCCATCGTGCGCCAGTTCGATCCCGCCTGGATCCTGGTGTCGGCCGGGTACGACGCCCATCGAGATGATCCTTTGGCCGACGGCGCCCTGGTGGCTGCCGACTATGGAGATATGGCGGCGCGGATCGCCGGCCTGGCGCCGGAACGACGAGTCATCTATTTCCTCGAGGGTGGTTACGACCTCGCGGCGATCCAGGCTTCCGTGACCGCCACTGTCAACGGTGCGGTCGGGATGCCGGTATCCTCCGGTGATATCGGAACCGTGTCGCCTTCTGCGGCCGGGCGGGCGATCGACCTGGCGGTAGACGCCCTCAGTCCTTTTTGGGAGATCGGTTAAGTCCCGGTTCGCACCGGCCGATGAATCAAGTACGTAAATGAACCTGGAGGGTGTGTGTCTGCCTCGCTCGATGAGCTGTTGAAAAAGATGATTGAAGTTGGTGCGTCCGACCTGCACCTGAAGGTTGGGTCGCCACCAGTTATGCGTATTGACGGTGAGCTGCATCCGACCAGCCTCGCCATGCTTCTCCCGAACGACACCGAAGAGTATGCGCATTCGATTTTCACCCAGCGTGCTGCGTCTGAGTTCCGTGAAATGAATGAGGCCGACTTCGCCTATGGGAAGGCCGAGCTGGGCCGGTTTCGCGTGAATGTGTATCGCCAGCGTGGTTCGGTGAGCCTGGTATTGCGACGAGTGCTCCCTTCGACCCAGAACTTCGAAGAGCTTGGTTTGCCCACGGTTCTGGAGAAGCTGTCTCAGGAACATCGCGGCCTTCTCCTCGTTACCGGCCCTACCGGATCTGGAAAGACCACAACGCTCGCTTCGATCATCGACTACATGAACCGCACCCGTCGGGTCAATATCATTACGATCGAGGACCCGATTGAGGTTCTCCATCGTGACAAACTTTCGATCGTGGCCCAACGCGAAATCGGGATGGACACGAAGGATTTCACCGAAGCGTTGCGCCGTGCGCTTCGTCAGGATCCCGACATCATTTTGATCGGCGAAATGCGAGACGCCGAGACGGTCAAGGCGGCTCTCCAAGCAGCCGAAACCGGCCACCTGGTCTTGTCGACGCTCCATACGGTTGACGCGACGGAGTCCGTCAGTCGGATCATTGACTTCTTTCCACCCTACCAACAGCAACAGGTTCGGATCATGTTGGCTGCAACGCTCAAGGGCGTCGTGAGCCAGCGGCTGCTGGAGAAGGTCGACGGCGGCCGGGTACCGGCAGTCGAAGTGATGACAAACAACGGTCGGGTCTACGACCGCATCGTGGATTCGTCGCAAACCAACAGCCTGATTGAGGTCATCGCCGAGTCCGAGTTTTACGGGATGCAGACGTTTGACCAATCGATCCTCGGTTTGTTCAAGGCTGGACAGATCTCTTTCCAGACTGCCATGACGTCGGCTTCAAACCCCCACGACTTCCGGGTTAAGGCCGAGCAAGAAGGACTCATCTCGGTGTAGGTTCAGCGCCAGGCACCCGCACGGGTCCCAGCAGGCTTCGGCCGCTCGGACCGGAACTTTGCGGGCGGAGTAAGGGACGAGGGTCGCCGCGATGAGCGTGCGGCCCTCGTTTCATATCAAAACGCTCGTGATTCGGCGGAACTGCTGGAGGATCTATCCTCTAGCCCTGATGATTCCTGAACGCCTTTCCTGGCTCGTTGCCCCGGACTCCGCCTCGTCGCGGCTTGGAGAGCGCTTTTCGGACGCGGGTTTCGAGCTTTACCTCGTCGGTGGTTCCCTGCGGGATGCGCTACTAGAGCGGGTCGCCGAGGACCTGGACTTCGCGACCAACGCGCGACCAGCCGACATCAAGAGAATCGTCGACCCCCTCGGCTCGGTGTTCACCATGGGCGAGCAGTACGGCACCATTGGTCTACACGTCGAAGCACACCGCTTCGAGATCACGACGTTCCGGTCCGAGGTATACGACGATGGAAGTCGTAAGCCCCGCGTTGAGTTTGGCGACGACCTCGAAACCGACCTTTCCCGTCGTGATTTCAGTATCAACGCCATGGCGCTCGACATTGGCACCGGCCAAATCATTGACCCGTTCGGCGGTCTGGTCGACCTGGCCAGACAGGAGCTGCGTACTCCGCTCGCTCCTGAGATCGCTTTCTCCGACGATCCGCTTCGAATGCTCCGGCTTTATCGGTTCTCGGCGACGCTCGGGTTCGAATGTGACCCCGACGCCGAACGGGCTGCGCAAGAAATGTCGGCCCGGATCTCGATTGTTTCGGCAGAGCGTATCCGTGACGAGCTGTCCAAGCTGATCGTCGGTGACTTTCCGGCGCGCGGCCTACGGGGCGTCGTTCGTGCGGGTCTGGCAGACAGCTTCTTGCCGGAACTCGTCACGCTGAGCGAACAACAGGACCCCTTTCATCGCCACAAAGACGTCTGGGAGCACACGCTGGCCGTTGTCGAAAAGACGGATCCGGAGCTACGGATCAGGATGGCGGCTCTGCTCCACGACATCGGTAAGCCCGACACCAAAGAGTTCGGCGCTGGTGGGGTTACGTTTCACCACCATGAGGTGGTCGGGGCCCGGATGGCGCGCCGACGACTCCGGGAACTGCGCTATCCCAAACAATTCGTTGAGGAGGTGGGCCAACTCGTCTTCCTGCATCTGCGCCCGCATACCTTCAAAATGGGCTGGACGGATTCGGCGGTTCGGCGCTATGCCCGCGACGCCGGTGATCTGCTCGACGATTTGAATCAACTCGTCCGGTCGGACGTGACGACGGCCAACGCCAAGCGGGCAGCAACGATTTCCCGGCGAATCGACGAACTCGAGGAGCGGATTGCCGTGCTCGCCGAGCAGGAGGAGCTCGACAAGCTAAGAGCGCCGATCGACGGCAACGACGTGATGGCGCATCTCGGTATTGGACCGGGCAAAGCGGTAGGGCAGATCATGTCGATGCTTCTTGAGCATCGCATCGAACACGGGCCGTATGACCCTGCAGTCGCATACTCTCTCGTTGATGAGTGGGCAGCCAGCCAGGGCTTGAATGATGCGTAGGCGGTGGACGCTTGGGATCGAACCGAAGCGAGTGCTGGTCCTCGCGGTCGTACTAGCCGCGTTGGGTGCCTGCGTTGGCACGAGTACGCCCGACGATTCCGGTATGACGATCACGATTGCTGACGCAGAACTCGGAGCAGGCCCGACCACCTCGCGGACGATTACCGGCATCGACGCGGCCGACGGCCTCGGCGATCCTCTTTATCCGAACCTCGGTAATGACGGCTACGACGTACAACACGCTGACGTATCGATTCGCCTCGATACCTCGTCGGGGCGAATCGAGGGGCAGGCCGACATCGAGGCGATCGCCCTCGACCACCTCGACTCGTGGTCGGTCGATCTCGACGTTTTGTTTCCTTCGGAGGTGCTCGTCGACGGCGAACCCGCGAACTGGACCCACGAAGGTGGCGAGCTGCGAATCGATCCAGACGCCGTTGTGCAAATCGGCGATACCTTCGTGATGTCTATCGCCTATAGCGGCCTCACCGAGCCTTACGACTCGCCCGCCGCCACGTTCATGATGGGTTTGCAGCGATCCCAAGACGGCTTCTTTGCACTCAGCGAGCCGGACGGCACGTCGTCCTGGATGCCAGTCAATGATCACCCCAGCGACAAGGCGACCTACCGCCTCGAGCTTTCGGTTCCGGGTCCGCTGGTTGCCGCCGCCTCCGGGACGCTCCTAGAGACAGCGCAGGGAGACGACGGATTCATCACCTACACGTTTGAGGTACGGGATCCGGTCGCCCCTTACTTGTTGGCGTTCGGAGTCGGTGATTTCAAACGGGTCGAGGAACAAAGTCCCGGTGGTGTGGACATTCGGAATTACTTCGACGCCGACATCCGAGAATCGTCGCTGTCTATTTTTGACCGGCAAGCAGAAATGATCGACTTCCTCGCAGAACGGTTCGGCCCCTATCCCTTTGAGGTTTATGGAGCGATGGTTCTCGAAACCTCCGATGTGGCAGTAGCCCTCGAAACGCAAACGCTGTCTACGTTTGGAACCCAAATCCTCGGTCTGGGTGAAGAGGTAGTGATCCACGAACTCGCCCACCAATGGTTTGGTGACTCGGTTTCGCTCAGGAAGTGGGACGACATCTGGCTGAACGAGGGATTCGCAACCTACACCCAGTGGCTGTGGATAGAGGAAACCCGGGGTCCCGAGTTCCGGGATACGCGGATCGCCGAGTCCTACGACTTGATCAGTGGCCGCCAGTTTTTGACCGGAACCGATTCGGAGTCGGTGGCAGCCGCACAGGCGTATCGGCAGTTTCCGCCGGCCGGTTCTCCCACGCCGGACGACATCTTCAACGCTTCGGTGTATTTGCGCGGCGGCCTGACCCTTCACGCCCTGCGACTGGAGATCGGGGAT
>JAOUMT010000295.1 GCA_029881355.1 Acidimicrobiia bacterium | reverse complement strand
CGGTGGTCGTGATCGTGACCGTGGCGGAGACCGGGGTGGAGATCGTGGCGGGAACCGTAGCGGCAGCAGCCGCGACGGCAACCGGGATGGCAATCGCAGCGGTGGCCCTCGGAGCAGCAGCGAGCGAAGCAGCAGCGAGCGCAGTGGCAACCGCGACAGTGCGTCTGATCGCCCCAGCGAGAGCAGCTCGGGTAATTCGAGCCAGCCAGCTCGCAAGATGGTCTCGTTCGAGGACGAATTCGGCTCCGATCTGTAGTCGAGCCAACCGATCAATCGAAGGGGCCTCCGATTGTCGGGGGCCCTTTCTCGTCGGGCTCTCCCGCCGCCGTCGGTGGCAGGTACGCTTCTAAATCCGATGAACCCCAGCACCCCCCGTTCCGTTCGCCGCATTGATGGCGATATGTCAATTGACACCACCGATCTTGTTGCACTAGAAGAGCCACTTGAGATCCGGCTTGGCGACGTACCGATCGCGGTGTTGATGCGGACGCCTGGCGATGATCCCGATCTCATCCGGGGTTTCGCGGTGACGGAGGCGATCGTGCTCGGTCCACACGAACTTGGTGAACCGGTGGATCTCGGGGAAGGCCGATGGGAGCTGGTGCTGGCTGCTGGTGTTGTTATCGACCCGGAGCAGTTCCGTCGGAACCTCTACTCGTCTTCCTCCTGTGGTGTTTGCGGAAAGGCCTCGATAGATGCGGTGTTGATTGCGGCAGCCGATCTACCCCCTGGTCCGATCGTTCCGGTAGAAGTTCTCAATCGGCTCTCCGCCGTCATGCGAGATCATCAAGCTGGTTTTGATGCCACCGGCAGCTTGCACGCGGCGGCCCTATTCAATGCAGCCGGCGAGCTATTGACGATCCGCGAAGATATCGGCCGACATAACGCCGTCGACAAAGTCGTGGGTGCGGCCATGACGGAACGACTGGATCTCGCTGCGTCGATCTTGTTCGTGTCAGGCCGCGTCTCGTTCGAAATCTCCCAGAAGGCTGCCGTGGCCGGGATTCCAGTCGTTTGTGGAGTGTCGGCTGCCTCCTCTTTGGCGATTGACTTGGCAGCGAGGGTTGGTCTCACCTTGGCCGGCTTCGTTCGAGAAGGTTCTCTGGTGGTTTACACCCGCCCCGATCGCGTCGGTTGAACTCCTCTCTCAAGCGGCTGGAAACTAGGCTGCCGAGATGCCTGAACTTCCGGACATTGTCGTCTATATCGAGGCTCTCGAGCGCTACACGCTCGGTCAGACGCTAGAAAAGATCCGGGTGCGTTCGATTTCACTCCTGCGAACGTACGACCCACCGGTGTCGGCCGTCGAAGGCAAGAAGGTGCTCGGGTTTAGGCGGATCGGCAAACGGATCGTCTTCGAACTGGAAGACGACCTGTACATGGTCCTGCACTTGATGGTGGCTGGAAGGCTGCGATGGACCAAGAAGGGTCAAGCGGTAGCCAACAAGGTGGGGCTGTGCGCGTTCGACTTTCCTGAGGGAACTCTGATGCTCACCGAGCAAGGCACCAAGAAGCGGGCCTCGCTGCATCTCGAGCGCGGACTCGAAGCAGTTCTGGCGCACGATCGTGGAGGGATCGAACCTCTCACGGCAACTCGCGACGAATTCGCAGCCGCGCTCACGAGAGAAAATCGTACGATGAAGCGGGGACTAACCGACCCGCGGATTTTTTCGGGGATCGGCAACGCTTATTCAGATGAGATTCTGCACAAAGCCAAGCTGTCCCCTATCAAACGAACCCAGCAACTCACGCCAGATGAGATAACGAGGCTGTATGAGGCCACCCAGTCCTCGCTCCTGGATTGGACTGACCGGCTCCGTAAGGACGTTGGGGAGAAGTTCCCCGACAAGGTGACGGCGTTCCGGCCAGACATGGCCGTTCACGGGAAGTTCGGCGAGCCCTGCCCCGTGTGTGGTTCCAAGGTGCAGCGGATTGTTTACGCCAGCAATGAGACCAATTACTGCGCGACCTGTCAGACGGGAGGCAAGTTGCTGGCGGACCGTTCGCTGTCACGCCTCCTCAAAGATGACTGGCCCAAGACAATCGACGAACTGGAGTAGCCGTTTGACATATCGAACGTATGTTCGATATCATGGCGTGTCCCTCCTCTACGAGTGGACATGGCAACGGCGACTCTTTTTGAACAAAAGGTGCGGCAAAAAGCTCACCTAAAAGCCAATCCGGCTTCGCGAGAAGAGCTTGCCGCGCTGATTGCTACCCATACGACCACCTTGCCTGGTCGAGCCACAGAGTTGGCCATGGTGCCCGGGCAGATTATTGGTCTAGAAGGAGTGGTTGGGGCAGGACTCACCAGATTGGCGCTGGTGATGCTGTCCGAGATCGCCCGTCGAGCACCGGTGGCTGTTGTGGATACGCGTGGATGGTTTTGCCCGGTGGCTGCCTGGGAGGTCGGCATTCCTCCCGCCCGTCTGTCGGTGATTCGCTGTTCTGATGCCGATCAGTGGCCTTCGGTGTTAGGGGCTTTGCTTACCGGCCTTGGCGGCATATATGCCGAG
>JAOUMT010000107.1 GCA_029881355.1 Acidimicrobiia bacterium | reverse complement strand
TGGTTCGATCAACCCTGAACAGGCTCGCGATCTTTTTATCCGGCATGCGTTGATCGTTGGCGAATGGGATGCGACCCATGCCTTCGTCGAACACAACCATTCGATCATGGCCGAAGCCCTGGAACTTGAGCGGCGTTACCAGCGTGCCGACCTGTTGGCGACCGACGAGACCATCGTCGGCTGGTTCGCGCGTCGCATACCTGCCGACGTGACCACGGTTCGGCACTTCGATCGCTGGTGGAAGGATGAACGCCATCGGCAACCCGGGCTGCTCAACTTGGAACTCGAGGACGTTCTGGATCCCGATGTGGAAACTCCCAACCCGGACGATTTCCCGGATCGATGGGTTCATGGCGATTTGACCCTGCCGATCGTGTATCCCCCCGAAGGCGGTATCCAGATCGAAATCTCGCTCGCCGTCGTGGACCGTATCGATCCGACCCCTTTCGGATTCCTTGTTCCCGGCCTGCGGCCCGAATTGCTCGACGCCATCGTGCGCGCCCTACCGAAGCGCATTCGCAAAGGTCTGGCCCCTATTGCCGAATCCGTCGACTCGATGGTCGCCAGGGCACGTGACACTCAGCAAGATCTTTCGTCTTTTCTTCGATCGGAGATTCAACGACGAGCCGGGATGTCGGTTGCGTATGACGACCTACGGCTTGACGAGTTACCCCGCCGGCTGCGTCCGTCGTTCAAGGTGGTCGACGATGCAGGCGAAGAGGTCGTGGAGGGAGTCGACCTGGGACTCATCAAGGAGGAGCTGGGGGGTAGGTCACGCGACCGGGTCTCGGCGGCAAGTCACCCGATCGAGCGGTCCGGGCTGACAACGTGGGATTTTGGCGAGTTGCCGAGAGAACTCGACATGGGCGATGGGGTTCTGGCCTATCCCGCCATCGTCGATGAAACCGACTCGGTTGGCATCCGTTTGATGTCGAGCCGGGACGAGCAGGGGGCGGTGAGCTGGGATGGAGTGCGCAGGTTGATGCTGCTGAATCTGCCCGTCGCTCACAAGCTGATTCGACTGACGAATGATGAGAAGTTGGCGATTGCCGCCAGCCCGTATCAAAGAATCGGGCCGTGGACTGACGATTGTTCGCTGTCGTCACTCGGCTCCATTCTTCTTGATTTCGGGTCCATGCCCTTCGACGGAGTCACATTCGACGCTCTGTTGGCGTACGCCAAGGACGAATTGGATGAGGTGCTTACCAGAACGGTGGATGTGAGCCTGGTGGGGTTGGATCGCTACCGGGCGGTGGTGAGCCGTTTGGCCGGCATGTCGGGTCGATGGCAAGCGGCCGTTGACGACATCGAGGATCAGCTTGCTCAGCTGGTATACGCGGGCTTCATCAACGAGATGACTGTCGAGCGGATCGGTCACGTGGCACGGTATCTCGAGGCGATCCTGGTGCGTTTGGACGGACTTGAGGGGAACCCGGAAAGAGACCGCCGCCAGATGAGCCTGATCCAAGATTTGGAGACAGAACTGGCGGCGGTCTCTTCGAGACCCGGTAACTACGGTACGGAAAGCGAACTCATCGACATTGCCTGGGCGATACAGGAACTGCGAGTCAGCGTGTTCGCTCAGTCGCTCGGTACCGACGGACCGGTGAGTGAGAAGCGGATCCGTACTCGACTGGATGCGCTCAACTAGTCGTCGTCTCCGTGGTCATCGTCATGGTCGTCATCGTCATCGTCTGACCCGCGATTCGAATCGTCGTTGTCATCGTCATCGTCATCGTCATCGTCATCGTCGTCGTCATGATCATCGTCTGACCCACGATTCGATCCGTGATCGTCGTCATCATCATCATCGATGGTGGTGTTCGTGATCATGCTCGTGTCGGTGGTGTCCGTGGAGTCGTCCACCAACGTAGTGTCGGTTGTGACAACAGTGGTGTCCGAATCCTTGGTCTCATCCCGGACTCGGATACGGATACCCCCATCTTCGAGTTCGGCGTTGAACTTGACCCGGCGATCGCCGCGAATGAACTCAACCTCGATTTCGCGGCCTGCGGTCTGCTCGCTGAACGCCGTCCAGGAGGCGTTGGCGTCTGCCGACAACAAACTCAGTGTCGAGCCGTCATAGTCGATTGTTACGCTCCCGGCATCGACGACAACATACGTTGTTGCACCGACAACCGCGGGGTCAACGACGCTCGTTTCCGTCGACGATGGGGCGGGGGTTGACGAGTCAGGGGCTGACGTGTCCGGCATTGAGGTGTCGGACATGGATGTTTCCGAGATAGATGTGTCGGTCGTGACGGCTGTCTGGAGTCCGGTAGACGTTGACGGCAGCGCGTTGGCGATGCTGAAAACCAGCATGCTGGCGACGGCTGTGAGTATCCCGATGAGGGTCATTCTTCGATACATGTGTGGCATACCTCCTAGTGGTTATGCCACCACAATGCCTGACGCAGGGTTTTCGAGTCCTCATGGGAATCTTAAGAAAACCTCTAGATCAGGGGGAGCGAAATCTGCACCTTCGTGCCGCCCGGCGGTACCGAGATCCATTCGGCAGAGCCGCCGGCTGCCCAGGCGGTGTTGCGGACGATGTCGATGCCAAGTCCTGTCGACTCGCCGCTGCTTCGCCCTCGTTCCAGCAATCCGTGGTCGACCAGACCGGGACCTTGATCGCTGATTGTGAGGATGGCTCTGGTCTCGTCGGCTGAGAGTTCGATGACGTACGGAGTACCGATAGGAGTATGGGCGAATATGTTGCCGATCAGAGCGTCAACTGCCGCGACAAAGTCGGTGTCGCGTCCCGCTACCCGGCAAGGGTTATCAGGTAGCTGGAGTTGCCATTCCCGTCTCTGGTCCTCGGCAAGCGAGCCCCAGTATTTGGCCCGGGCGGCCACAACTGTCGTCAAGTCGGTGACAGCTCCAGCCGCTTCCCGAATCGGCCGCCTGGCCTCGTTGATGAGATGACTGACCGTTCGTTCCAGTTCGTCGATGTCTTGCTGTAAGCGTGAGACGTCGACGTTCCCTTCTAGCGCTTCAACATCAAGCTTGAGCGCGGTCAACGGAGTGCGCAGGCGATGAGATAGATCAGCAATACTCTCGCGTTCGCCGGCCAGGAGCTGGGCTACCCGTTGGCTCAGTTGGTTGAACGCCGCGCCCACCTGCACCAGTTCGGTCGGACCCGAGGGTGTGACCGACGCATCCAGCTCACCAGCCCCGAGTCGCTCGGTCGCGGCAACCAGGTTCTGAATGGGACGAACGATTGATCGGCCCAACCGATCGGCGACGAGAGCGGCTACCGCGATCAGCGCCAGACCGAGCGTCGCAAGTACCAGCCACGAGGCGACCACGTTTTCCATCAAGACGGCGGTTGGGACGCTAACTACGACGATCCAGGCCGAATCGTCTTTGAGCACGGGTACCACCACAGCCTGGCCCCCATCAACAGCTTGACGAGACGCGGCACCGAGGTTCGCTGCTTGGATCAAGTCCAGACCGTGGGGCAGTTCTGCCCCGATCACTTCGCCAGGTGCCAGCTGAATCGATGCGTCTTCGGGAAGCCTCACCTGTAGTGAGCGGACCGCTTCGGGAGTGTCATCGAGCGTGGCGGCCAGTTGGGCGACCGACTGTGCGTCACGTTCTGCCGACGCCAGTGCTCGATCGGCCGCCAGGTCACGTATCAAAGCTGCCAGCGGCAGGAGAAACGCGAGGACCACGATCGAGGTTGTAGCAACTGCAGAAAGGCCCAACCATCTCCTCACGACGTCGGTTCGACCAGCTTGATACCCACACTGTGGACGGTTTGGAGATACTGCGGTTGGGAGGCGCTTTCGCCAAGCTTGCGTCGCAGTACGCTCAGGTGCACATCGATCGTCTTGTCGGCTCCGCCGTACGGCTGGCGCCAAACCTCGGCGAGAAGTTCGCGTTTTGAAACCACCACGCCTACCCGCTCCGCCAGGTAGGCCAGAAAGTCGAACTCTTTGCGAGTCAGGTCGATTGGTGTTCCGGCCATGGCGGCCTCACGTGTTTGGGTGTCGATCGTGAGATCGCCGATGTGGATGGGACCCGAAACCGCTCCGGCGTTGACCCGGCGCATGATGGCGGTGATGCGAGCCTCGATCTGAGCACCCGAAAAAGGTTTCACCACGTAATCGTCGGCCCCGGACCCGAGTACTGCCACGATCTCGCGTTCATCGTCGCGGGCTGTGGCAACCACAACCGGCACGGTGCTCACCGACCGAATCATTTTTAACACCTGGGTCCCATCAATATCGGGTAGACCAAGATCGAGAACAATGATGTCGTAGTCGCCCGCGGTGGCCAGGTGCACGGCATCCATGCCCGTTGCCGACGTCTCGACGCTGAAGCCTCGTGAGGTGAGGTACTCGGTGAGGCGTTGGCGAATGGTTTGGTCATCTTCGACCAGAAGAACTGACGGCATGGGCCAATCCTATCGGCGGCCCGGCCGCCAAAAGGGGATCGTCGCTGCGGTTTACCAATTCCTAACCTTGGCGAGACAGTCACTGAAGATTCCCCGTGTCATACTGCCTGCATGCCGACGTGGACAAGATTGATTGGTGGATGGATTCTCGCCCTCATCGTGGCGTTGGCACTGTCGTGGGGTGCTGTATCAATGGTTCGGGGGAGCGTCATCGAATCGAGCGGCACCGTACCCAATGCAAGCGTCGCCAGTGCAGGCGAGCCGGGGGGAGGGTCGATCCTCGATGAAAGTCCATCGTCGATGGTGACCGTTACGTCCGAGACCTCGTCGACGACTCAGAGAACCAGCGTGACTTCCGCTTCCTCGACTTCCTCGACTTCCTCGACTTCTACGACGAGGTCGACGGCGACGAGTTCGACAACGGTGCCTAGTCCAACTTCAAGCACTTCGTCGACATCGACAACGAGTACGACGATTGCCCTGGTACTAACGACCAAGACCTACCAGTTGACCGGTGGAAGTGTGACCATCAGCTTCGCTCCCGGCGTTGTCAATTTCAAGGCGGCCGTTCCCCAGAGTGGGTATTCAACCGAAGTGGAAGACAATGGCCCCGAACGGGTTCGGGTCGAGTTCGAGAAGGGCGAGGACCATTCGAGATTCGAGGCCGAATGGGTCTCAGGTGAACTCGTGATCAGCATCGAAGAGTAGGTCGACCGGTTGGTGGTTGGCCTCGCTAACATTCCGGGTCACGTTTCTTCGATTGGACTAGCAATGCTCTCCGCCAATGAATTCAAGGTTGCCGACCTGGCACTGGCCGAACTCGGCCGTCACGAAATTCGGCTCGCCGAGCACGAGATGCCGGGGCTCATGGCTCTTCGGGCCGAATACGGACCGACCCAGCCGCTCAAGGGTGCTCGGATCGCCGGTTCGCTTCACATGACCGTTCAAACGGCCGTACTCATCGAAACGCTGACTGCGCTCGGCGCCGAGGTTCGCTGGGTCTCCTGCAACATCTTCTCCACCCAGGATCAGGCGGCCGCCGCCATTGCCGTGGGGCCAGACGGCAGTCCGGCCGCCCCAAACGGGGTGCCCGTATTCGCCTGGAAAGGCGAATCGCTGGCGGAGTATTGGTGGGCGACTTATCAACTATTCCGTTGGGAAGACGGTAAGGGACCCAATCTGATCCTCGACGATGGTGGGGACGCCACCATGATGGTCCACAAGGGCCTTGAGTTTCAGCACGCCGGCGAGGTGCCGAAACCCGCCGACGACGATTCCGAAGAATTCGGGGTCTTTCTTGATCAACTGCGGGCGATCATGGAAGAAGACCCGGAGTTCTGGACGGAGATTGCCGCCGGCATTCGCGGCGTCTCCGAGGAGACGACGACCGGCGTGCACCGCCTGTACCAGATGCTCGAAGCAGGGCAGCTTCTGTTCCCTGCGATCAACGTCAATGACGCGGTCACCAAGTCGAAATTCGACAATCTCTACGGGGTTCGTCACTCGTTGATCGATGGTATCAACCGCGCCACGGACATCATGATGGCCGGCAAACTGGCGGTCGTCTGCGGGTTTGGCGACGTTGGCAAGGGTTCTGCCCAATCGCTTCGGGGTCAAGGCGCCCGGGTAGTCGTCACCGAGATCGACCCGATCTGCGCTCTACAGGCGGCCATGGAGGGTTTCGAGGTTGTCCTTCTGGAGGACGTAGTCGACAAGGCCGATATATTCATTACGACCACGGGTAATCGCGACATCATCACCGCCGAGCACATGAAGCAGATGAAGCATCAGGCGATCGTGGGTAACATTGGTCATTTCGACAATGAGATCGATGTCGCCGGTCTCTACGCAATCCCTGGCATCGTCCGGACGACGATCAAACCTCAGGTCGATGAGCTGACGTTTCCGGACGGGCACTCGATCATTCTGCTTAGCGAGGGCCGCCTGCTGAATCTCGGAAACGCCACGGGCCATCCCAGTTTTGTGATGTCTTGTAGCTTTTCGAATCAGGTGCTCGCCCAAATCGAGATGCACGCCAACGACCTGGAGATCGCAGTTACGACACTGCCCAAACACCTCGACGAGAAGGTGGCTAGGCTCCACCTGGACGCCCTCGGAGCCAAGCTCACGGCGCTAACCGAAGTGCAGGCCGCTTATTTGGACGTCGCCGTAGAAGGACCCTACAAACCCGATCACTACCGCTATTAGGGAACAATGGCCGGCAGGTATGACGTCAATCAGTTACTGACAGACGCTCGCAGCAGAATCGTTCGGTATTCGCCGACCCAGCTCCAGCAAGCGTCGGCAGAGGGCATCCTGGTAATTGACACCCGCTCGCAGGCAGATCGACAACGGGAAGGGACGATTCCCGGGTCGATACCGGTACCCTTGTCGGTGCTGCTGTGGCGACTGGATCCGGAAGCTGAAGCCACCAATCCGCGCTTGAACGATTTGCATGAGGCGAAGGTAATCGTCTGCGCCGACGGCTACTCGTCCAGCTGGGCCGCGGCAACGCTCGCCGATCTCGGATTTAGCGCGATTGGCGATCTCGACGGAGGCTTTCACGCCTGGGCCGCCGAGGGCCTACCGGTCGTCGCCGCCGACTAGCTGTCGTCTCCGGCGAAAAGGTCCAGCGGCTCATCGAACTGCGCCGCGTAGAGTCGCGCGTATAGACCGTTGCGAGCCAGGAGCTCGTCGTGGGAACCGTGTTCGACGATCCTGCCGTCGTCCACGACCACGATCCGGTCGGCGTCGCGGATCGTGCTCAGACGGTGGGCGATCACCAGCGTCGTCCGGCCCTCCATCAGGGTCTCCAACGCTTCCTGAACCAGGGCCTCCGACTCGCTGTCCAGCGAGCTTGTGGCCTCGTCAAGAACGAGAATCCGCGGATCTTTGAGGAGAGCCCGGGCTATGGCAACCCGTTGCCGCTGGCCGCCGCTCAGCTTGACGCCGCGTTCTCCCACGATCGTCTGGTAACCGTCGGGGAAAAGGGTGATGAACTCGTCGGCATGGGCAGCAACGGCTGCTTCTTTGAGCTCTGCATCCGTCGCGTCGTGCTTACCGATGCGAAGATTGTCGGCGATGGTCCCGCTGAACAGTTGGGTCTCCTGCGGAACAGCCGCCATGTGCCGGCGGAGGTCGGCCACTGCGACCTGCCGGATGTCGATGCCATCGATCAAGATGCCTCCACCGGTCGGATCGTAGAAACGGGGAACCAGTTGAACCAGGGTTGACTTTCCCGCCCCGCTCGGACCAACGATGGCCAGCCGCTGACCGGGTTCTGCCACCAGATCGATGTCGGTGAGCACATCGACGTTTCGATCCGTATAGGAGAAGCTGACCTTGTCGAAGGTGAGGCGTCCGGCCACGGTTGGCAATGGGGTGGGGACGTCGACATCGGTGATCTCGTTGGGCTCCTCAAGAAGTTCGAAGATTCGCCGGGAAGCGCCGAGCGCTTCCTGTAATTGGCTGTACAGCCCGGTAAACGTTCCGATCGCTCCCGCCACGGTGAGCGTGTAGAGCAGAAAGCTGATGAGCTGGCCACCGGTCAGCGCTCCTGCAAGCACCTGTCGCCCGCCCAACCAAACTACAACGGCGAGCGTACCGAAAGCCACGAAAGTGACAATCGACACAAAAATGGCGCGCAGCTTGGCGCGATGCCTGGCGACGTCGTATGAGGCCGACACGGCACTGCTATACCGGTCGGTTTCGGTCTGCTCGGCCGTGAACCACTTGACCACCCGATTGGCCGAGATCGACTCCTCGGCGTAGCTGTTCGCTTCGGCAACCCGATCCTGGAAGTCCGTCGAGATCCGCCGGAGTCTCCGTCCAAAGGTGGCCGCGGTCACGATGGCGATTGGCAGGAAGGAAAGCACGGCGAGCGACAAGGAAAGACTGATTGACAGCATGAGGCCGATCCCGCCCACGAGAGTCACTCCCTGGGCGAGGGTTTGGGCGACCGACTGGGAAACGGTCGTCTGGACGACCGAAACATCTGACGTGAGCCGGGAGGTGATTTCGCCGGTTTTGCGACTATCGAAGAACCGGACAGGCAGCCACATTACTTTCCCATAGACGGCTTTGCGGAGATCGGCAACGACCCCTTCTCCGGTCAGGTTGATGTAATACGAGCGCAGGAAGTTGAACGCAGACTGGGCAGCGAATACAGCCAGCAGGAGCAGGGCCACGCGGTCGAGTTCGGCGGTGCCGGTTGCGTTGGAAATCGACTGATCGACGAGATCCCCGACGATGCGCGGGAACACCAGACCGAGCCCACTAGCGATCAGCGTGCCAAAAGTAGCCGTTGCGAGATAGGTCCGATACGGTCGTACGAATGCCATCAGTCGGGCAATTTCATGTATCGCCTGCCGGTCGATCCGGGGGCGATCGTCGGTCGGGAAGGTTCGGCGAGGGGTACGAAGCATGCGACGATGCTAGAGGCTGGTTCGAAGCACCGCGAAGTGCTCAGCCTGGCAGGGAAGAGCGGTTCAGGATTGCTCATGACACGATCGAGAGTATCCGTGGCTACGCAGTTGCCTAGGTCGTGGCGCGGTCTGGAGACAACCCCATTTGGACCACGGGCGGCTGTCGGGCCAGGTTGGTAGACTGGCCCCGCAGGCTCACGGGAGGGACTGATGCAGCACCATATTGTGGCGCGTTTTCAGGACGGGACGGTCGTCAAAGGCACTTCGTCGGATTTTGTGCCGAGCCGGGACCGGTTTCATGTTCACCGGATAGACCGCGATGAGGTCGAAGCCGTTGTGGTCGAGGATCTCAAAGGTGTCTTCTTCGTCAACAGCTTCGAGGGCAACCCCGATGCGCGTGGCCGGGCCGACGTCGAACGCTTTGGGCTTGGGAAAAAGATCAAGGTTGATTTCAAAGACGGCGAAACGATGGTCGGCTATACGTCGGGTTATTCACCGGATCGCCGGGCCTTCTTTGTGTTCCCAGCCGACCCCGCCAGCAACAACGATCGGGTGTACGTGGTGGCTTCGGCCACGGCCGACGTGGCTTTCGTCTAACCCAATTCAGGTGGCTGGCTAGCCGCCTAGCTGGGTCAACGCTCCCCGCAGCGCCACCAAGCCCTGGCGCAAGGACTCCGCGAACACGGCGAGTTCGGTCCCTGCGACGTCTATTTGGACGGGGACCCGCAACGAGATCGGAACCTCTACGTCGATGGGGATCGTCTCGTCGACCGCGATCGGAACCTCCAGGTCTACGGGTATCACAATGTCCACCGGCACCGAGATATCGAGTGGGATGACGCTGCCCAACGGGCCGTCGATGGTGATGGTTGTGTCGATGGTCT
>JAOUMT010000106.1 GCA_029881355.1 Acidimicrobiia bacterium | reverse complement strand
AGCGGCGATCTGTCCGGTGGTCAGATCGACAGCGTCGACCAGAACCAGATCGGCCACCTGTCGGGCGGCCGACTCAGATAAGTGTTCGGTGCCCCTGACGATGGTTTTGGCTCTGGCTGCGTCCAAATCACCCTTGTTGAATGCCGCCCACACGTTAGGGAGACGATCCCGCAGGGTGACGGCCACGTCGAGTTCATGATCGGCCGCCCGACGAGTCAAACACAGGGCCGCCCTGATCTCGGCGGCGGTGGCATCGGTCGCCAATTCCAGGTCACCCACAAAATCTTGTTCTAGAAAGTCGGACACTGCCACCATGTCGGCATACACCTGAGCCTGATAATGCGACACCATCCGCTGGCGGGCCCGTAACACCACCACCCGATCATGCCCCGACACATCAGCCACATCAATCGACGATAAGAGCGCCGCCAGGAACGGACCGGCCGGCAACCCATCCAACCCGACCGGAATCCCGGCACCCCACCGACCCGCCTCAACCGGGCGAACCTCATCATCAAAGGCGGTCGCTTCCAACCCTTCAAACATAACCCGATCGTATAACCCAGGTGTGACAAAAACCCGGCTGATGCCGAGGCGCGCTAGATGCCCATCGAGACTGCGAGGAAGAAGGCGATCATCAGCACGAAATACAGTGCGATCAGGCTCAGTGCCGCGATGCCCGTGAACTTCCAGAACGATTTTTGGGCGCTCAGCGCTTCTCCGAGTGTCGCCGAAGTGGGGGCCTCGATGTACCGACTGATTCTGCTCGAGTACTTGAAGAGCCACATCGACGGAAGGACGTATAGGCCCCCGAAGAAGACATAGAGTCCAGCCAGCCAGACTCCGAAACTTGCCGGTAGTTCGTCGAAGCCCGCCATCTCGGGCGCGGCGGCTACAAATACTCCGAAGACAATCCCACCAAGGATCATGAGGCCTGCTCCAATGGCAGCGAGGACAGCTATCACGAGAACCCACGGCCGGGTCTGCTGCAAAAGCAGCGATATCGTCTCCTGCCCCGAAGCGGCGTCGGATTCCTGGTCGGTCTCTCGGGCGCCCGGGAGGTCGGGTGGTGAATCACGATTCATTCGATGCTCCGGTCTGGGGGTTGGAGGCCATGCTTACCGTCGGCGTCATCCTCGAACTCTAGGGTGTGAGAACCACGGATCGACAGCCCCAATGCGATCCATGCTTCTAGACTCATCCCTACCAGCAAGACGTTCCGCTCATTGGAACAGCCTGCCGGGTTATAAGATCGCCACGAAGAGGACCAGGACATGCGTGAAGAAGCCCGGTGTGTAATTGTCGGCGGCGGCGCCATGGGCGTTGGGCTGCTGTACTACCTTGCCCACGAAGGCTGGACCGACACGATCCTCGTAGAAAAGGACGAACTCTCGTCCGGATCTACCTGGCATGCTGCAGGTCTCATCCCCCATTTCATTGGCGACCTGAACGTGGCCAAGGTGCACAACGAGACGGTCCAGCTGTACAAGCGCATCGAAGCCGAGACCGGCCTGCACTCGGGATGGCATGGTTGCGGCGCACTCCGTTTGGCCATCAACGATGACCAGGCCGACTGGTTCCAGAACGTGAAGAACGTCATGGATCTCAACGGGGTCGAAGCACACTTGATCGGCCACGACGAGATCCGCCGCCTCAACCCGCTGATCGAAGACCTATCGGACGTCAAACTCGGCTTCCACACGCCACTCGACGGATGGACCGATCCGAGTGCGGCGGTCAACGCCATGGCCGCCGGAGCACGCCAACTCGGGGCGGAGATCTCCAGGAAAAACCGGGTGCTCGACATGAATCTGCTGCCGGACGGCCGGTGGGAAGTGATCACCGAAAAGGGTCGGATTGTTGCTGAGCACGTTGTGAACGCGGCCGGGTCCTATGGTCCGCAACTCGGCAAGATGGTCGGCCTCGACGTTCCGATCGTCAACGTCATCCATCAGTACCTCGTCACCGAGGCAGTCCCGGCGTTACAAGACGTCGACCACGAACTGCCGGTGACCCGTGACCCGAGGTCGAGCTGTTATTACCGCCAGGAGCACGGTGGCCTGATCATCGGACCGTACGAGCGTTCCGATTCGCAGACCTACGGCACGGACGGAATCGACTGGGGATTGACGTTCCATCTCACCCCACCCGAACTCGATCGGCTCATGCCGTGGCTGGGTCTGGCGGCCGAGAGGCTTCCTAGTTTCGGAGAAGTCGGCATCAAGAAGGTCGTATCCGGGCCGATCACCCACACCCCGGACTCAGGCTACTTGATGGGACCTGCCCCTGGCCTGAAGAACTATTGGATGGCGGTC
Source organism: Acidimicrobiia bacterium (assembly GCA_029881355.1). Classification (GTDB taxonomy): domain Bacteria; phylum Actinomycetota; class Acidimicrobiia; order Spongiisociales; family JAENVV01; genus JAENVV01. The sequence continues at coordinate 7,398 of JAOUMT010000106.1, read as the reverse complement.
GGTGCGAGCATCGGTGTCACCCAGGGGCCCGGCGCCGGCAAATACCTCGCCCAATGGATGGTCCATGGACAGACCGAGATCAACGTGGCGTCGATGGATCCCCGTCGGTTCGGTCCATACGCCACCCAGTCCTACACCACGGAGAAGGTCCTCGACGAATACCACGAGATGTACCAGACCCGCATGCCCGGCGAGTACCGGCCTGTAGCTCGCAAAACCAAGACAACTCCGCTCTATGACACCTTTGACCGACTCGGTGCTCAATGGCAGGAGGTCTACGGATGGGAACGGCCTCAGTATTTCGGTGAACCAGAGGAGTACAGCTTCCGTCGCTCGAACGCCTTCGACATCGTCAAGGCAGAAGTGAAGGGTGTGCGGGAACGAGTCGGGATTGCCGACCTTACTGCCTTCACGAAGCTTGAAGTGACCGGTTCGGACGCCGCCGCCCTCCTCGACCGACTCAGCGCCAACCGGCTTCCCGAAGTCGGTGGCATTCGCCTGGTCCACATGCTTACCGAACGTGGCGGCATCGAAACCGAGTTGACCATCACCCGCTTCGACGAGAACCGGTTTTACCTCAACTCCGGAATCATGATGGAGCAGCACGATGTTGACTGGCTGACTCAGCATATCGCCGACGGAGAAGACGTCACCGTCACCGATGTCACTAACGACACCGGCATCCTGGCCGTCACTGGCCCTCGCTCACGGGACGTCCTCAGCCAACTGACCGACACCGACCTCACCAATGAGAACTTCCGATGGTTGACTGCTCGGGAGATCATCGTCGCCGGCGTGCCCTGCAAGGCCCTTCGGGTGTCTTACGTCGGGGAACTTGGTTGGGAGCTCCACCATCTGCTCGATCAGATGACGGTGCTCTACGAAGCGATTACAGAAGCGGGAGAGACTCATGGCATCGTTCATTTCGGAGCGAGAGCGATGAACGTCATGCGGATCGAAAAAGCCTACAAGGCGATGGGTTCGGAACTCACTACCGAGATCACACCGGTCGAAGCCGACATCATGCGATTCGTCAACCTTGACAAGGTTTTTCAAGGAAAGCAAGCAACCGCCGATCGTCAGACCGAGGACCTCACCATGGTGTGCGTGTACGCCGTAGTCGACGCAACCGACACCGACGTAGCCGGAAACGAACCGACCTTCGACGGCGACCGGATCATGGGCATCACCACCAGTGGGGCCTACGGTCACAGTGTCGACAAGAGTCTCCTATTTGCATACGTCGAACCAGCGTTTGCTATGCCCGGATCCACCTTCGGCGTGCGACTCATGGGCGAGATGCGAAGGGCCACCGTCCTGGCTGAGGCGGCGTGGGATCCGACGAGCGAACGGCTCCGAGTCTGATGCCCCGCCGCGGACGGGAGAACCGTATGGCTGCCCGGGTGTCAGGCGCGGACGTCCTCACTCCGCCTGTGTACGGTGGAATGAAAGGTGGGGCCTACAAGCCCATGACCGAGGACCAGATGCAACGGGTCCTCGACACCGCCCTCGACCTCCTTGAAGAAGTCGGCATGGGTGGGCCTGTGCCCGAATTCATCGAGGTGGTGACCGATGCCGGTGGATGGATGGACGAACACGGTCGACTGCACTTTCCTCGCAAGGTCGTCGAGCAAATCATCGACACGGCCACCAAGGAATGGGTATGGCACGGATTTGATGAGTCACTGAGCGCCGAGATGGGGGGAGAGAAGGTTCACTTCTCGACCGCCGGAGCGGCGGTTCTGCGTCTCGACCACGAAAGCCAGGAGTTCAAGTTTCCATCGGCCCGCGATATCTACGATTCGGCCCGGTTGGCCGACACCCTCGAACACATCCACATCTACCTGCGGACCATCGTGGCCAGAGACATGGTTGAGTCCCGCGACCTTGACCTCATGACTGCCTACGCCGTGATGATGGGGACTTCCAAGCCGAGCGGCACGTCGTTCTTTCGGCCAGAACATGTCCACGAAGCCGTTGCCATGTTCGATATGGCGATGGGCGGCGAAGGCGAGTTCCGCAAGCGCCCCTTCATGACGGCCAACGCCACGTTCGTGGTCCCGCCCATGCAATTCGCCTATGAAACGGCCGAATGTATGGTCGCCCAGGTCGAAACCGGCTTCCCAATCAACCTCCTCTCCGCCGGCCAAGCGGGAGCAACGTCGCCGGCCACCTTGGCAGGGTCGCTGGTTCAAGCGCTCGCCGAATGTTTGAGCGCCTTGACCTGCGTCAACCTTCTAAACGCGGGCCATCCCTGCCTGATGGGCATGTGGCCGTTTGTTTCCGATCTACGCACTGGCGCCATGACCGGTGGGAGCGGCGAGGAAGCGGTGCTCAATGCCGCCGCCGCCCAACTCTTGAATTGGATGGGCCTGCCGTCGAGCGTGGCTGCCGGAATGGCGGACTCCAAGATCCCCGACGCGCAGGCCGGACACGAAAAGGCGCTCACCGTCGCCCTCGCCGCCCACGCCGGAGCCAACGTCGTATACGAATCGGCCGGGATGCTCGGGTCGCTCCTCGTCTATTCGCACGAGATGATGGTCATCGACAACGACATGCTCGGGGCGATCAACCGCACCATTCGAGGTGTAGACGTCTCCGACGACACGCTGGCCAAAGAGGTCATACGTGACACCATTTTCGGGGCCGGTCACTTCCTCGGCTCCGACCAGACGCTGTCAGTTATGCAGTCCGAGTACATCTACCCTGCCGTGGGGGACCGTCAGAACCCCAGTGACTGGCAAGAAGCTGGGAGCAAGGACGCCAAGGACCGTGCCCACGAGATCGTCCGCCAGACGCTCAGCACCCACTTTCCGACTCACGTCTCGCACGAAACGGACGACAAGATCCGTGCCACATTCGATATCAAGATCCCCATCGAACACACGCGGGCCTAGCTCTGAGAATGATCTTCTAGCTTCGGATGCGAACAATTCAAACGTGCTGCTCGTCGGCTGTTTCGCGCACGCGAATAACGTCCGGACTCGCCTGTGAGATGACAGAAGGCGACTGGAAGTTCACCGCGGACATGCCCCGCGAAGCTGGTGGCGAAGGTTCTGCCCCCACGCCCGGTGTCCTCGGTCGAGCAGCCCTAGGTAGCTGCCTGGCGATGGGGTACATGATGCAAGCCGCTCGGATGGACGTCGATCTCACATCGCTCGAAATCGAGATCGAAGCAGACTATGACGATGGCGCGATGTTTGGAACCTCGGACGCTCGGCCCGGATATTCCGAAGTTCGCTACACGGTCCACGTGATGAGTGCCGAATCAGAGGAAACGATCATGAGAGTGCTCGACGAAGGCGACCGCCTGAGCCCCTACCGTGACGTCTTTGCAAATCCGGCGCCACTCGTGCGGTACGTCCGCATCATCGAGGGGACCTAGTCGTGGACGGCAAGCTTCAGCGCCGGGTGCCGCGGTACGGTTGGGACCGGGCCGCCGAGTTCTACAACAGCTCATGGCAAGCCGGGCTGTTGCCAGCGCATGATCAACTGTTGTCCATGGCCGATCCTCAAGCCGGCCAGGTGGTGCTCGACATTGCGGCTGGTACGGGACTGGTCACGTCGCGGCTGGCAGTTGCGGTCGGTCCGACCGGCCGGGTTCTTGGTACCGATATCTCTGACCGGATGGTGGGCCTTGCCACGGCCGGCAACGATCACCAGAACGTGTTTTTCGAGAGGATGGGAGCCGAAGAACTGAGCGTTGAGGACAACGTGTTTGATTTGTCGGTATGCGCTTTGGGCCTGATGTACGTACCGAATACCACAGCCGCGATCGCAGAAATGTATCGCGTGACCAAGCCAGGTGGCCGAGCGGCGATTTCTGTCTGGGGGCCTCGAAACAAGTGCGGATGGGCCGATCTGTTTCCGATTGTCGATGCGCATGTGACCTCAGAGGTATGCCCGATGTTCTTTCATCTTGGAGGAGAGCAGGTGCTTGAGAATGCCCTGGTTCGGGCAGGGTTCGGATACATCCAAGTGGATCGGATAAGCACCGAAATCAGTTTCGACAACGACAATCATGCTCTAGAAGCCGCTTTTCTGGGCGGACCCGTCGCCATGGCGTACAACCGGTTCGACGGGCCCACTCGTGCCGGTGTTCACGCGGAGTACTTGGCATCGATCTCGGCATACAAATACGGCACGAAGTACCGCATCCCCGGTGAATTCGTTACTGCAGTCGCCACAAAGTCATAGGCCTGGCCCTGACACGCGTGGGCTTCAACGTGGTCGACCGTCCCGGGGGACGGCCGGCGATGGTGAACGCAGCTTCCTAGCATGTCGACCACTGCCGGATCGTGGTGAGCTACCGGTCGGGAGCGCGACCCGGTTGTCGGAACACGTCGCAGCTAATCGTCGTATGGTGGAAGCCCCCAACCAAAGGATCTTCCGTGATTGTCGTCCAATACCGTCCCAAGGCCGATCAAGCCGACCACAACCAGGCACTCGTCGAAGACGTCTTCTTGGAGCTGCACAATTCGACCCCCGACGGGGTGCGATATGCCACCTTCAGGCTGGCGGACGGTTCCTTCTTGCATATCGCCGACGTCGAAGCTGACCCGAATCCTCTCTCTCAGGTTGGGGCATTCGGCAGGTTCCAGGACGGCATTGGGGAGCGCTGCGAAGCAGGCCACGGACCGAACGCCCAGCCGGCCACGCTGGTCGGCAATTACCGCTTGCTCCCATGACGTTCAGCGGATTTCCTGCCGCCGGCCTGAAATTCCTCACGGAGTTGGGTACCAGTTTCTGGGAAGGACCCGACAAGAAAGCCGCCCCTACCCTGTTTGTACGAGTCAGCGAGGGGAGCGTCGGCTTTGCGTCCGGGATGCAAAGCATGTCGTTGGCTCGTGGAACATCCGCCCGAGAACGCGGGCGTCAGGGCTGCCGTTGTTAGTAGCGTTTGGGTAAAGCATCCAAAACGCAAGCAGCGAGACGGTCGTTTCCCCGGGGGGTGAGCAGAACTTCGTTGACCTCTCGAAACTTGATCGAGACTTTCTGCGCTCCGACCGATACGTGTTCGATCGCGGCCCTCATCGATGCAGGAACATCCTCGCTTTGCAGCGCGGTCGCCAGGCCGGCCGCCGCGTCACTGTCGGAGAACTCGAGATCGGCGTCGAACGGCGAGCGACGCTCGACGCCCGCCAGTTTGTCGAATAACGCCGGGGTGTCCTCAAGCTGAAGAACCACGTCATCGATCTCCCAGCCGCAGTCGGGTGTGGCGTATTCGCAGCGGGTATGAAAGCGACATCCCTGCGGCGGTCGAGCCGGATCAGGAACGGTTCCTTCGAGGCCCCGGAAACCTTCATCATCTGCGGTTAAGTCAGGGTTGGCTCGGAGGAGCGCTTCGGTGTAAGGGTGGATCGGCTCGTTGAAGAGTTCGGTGGTTTCTCCGGATTCGGCGATTCGGCCCAGGTACATGACGGCGATCCGATCGGCCATGTGGCGCACCACCGACAGGTCGTGAGTGATGAACAGAAACGTGAACCCCCGACTTTGCTGGAGTTCGTGCAACAGGTTGAGGATCTGCGCTTGCACGGAGACATCCAGTGCACTGGTTGGTTCGTCGAGGATGACGAGTTCTGGATCGAGAGCGAGGGCTCTGGCGATGGAGATACGTTGACGTTGGCCGCCGGAAAACTGATGCGGGTAGCGGTATAGGTGCTGGCGACCCAGCCCGACCTGCTCGAGAAGGCCCACGACTCGTTCGGTGAGAGCCGAACCGGAGGCTTCCTTGTAGACCCGTAACGGGCGCCCCACGATGTCGCTGACCAGGTGGCGGGGATTGAGCGAAGAGAACGAGTCTTGAAAAACCATTTGAGTGTTTCGCCGAAACCTGCGCCAGTTCGTGCCGTCTAGCCGGTCGACGCGATGTGAAGCCTCTAGCCGTGCCAGATCTTCGCCCTGGCCGGCTCGCAACGCTCGGTCGAGTTCAACACGTTGGGATTCTGATAGGTCGAAATACACCCCGCCCGAGGTGGGTTTTTCCAATCCGGCCAGCACCCGGCCCAGCGTCGTCTTGCCGCACCCACTCTCGCCTACGAGTCCTAGTGTCTCGCCGCGCTGCAAGTCGAAGCTCACCCCATCCACTGCCCTGACCTGGCCGACGACCCGCTGGAGCGCCCCGTCTTTGATCGGGAAGTGCTTCTTCAGGTCTCGTACCGCCAGGACGGTTCGCTGGTCGGTCGTAGCGGTCATCGAACGGTCCGATCAAACGATGGTGCCTCGCCGTGTTCAGGCGGATGATGAATGAAACAGGCGACTTCTCGGTCACGGACCGGCCCGAGGGTGGGGTCGTGCGTCCAACAAACCGACGCGGCGTAGTCGCATCGACCGGCGAATCGGCACGATGGCTCGGGGTCGATCAGCTCCGGGACCGTGCCCTCGATGGCGGCCAGTCGGCCGCGTTCGTGATGAGCTCCAGGGATGGCGTCGATGAGGCCCCGGGTGTACGGGTGTTCTGGCTCGTGGAAGATCTGTTCGGAATCACCCACTTCGACAATTCGTCCGGCGTACATCACCGCGGTTCGATCTGCGACTTTGCGAACAAGTGACAGATCATGACTGATGTAAACCACCGCAGTCTTGTGCCGTTGTTGGAGTTCTTTGATCAGTTCAATGATCCGGGCCTGGACGGTTACGTCGAGCGCGGTCGTTGGTTCGTCGGCGATCAGCAGGTCGGGGTCACAAGCCAGGGCCATGGCGATCATCACCCGCTGCTTCATTCCGCCCGATAGCTCATGCGGATATCGATCCATCACCGCCCGGGGATTGGGGATCTGGGTTTCAGCCAGGGCGGTTGCCACCCGGTCGTCAGCTGCCTCCGAGATGGCGGTGCGGCCCGATCGCAACGGGGGTAGCGAAAGCAGGACACTCTCGAGGGTGCGCGACTGCTGAGTTGCCCGTCGACGCAGCAAAGTAGTCGGCATCGACCCGGAGCCCGGGTCGATGCCGGCGCTGACAAGCAGTTCGTCAGAACGGTGGGCGTAGAACACTTCGGCGACCTGCTTGCGAATCGACAGAGCGGGATTTAGTGCTTTGCCCGGATCCTGGAAGATCATCGCGATCCGGTTGCCGCGGATACTCCGAAGCTCACGTTCGGGGATGGTGAGTAGGTCGATGGTCTCGGCGCCGCTCTGCTCACAGGTGTCACACCCTGACCCTGCGCAAACCGGGCACGGCGACACAACTCGGCCCGTTCCGGCGCAGGTAGGACAACCAGCCCCGTCGCATGAGGAACATCGTTGCCGGGGACGAAATATGATTGACCCCGACACCGGGATACCTGGGGGCATCGGAACGAGGCGAAGGAAGGACCGGGCGGTCACGCTCTTGCCGCAACCGGTCTCGCCCACCAGGCCCAGTGTTTCGCCGTCGCGGACGTCAAAATCGACGCCGTCA
>JAOUMT010000294.1 GCA_029881355.1 Acidimicrobiia bacterium | reverse complement strand
TACCGAGACGCTCACGGAAGACAAGCGCAGCGATGTGGTCTCCACGATCTCCGAGGCAGTCGGCGTATCGTCTGATGCCATCGACTACCGATCCGTTGGTCCGACGTTCGGAGCTCAGATCGCCAGTCGGGCCTTGTTGGCCCTGGCAGTCTTCGTTGGCGTGGTCAGCCTGTTCATTGCGTGGCGTTTCGAGTGGCGGATGGCCATTGGCGGGATCGCCGCGCTCTTTCACGACCTCGTCATTACGGCTGGGATCTATTCACTGTCGGGGTTTGAAGTCACGCCCTCGACGGTGGTGGCGGTTCTCACCATTTTGGGATACTCGCTGTACGACTCGGTCGTGGTCTACGACAAGATCAAAGAAATCGAGACCGAAGAACCCCGCCTCGGCTACGGGGAAGTCGTCAACCGGGCCATGAACCTCGTCCTGATGCGGTCAATATTCACGTCGCTTACCTCGCTGATTCCGGTTGGTTCGGTACTCATCGTCGGGTCCCTTCTGCTGGGCGCCGGGACCCTCACCGACTTCGCGTTGGCGTTGTTTGTCGGTATCGCCGCTGGAACCTACTCCTCGATCTTTATTGCCTCCCCGCTCGTGGCTGCTCTGCACATGCGGGTACCGAAGGCTGAGGCCGAGCCGCCCAAACAGCCGACCAAAGTCAAAGAAGTGCTCGAAGAGGGCGCGGCGGCGCCGCGGAGCGTGGCAGGCGGATCATTCGACTCTCGTCGTCCGATCTCCAGCAAGGGCGCGCCACGACCACCGAAAAAGAAGCGTCGCTAGCCGCCGGTGCCCACGGCCGCTGAAGGGCCGCAGTAGACTCACCTCGTGCCCCACTCTTCGATCGACCTCATTCGTGACATCCCCGACTTCCCGACGCCGGGAATTGTCTTCAAGGACATCACCCCGGTGCTGGCCAACGCAGCCGCGTTTCAGTCGGTGGTTGCCGACATGGCCGCCCCCTATGCCGGGCAGGGTCTGACCCACGTTGCGGGCATTGAGGCCCGTGGCTTCATACTGGCCACCCCGGTCGCCGATCGGCTCGGACTTGGCTTCGTGCCCGTGCGAAAGCCAGGAAAGCTGCCAGCCGCAACGCGATCGGTCTCCTACGAACTCGAATACGGAACCGATGTCCTGGAACTCCACGCCGATGCGGTCGGTCCTGGCGATCGGGTGCTGTTGGTCGACGATGTCATCGCGACCGGTGGTACGGCCGCGGCGGCCATTCAACTGATAGAAGCCGTAGGGGCCACCGTGGTCGGGTTGTCGGTCTACGTCGAGTTGGCCTTCCTGGCCGGAGCGTCCCGGCTGAACGGGACCCCGCTGTCAGCGCTGGTTGTTTATGCCTAGCGGACCGGGTGCTGTGCCACGAGCGCTCGATCACGTAGTTGGCGAACGCCACTGGGAACCCCAAGACCTCGAGCTTCTCGTGGAGGCCTATGAGTTGGCCGATCGCCAGCACGCCGGGCAGGTGCGTAAGTCCGGCTTGCCCTATATCACCCATCCGATAGCTGTCACGGAGATCCTGGCCGGCTACGGAATGGACCGTGACACTCTGGTGGCTGCGCTGCTGCACGATACGGTCGAGGATACGAGCACAACCATTGAAGACATCACGGCTCAGTTCGGGCCGACGGTGGCCACCCTGATCGACGGAGTAACCAAGCTCGATCGGGTTCACTTCGACAGCCGCGAGGAGGCCCAGGCTGCCACGATTCGCAAAATGGTCGTCGCCATGGCTCAGGATGTGCGGGTGCTGCTTATCAAGCTCGCCGACCGACTTCACAACATACGGACCATCGACTTTCTGTCTCCCGAACAGCAGCAGCGAGTTGTTGTCGAGACCCTTGAGATTTACGCACCGCTCGCTCACCGACTCGGTGTCCAGGAGATCAAGCACGAGATGGAGAACCGTTGTTTCGCGGTTCTTTACCCGAAACGGTACGAGGAGATCTCGGAGCTGATCGCCTACCGATCACCGCAACGAGAGGCAATCATCGACAAGGCCATCGGCGAGGTAGACGGCGTATTGGGCGAAGCGGGCATACCGGCACTCGTGTCGGGACGCCCAAAGCATCATTACTCGATCTACAAAAAGATGGTGGAGTCTGGCCAGCAATTCGAAGACATTCACGATCTGATCGGCATCCGGATCATCGTGGCCGACGTGCAGGCTTGTTACGGCGCGCTCGGACTGATCCACACGCTGTGGCCTCCCGTCCAGGGACGGTTCAAGGACTACATCGCGATGCCGAAATTCAACCTTTATCAATCGATTCATACGACCGTGATCGGACCGGACCGTAAGCCACTCGAGGTGCAGATTCGCACCCACGAAATGCATGAGCGCGCCGAGTTTGGCATCGCGGCACACTGGCGATACAAGGAGCGGGTCGATTCCGATTCGCTGCCGTGGATGGCCGATATCCGGCGCCTGCAGGACGAATACGCCGAACCGGAGGAGTTCCTGACCCACCTCAAGCTCGACCTCTATCAGGACGAGGTCTTCGTGCTTTCACCTCGCGGTCGGGTCTACTCCTTGCCTCGCGGGGCGACCCCG
>JAOUMT010000293.1 GCA_029881355.1 Acidimicrobiia bacterium | reverse complement strand
AGGGGGATCCACGCAACCTTTTGACGATATCGGTTGACCAAATGGAGCCGCGAGGATATGAACTGTCGAAAGCGGTCGATGCTCATCTCTTCGCCGGAACTTTCGAAAACTGCCACTGAGCCGACGTGCATGTGCGTAACCGGCGATTCAAGCGCCAGAAAGGAAGCGTCAAGAAATGACAGTCGTTCGAGTTGTTTCACAAACCGTGCCTCCGCGATAACCGCTTAGATCGTATCAACAAACACCATGCTCGACCCTCGAGAACCGGCTAGCCAACCAAGCTGTGATCCATCGATTGCTACTGGCTTTGGACGAGCCACTGCATTCTTGGGCTTACCCGAAACTGCTTTCGCCTCTGTTCGGTAAAGCAAAAAAGCGCCCGCGGCAGGAATCGAACCTGCGACCTACTGCTTAGGAGGCAGTTGCTCTATCCCCTGAGCTACGCGGGCGGGATCGGTTGAAAACGCGTGTGGGCACTCCGATTGGTTGTTGCCGGTTTCGCCGCTCGTGAGTGTAATGGGATCTTCGCCCAGGACAATCATGCCTTGCGCGCGCGTTGACAGACGTACGAGATCTCATTCAGGGGGTCGGTGGGTTTTGGCAGACACGCCAAGGGGCGGCCCCACGGCCGCCCCTCAATGTGTTGATGGACACCGCTATGCGGTCAGCCCGATGCCACTGAGTTGGCCACCAGGACCCCATCGACGATCTCGCCGATGAGCTGAACCGGCGTTTCGGTCCAGGCGGTGATTGCAGATCCGGCGTCGGCAGGTCCTTCGGTCAGTGGGATCTCCATGACGTCGAGTCCCTCGACGGCAACTTGGGCGCCAGCGGGTTGGGGTGGGAAAGATTCGGCGATGAGGTCGGCGACCACGACCGAGCCGTCCGAGTAGACAAAGACATAGCCGTTGATGAGCAGCGGCTGGTCGAGGGTCGAGGCCAAGGCCTCAGCGACCGAGATGCCAGGACCCATGCCGGAGGGAATGGTTGCGTCGTCGTCTGCGAGCGGAAGCCCGTCCGGTATCGTCGGTTGCGAGACCTGTGGGATCTCACCGGTCGCGTCCGTCGTCGCACCACCGCATCCAACTACCAACAGCCCGCCGACCAGCACCGCCGCAATGATTCGTTTCATTTGATGACTCCTTTCAAGTAATTACTCCTGTTGGACGCCGCACAGGCCAGTTCAAGTTCCCGGATCGGTGCCGTTCGCCACGGTGCCTGCACACCAGGCATCGAATCGATCCCGACCTGGGTCCCTACTGATGACCTCAGAAGGAGGATCCCATCATGTGAACCGTATGAAGGCGATCGCCGGATGGCCCGAGGTGGCTGGAGGCGCTTCCTTTGCCAACCGCGAGAGCACCCACCCGGACCGGGCGCCGGGTCGATGCGCATGGGAAGCTGCGAGGGTCTTGCGGTTTGGCCCACCACGCGGGGGAACCCCGCTAACTGTCCGGCTCTCGCTCTTCAGCTCTCGGGGCCCCTGCCCACGGTGACTCGCCTGGCGGTCGAGCTGCACCGATCCTGCGGTTTACGTTTCCCGGCCTTGCCTTCGTGTAGCAACCGCTTTTTGCCAACGTACAGGGCTGCCAGCCTCGTTGACATGGCCATAGGTCCTAATCGAGTGGTGCAATGATTCGTGCAGCCATAGTCATTGACAACTACCGATTGAGGCATGGTCGAAAAACACTTGGACTGCAACAGAATCTCAGCAGCCGAAGCCCTTGACTATCGGGTGGCGGCGGCCTTGAGATAGCCGACGATCTGTGGCAGCTTGTCCAGGGTGGTGTGGCCTCCGGGATATTCGTCGACAGTCGCCTCGAATCCGGCTTCCGTCAATCGGAGTGCCAGTAGTTGGGCGGAATCGACATTCGAGATGATTCCGTCTTCGAGCTGATTGAGCCGTTCGAGGTCCGCCCGGATCGACCCGTCTGGGTCCCGAAGCGCCAGCCATCCTGATTCGTCCGACGGATCGCCGATCTCTCTTGAACCCGTGCCGCTGGTGGCCACCCACATGAAGAACTTCGCTCGCATGCTCGATGGCCAGTAGGTCGCTTCGTTCATGAACGCGACCTCGGCTTGCGTCGCCTCAAGATCGGCCTCGAACGCAGAGTCGAAGTTTGTCGAGTGTAAGAAATATTCACCGTCGCCGAGGACTACTCCGTTGACAAGAGTTGGCAAAGTATCTGTCTCGCAGCCGGCAATGGTCGTGTCGGTAGGTTCTACCGCGGCCAACAATGCGGCTCCTGCGCCTCCGGAGAACCCATGGAGAACCGTGGTGCTTGGATCGCCACCGAGATCAGGCGCAATCTCCTGTGCGAAGGCGACCGCGCAGTTCGCCGCGGCGGTGAACCCCCGGAACGTGTCGACCGTGATCGGGAAAGGCGGCGGGTCTAAGACGATCCACGTAGGTGTGAACACGAGCATGCCTTCGGTCGCGGCTGCCTCGGCGACAGCAACCGTGGACAGTTCGTCGTTCGCATTGGAGTCCAGGCCGTGAAATGCCACGACCACCGGCCACGGCCCGTCGCCTGCCGGCACAAAGACGTCCATGTGAAGCTCGACACCGT
>JAOUMT010000105.1 GCA_029881355.1 Acidimicrobiia bacterium | reverse complement strand
ATTGCCGGCACCACAGGTGTCGCTCCGGGAGCCAGCCTATACGCAGTGAAAGTCTGCTCGTCGGTGAGCACGTCGTGCTCCGGTATTGCCCTCATCCAGGGCATGGACTTCGCAGTCGATCCGAATAACGACGGTAAGACCAAGGATCACGTTGACATCGTCAATATGTCGCTCGGTTCGACGCACGGTCAGCCATTCGACGACGACCTCTCCCTGGCTGTAGACAATGCGACCGCTCTTGGTGTTTTGACGGTGGCCTCTGCCGGTAACTCGGCTGACAAGCCATACATCACCGGTACGCCATCGGCTGCCCCGACCGCCCTATCGGTCGCTCAGACGCAGGTTCCATCGGCTGAGCTCCAGCTTATCGAAGTTGGAGGAGATGAGTACCCGGCGGTCTTCCAGCCATGGGCCGTTCTCCCAACTGCCCCTGTTTCAGGACCAGTCCAATATGGGGACGGTGCAGGCGGCAACCTCAATGGGTGCGGAGCCTTCGCTCCTGGATCGCTCACCGGGAAGATCGTCTTGGTCGATCGGGGAGCGTGCAACTTCACGTTGAAGATCAAGACCATCGGCGATGCCGGTGGACTCGTAGGGATCATCGGCCTTGTCGCCCCCGGAGCGCCCTTCTCGGGTGGTGACGGTGGCGACCCGGTGGCGATCCCCGGCTACATGATCAGCCAGTCCGACTCGAACGCCATAAAGGCCCAGGTGGGAGCAACTGCGACGGTTGATCCAGCCAACGGTCTGCCGTTGATCGGGCAGATGGTCGGTTCGTCGTCTCGTGGCCCATCGAACAACTTCCAGCAGATCAAGCCCGAAATCGGCGCCCCGGGTGCTTCCGTATCGGCCATTGCCGGGAGTGGAACCGGGACCGGACCCTTTGGTGGCACGTCCGGTGCGGCACCGATGGTCTCGGGGTCTGCTGCGTTGCTCATGTCTGGTTATAAGACGAATCAGCAGAGTGGCGGTGGCGGCAACGCCAACGGGTTGGCGCTCACGCCGGGCCAAACCAAGGCTCTGCTCATGAACAACGCCGAAACGAATATCGACATTGACCCGTTCAGTGGTCTGGCAGAAATCACCCGGATCGGTGGCGGTGAAGTTCGTGCGAACTGGGCCATGGACGCTCCAGCGGCAGCGTGGGATGCGAATGCACCTCAAGCTGGTCTCAGCTTCGGCATGGTTGAGGTCGATAACGTCACAACCATCACCCGAACCGTTCAGGTCCACAACTTCTCGAACAAGAAGCAGACCTACTCGGTCACTCCGACGTTCCGTTTTGCTGACGACGAAGCCAGCGGCGCCGTCTCGGTTTCGGCGCCGGCCAAGGTGTCCGTGAAGCCGGGTCTGGGTCGTGACTTGACGTTCAAGGTGTCGATCACAATCGACGGGAGCAAGCTGCCTGGCAACTTCATGAACTCCGGTTCGAACGGTGCCAACGGCGCGGCGCTTTCCGCCAACGAGTACGACGGGTACCTGGTGCTCGACAATGGCAATGGTCACACGATGAACGTTCCGTGGCACGTCCTGCCCCGGCAGGCGGCCAAGGTCGTGGCGTCGCAGACCTCGGGTCTCGAAGGCGGGTTCCCAACCGAGATTGGCCTGGACAACCAGGGTGCAGGCGTCGCCCAGAACGACGCATACGCACTGCTGGCCACGAGTCCGGATATCGCGGAAGGACCGAGGGGCGGTCAGTCACCAACGCCAGATCTGGCGGCGGTGGGTATCAACACGTTCCCGGTTCCGGCGTTCTTCTGCTCGGCAGAGCCGTCGTTCATCTGGGCCTTCGCGATTGCGACGCATGAAGAACAAAGTCATGTGCTTCCGGTCAGCCACCAGATCTGGTTGGATACTGACAACGACGGGGTTGATGATTATGTCGTCCTCAACCGTGATGCGTCGGGATTGTCGACAATCAGCGACGGCCGCCAGCTGGCGTGGGCGGTGAACCTGAACACGGGCGGCGCGTCTGCGTTCTTCTTCGCCGAGCATGCCACGAACACCGGAAATACGGTTCTCTATATCTGTGGCGAACAGGTCGGGCTTACCGGCACCGACCTGCTGGCGACGAACGTAGGCATGGACGTCATCGCCCAGGACTTCTACTACGGCGGTCCGGGCGATGAGATTCTCGACCTGGTCGTGACGCCGTTGGGTGAGCGGTTCTTCGGAATGCCGAACGACGTTGCGCCGTTCACCAACGATCCAGCAGGTTTGGCGGTCTACGACTTTGGTCTGTTCCCGGGGAACACTCCTGAACAAGGATTGCTGTTGTTCACCAACGGCGATCGCGGTTCGGGGGCTCGTGGCGGAGCGACCGATAGCACCGATCATCTGATCTTCACGCCCTAGCGTCAAACACAACGAGCGAATATGAGAACGGGGCCCGAAACGGGCCCCGTTCTCTACATGTCTGGAGATAGCGCCTATCCCGTTGGCGCGCCTCCGGATCCGGGAAACGCGGTATCGCAGAATGTAAAGAACCCTGACTGGCTGGCCCGATAGTCAAGCAGCGTGTCTCCGGCCTTCAGAACAACCCAATAGCCGTCGACCTGAGCCTGGGTGTAGGACATGTCAGGTTGGGGGCAGCCGAGACTGCCGTCGTTCCAGAGGGCCTGCTCAGCGCGTACGGCAAAAATGTCGAAGGCGGACATTCCGGTACGTGTGGCCGCATCGGCCAAGATGCTCGTCATGAGACCGGCGGGAACGGCAGATGTATCTACGGGTCCATCAGGCAAGGGATTCTCCTCTGGTGGGACTTGTTCAGGCAGGGTGCTGGCGGTTCGGTCCGGTGGTGGGACTTGTCCAGGCAGGGTGCTGGCAGTTCGGTCCGGCTGAGATGTATCAGGGACCTCGGTGGGCGGGGGTGAAGTCGTGGTCGTGCCATCAACCTGGCCAAGCGTCGTCTGGGTTGGCAAAGCTACGCTGGCGCCTGGCGAGTTTTCGACTCCCGCACAAGCAGCCAGCAGCAGGGCGAAAGCGGCGGCAAGAACTGTAAGTCGTTTCATACCCATTTGACGTTAGTAGTAGCCGGGATGTTCCGGACGGAGTCGGTTCGTGGTATCCGTTCTACCCGGAAACGGTGGAATCGACGACGAAGTTGCCGTTGATGATGTCACCAAACACCGTCACGGCTGATCGGTCCAAGTGACACCCTGCTCGCGCACCAACTGAAACGTCAGAACTCCCGACCTGCCCGGAAATGGGGATCGAGGCACCCCCGCATTGGTGTGGAAACGACTCGGCCCACGCATCACTGGGTTTGGGTCCAGATCCATGATCGAACAGGAAACCCTGGACCGCTATCACCCCGGTACCGCCCCTGTTCAGGGCTTCAGTAACGGTTAGGCCGCCGTCCACGGGAACGCCTTTCGATGGTGCAGAGGCGCAACAGGCTGCGAGAACAAGAATGATTGCGAATAACGGTCCTGGGTTCCGAAGCAACGGTGGCGCATGTGGCACCAATGGAGATGCGCTGGCTAACTCAAGAGTCGGACGTACCCCAACAGATGGCGGTTCCGCCGCCGCAGTAGGTGAACCGCGGGTTCGTCTCCCCTCTAGATGTCGAATTCCTTGACGGTTGTTCGTTGTTGTAACGACTCCGGGGATCGACTTCGGGGTACGGTAAAACACGCAGGAATAGAGAGGAGCTAGTTGTGGCGCATAAGATCGTTCATTGGGAACTGATGGGAGCTGACGGGGCGGGCTTGAAGTCGTTCTACGCGGACCTGTTCGGCTGGTCGCTGGAGGGAGTCCCAGGCTTTGGTGATTATTACATGACCTCCGAGGACGACACCGGCATCGCTGGTGCCGTCGGTCAGGGCAACGAGCATATGCCCAACTACCAGGCGATGTATGTCGAAGTCCCCGACATCGAGGCGCACCTGGCGAAGATCGAGGCGGCTGGCGGCAAGACCGTCGTTCCTCGCACCGTCATTCCCGACACGGTCATCTTCGGTCTGTTCACGGATCCGGCGGGCAACCTGGTCGGTCTCGTCGAACCTGACTGATTCCGGGTCGCCGGCATCGAGCCTCCCGGCTGCAGAACCGGGGGGCTCGAGTGCGTCGTATGCGGTTCGGATAACCTCCGATGGTCAGGTCGAACTGGCCCCTGCGCGGTCTGCGAATGGGTCCACTGGACTGGCATGCCCCGCTCCAAGGACAGTTTTCGCGACCCGGTTCAAGGCCCGACGCGCGCCCACGCTCCGTGGCTAGATTGAGGTGGCGGGCTTTGGGGCCGCTGACGGACCACGGGTCTGAATACTTCGTGTCTTAGGAGGACTTTCGAGATGATGCATGCAATACCGATGAGACGCAAGATACTTACAGTGACCTTGATGCTGGCGATGGTGGCGGCATTATTGCCAACGACCGCTGGTACGGTGCTGGCAGCCGGGCCCTCTGTATTCATCAACGAGATCCACTACGACAATGCCGGTACCGACGTCGGCGAAGGATTCGAGATCGCCGGCCCGGCAGGCACTGACCTCTCCACCTACTCTGTCGTGCTCTACAACGGCAGCGGCGGCGTGGTGTACAACACAGTTGCGCTCTCGGGCACCATTCCAAATCAGCAAGCCGGGTTCGGGACACTGTCGTTTAGTCTCCCTAGCAACGGTCTGCAGAACGGGTCACCGGACGGCCTGGCACTTGTGAACGGCGGGACAGTGGTGGAGTTTCTAAGTTACGAAGGGGACTTCACTGCTACCGACGGCCCGGCGAACGGGATGGCGAGTGTGGACATTGGGGTCACCGAGAGCTTCGCAACGGCAGCTGGCAGTTCGCTGCAATTGACCGGTACCGGCACAATCGCTGCTGATTTCACCTGGTCGGGTCCGATCGCCGACACGTTCGGCTCGGTCAACACCGGCCAGATCTTCGTTGGTGGCCCGAGCGGGCCCAGCGACCCGGTGATCAACGAGTTCGTTGCCAACCACGTGGGCGCGGACAGCGGCGCCTTTATTGAGTTGTTTGGTGATCCTTCGACCGATTACTCGGCATATTCGGTGCTGGAGATCGAAGGCGACGGGACTGGTGCCGGCGTCATTGATGCGGTCCTTCCGGTTGGAACGACGAACAGTGGAGGCTATTGGATTGATCCCGAGGATATGGAAAACGGGACGCTCACCATCCTCTTGGTCGAAGGCTTCAGCGGCAGCGCAGGTGCCGACCTGGACACGGATGACGACGGCACGCTCGACTCGACACCCTGGACGCGGGTTGTAGACGATGTCGCAGTCTCGGATGGCGGCGGATCTGATCGGTCGTATTCCTCGACGGTGCTGGCTCCGTTCTTTGACGGCAACCCATTCGGAGCTGGCGGCGCCTCACGAATCCCAAACGGAACTGACACGGATACGGTCGGAGATTGGGTGCGGAACGACTTTGATGGATTCGGCCTAGCCGGGTTCCCCGGGTCCCCGGCTGTGGGCGAGGCAGAAAACACACCAGGCGCAGTAAACGCCCTGATCTCGGTACTTACAGACCCGCTTGGAGCTTGTGGCGATTCGGCCACGCTGATCCATGACATTCAGGGCAGCGGATTGGTAAGCACCGATGTAGGAAGCATCCGCGAGATCGAGGGCATCGTTACCGGCGACTTTGAGGCCGGAAGCGAACTGAGTGGGTTCTTCATGCAGGAAGAGTCAGCCGATTTTGATGCTCATGGAACGACCTCAGAGGGCATCTTCGTCTTCAACAGTGGCGTAGGAGCCGTGAATACTGGGGACACCGTTCGGGTCCGCGGTTCGGTAGCAGAGTTCTTCGGCCTTACAGAGATCAACAACGTTGTGAGCGTGACGGTTTGCCCCGCAACCGGTACAACTGCTCCGGCGCCATGGTCACTACCGGTAACTAGCGTGAACGACTGGGAATGGGTCGAAGGCATGGAGATATCTATCAGCCAGACGCTCTACGCTTCCGGTAACTTCACGCAGGCTCGGTTTGGAGAGGTTGACCTATCGGTTGGTGGACCGCTTGAAAACCCGACGAACGTGGTTGCCCCCGGAGCTCCTGCGATCGCACTTCAAGACCTGAACGATCGCAGCCGCATCCAATTGGACGACGCCAGCAGTATTCAGAATCCACTGCCGCTGCCGCCATACTTGGGTGCCGGCAACACGCTGCGTACGGGAGACACGCTGCCTGGCATCACCGGAAACGTGAACTACTCCTTCGGTGCCTATCAGCTCGAACCGACGCAGACGGTCACATTCACCCGCGCCAATCCTCGCCCTGGCGTCCCGGATGTCGGCGGCCGCATTGAGGTTGCGGCCTATAACGTCTTGAACTATTTCACGACGCTCGATGGTTCGGGTTCCATTTGTGGCCCAGATGCGAACCAGGGCTGCCGTGGTGCTGACAATCAATTTGAGTTCGATCGCCAGCGGGCGAAGTTGGTAACCGCAATAAGCAAGCTGGACGCCGAAGTTGTCGGTTTGATGGAAATCGAGAACCATCCGGGTGATGTGCCAGTAGCCGATCTTGTGGCTGGCCTGAATGCTGCAACGGCCCCCGACACCTATAGCTATATCGCGACAGGCGCAGTGGGTTCCGACGCAATCCGGCAGGCCATTCTGTACAAGCCAGCTTATGTGACGCCGCTCGGCGCCTTTGAGACGCTGGATTCGGCGGACGATCCGTCGTTCGATGACACGCTCAATCGCCCCATGGTTGTTCAGACCTTCGTCGAGAACGCTACTGGTGCGGTCTTTACCGTAGGTGTCAACCACTTGAAATCGAAGGGTTCAGACTGCAACGCCGTCGGCGACCCGGACACAGGTGACGGTCAGGGCAACTGCAACATCACGCGAACCAATGCGGCTCAGGCGATTGTGGACTTCCTGGCAACCGACCCCACCGGCAGTGGCGACAGTGATTTCCTGATCATTGGCGACTTGAACGCATACGCGATGGAGGACCCGGTAACCACGATCGAGGCCGGCGGATACATCGACCTGATCGAGCGTGACCTTGGAACCGGCGGATTCGTAGATGGTGCCTATTCGTTCAATTTCTTCAGCCAGTCGGGTTATCTCGACCATGGTCTGGCGAGTGGTTCGATGGCAGCTCAGGTATCCGATGCGAACTTCTGGCACGTCAACGCAGATGAGCCCTCCGGGTTGGACTACAACAACTTCAACCAGCCGGGTTTGTACACCGACGCAGAGTTCCGCTCGTCCGACCACGATCCCGTCGTGATTGGCCTCTCGTTGAAGACGGCGAAGGACCTGAAGGAGACAACGGCACTTGAACTTGGCGCCCTGCTTCCGACCGGAAATGGGGACGATGACCAGGCGATTGGCATTGCGATCGACCGGATCAATAAGAGCCTGAACCCTGCTTGGTGGCTGGATGCGTCGACCCTAGATAGGAAGACGGGTAATTTTGTCTTCGACGCAGAGCATCAATCGGTTGAGCAACTGATGAAAGTCGTGACCATTGATGTGCAGCCATCGATCGACGCGCTCTTGTTGGCGGACAAGCAGCTCGCACTCAAGCAGTACCTGGCGACTGTTGGCGGCGGTGGGGATCCTGGTCGGATCGCTCAGGCCGAAGGGAACATGGCTGATGCGGTGGCCAACATCGCTCTCGGTGAATACTCCGATGCCGTTCTTGATTTCAAGAAGGCATGGGTCAACCTAATCAAGGCGAAATAAGCCAAGCGCCAAGGTGATAAATGGGGGCGGACTGAGTCCGCCCCCATTTTCTTTGGGCGCGGCTCTCGAACGAGTGTGCTTACGGTTCGTTATATCGAGCCTGGATGCACACTCGACGCGGGTGCGAACCGGCCCGCTGAGACGAGTGTGCTTACGGTTCGTTATATCGAGCCTGGATGCACACTCGTCTGGAGGGTGGGGGACGGTTAGGCCGTAGGATCAGTGATCATGCCTGTTGAACCGCCGCCGAGTGCTTTCTGGTTGCCGGACCCCGATTCTGCGGGAAAGGAAGACCTGGTTGCCGTCGGCGGTGATCTCGCGCCGGGGACGATTCTTCAAGCTTATCGCCGCGGCATGTTCCCCATGCACCTCTCAGATGGGCCACTCGGTTGGTGGTCTCCGTATCGGCGGGGCGTCATCCCGGTGGATGGCCTCAAGGTAAGCCGCAGTCTTCGTCAGTCCGTTCGCCGCTATACCGTGACCGTCGATCAGGATTTCGAAGGAGTCATTGACGCTTGTGCCGACCCGGATCGATCGGGTGGGTGGATACGGCCCGAGATCCGGGAGGCCTACCTTGAACTGCATCGCCTCGGATGGGCACACTCTGTAGAAACACGTGACGGCGGCCGGCTCGTCGGTGGACTCTACGGCGTTGCCATCGGAGGGCTGTTCGCCGGCGAGTCGATGTTTTACAAGAGCAGGGACGCCTCCAAGGTTGCTCTGCTGGGACTGGTCGGCAGCATGAAAGCGATCCCCGGGGCACTCATCGACGTGCAGTGGGCGACCGATCATCTACGAACCCTGGGAGCTGTCGAGATCAGTCGCCCCGAGTATCTCGCCCGCTTGATCGTGGCGCTACGAACCCCCGTTGGGTCCGGGGTGTGGGGTGGTGGCTAGCTCGCCGCCGGGGCTACTGCTTGAGGCGGATCAAGTCACCTGACTCGGTGACTTGGAAGAACTCGAACCGGTTCGTGCCATCGATGAACATCTCCGGTGGCAACATGACCTGAAACCCAGCTATTGCGTCTTCGACGAAGGTTCGGGTCATGGCACCGATCGTTCCGTTGATCGAGATGGCCAGCACGATGTCCTCGCCGGCCGCCCCCAGAAGCCGTCCAGATAGCCGGGCCGGAATGACGTCGCTTGCTGTATCGACGTCCTCGTACCAGGCCGAGCGGTCGACCAGGATGCGCAGGCTGTCAGAAACCGGCGTCGATCCTCCGGGCGTCCGACCCCGGACGTCGGGTATGCCGGGCGGAAGCAGCTCCCAAGGATCTCCGCCTGGCATCCACGATTCGATCATGGCCGCCACTGCCAGTTTCTCCTTTCCGGTCGTCCCGAACGTGACCTCGCCCCGTGGCCCGACGGTAGTTGTTTCGGTGCGCACTGGCTCGGGTCCAAACAGGGACGACCCGTCTGGCTCCCAGTCGAGATTGGCGCCGACGACATCTGCGATCGTCGGGACGATGTCGATGGTCTCGGCTCGCCGATCGTCGACCACTCCGCCGGTATGTCCCGGTGCCTTGATGAACAAGGGCACAGCCGCAATCGAACCGACCGTGTCGTCTTCGATATCCCTCTGGTGAGCGACTCCCGGTCTAACCGTGATCCCGTGATCGGCTACGACCACAATCATCGCCTGATCGTATATCCCGGCTGCCTGAAGCGAACTGACGATCTGACCGAGTGCCGTGTCGGCGTACTGCGCCTGGAGAAGGTGGCGCTGCATCGCCTGGCTCACCAGCCATTCGTCATCGCCCCAACCCGGTGACGCCGATCCGGGAGCACGCTCCTGGTCGAGCAGGTACCGCTGGCCGCTCGGGAGGAACTGCCACGGGTGATGGGGAATGACAGCATGTAAGAAGTACAAGGGGGGTTTGGCACCAATGGGACCGATGTCCTCGACCAGGTTTTGGATCGGCACCCGGGGATCGGCATCAAGTTGTTCGCGGAAGGCTGTCACCACGTCAAAGTCGGTGACGGCCGCTTCGAAGTCGCCCCACCCGGCGGAGATGCTCGGAAGGTCCGTGGTGAGTCCTTCTGGCAGCAGGACATGGCCGGCGACGACGGATACGTCGCGTGAAACGGGCGTGGACGTGACAGCAACCGAGTCACACAACGCCTTCGGACACAGTTGCGTAATCGTTTCGTTGACATGCATCTCGTACGTGCCCTGCAACGCCGTAAAGAGGTTGAACG
>JAOUMT010000104.1 GCA_029881355.1 Acidimicrobiia bacterium | reverse complement strand
TCCACAATGCAAAAAGAGGTGCAGGGCTCGCAAGAGCCCTGCACCTTTCACGATACCGTTACCTAGTTGTTGCTGTCGTTGTTCGGCAGGATCTTGCGCCAGTAGTCCTCGGCTGGCTTGATCCCGCCAACCCCGAAGGCGATGGCCATGGCGACACCCGTGCTGGCCACGACGGCGATAAAGAGCGTATTGACAATATCGGCTGCGACTCCCAGCGTGTTCAAAGCGGCGAAGGCACCAACCACAATGAACGTCCAGCGAGCCGCCTTCGAGACCCACGCCACACCCTGAGCTTCGGCCCATGGAGCCGAGACATCGGCGACGAACGAGCCGATCGCCGCCGCCACAACCACGATAATGATGGCGATCGCCACCAACGGTAGATAGGCCAACAATGCTGAAAGCAACACGGTCAAAGAAGCCACGTTGAGAACTTCGGCCGCCATCAGCAACACGACGAGCAACGCCATCCAGTAGATGATCCGGGCGACCAGCGAGCTGGCGGTGTAGCCGGCCTTCTGAAGTGCACCGGTTAAACCGGCCCGATCAAGCATCCGATCAAGCCCAAGACGAGTCAAAACGTTCTCGAATACTGTCTTGATGACCTTGGCGACAAACCAGCCAATAAAAAGAATGAGCAGCGCGCCGATGAGCTTCGGAGCGAATTCGATCACGCTCGCCCAAGCGTTACGCAGACCCTGCGAAACCCCGTCGGTGAAACTACTGACATCAATCTGTGCAAGCATGACATTTCCTCCTTGAACTGTGTGCATCGCTCGTCGTTTTTGATCCGACACTTCTTTGACACAAGCCCTCGATGGAAGTTCTCCAATTGATGAGAACTTTTGAGCATCCTGTTGTGTCAAAGCGTCGTGCACGTCGCAGGACCTAACATGCTGATCCCTTGGACGAATGGACCGATCAACAACTGGTGGAAGCCGCGCAGAACGGCAACGTGTCCGCGTTCGAAGTGCTGGTCCGGCGGCATCACGCCTTTCTCGTGGCCTCAACTTTGCGGATTGTCCGTAACCGGGCCACTGCCGAGGACCTCGCTCAAGAGGCCATGTTCCGGGCCTGGCGCAAGATCGGTGAGTTTCGCGGCGATGCGCAATTCCGCTCCTGGGTCTACCGAATTGCCACGAATCTGGCTCTCAATCAAGTCCAACGGTCCCGAGAGTCGACCGCTGAGTTTCCGATTGAACCCACTCCCGCACGCTCGGCCGAATCGGTCGCCATCGGGGCGACGATCGGCGAAGCGTGGGCGGAAGCCATCAACACCCTTCCGGCAGAGCTGCGCGAGCCCTACCGGCTCCGAGAAGCAGAAGAGCTGTCCTATCAAGAGATCGCCGACCAACTCGACATCCCACTCAATACCGTGCGAACCCGGATCCATCGAGCTCGCGGCATCATGATGGAAAGGATGCAGGCATGGAAGTGAACTGCGCCGTCGGTGACCAGGAGTTCGAGCGTTTCCTCGACGGTACCTCCGACGATCTGGTCGATCACGTCGGTGAATGCCCGACCTGTCAGGCCAGGATGGAAGGCAGCCTCGAGGCGGCCGGCCTCCTCGATATCGAGCAAACGATGCGGGCCATCCGCATCCACTCATTCGGAAAAGTCGCCCTCGAGACAGCCATGGACGTTGGTACTCGATTCGCCAGATCTACGTTGCACTATCTACTGAAAGGGTGAAGCCCATGGATCAGATCCTCATCGTGGCGGGCGCGGTTGCTGCTGTAATCATCGTTGGCCTGCTCGCCACGCGGCTGATAAGAAGGCACGCCAAACCGCTGATCGGCGAAGACTGGCGCCGGAGCGTCGTCACGTTCATCGTCCTGGCCGCCGTGCTCATCGGTCTAGGCGCTCTCGCCGTTGCGTACAACCCCGAAACCACCGACACCCTCGTTGTCACCCTGGTCAAGTCGATACCGAGCTTGCTCCTGGCCGGTTTGATCATCGTCGCCGCCCTGGTGCTCGGAAGAATCGCCGGCACACTCACCGGGCGGGCACTACGTTCGTGGTCAAGCGTCGTCGCCTCCCGCGCCGACAAGGCGATCCGGGTCACGGTCGTAGCCTTCGGGTCGATCATCGCCCTCGAAGAGCTCGGCGTCTCGACCGAACTGCTCCTCATCCTCATTACTTCCGCGGCGATCGCCATTGCGCTCGCATCAGCGCTGGCCATCGGACTTGGTTCGGTACCGCTGGCACGTCAGATTGCCGCTGGTCGACATGTATCGGATAGGTTCGCTCTCGGGATCACCATCAACGGACCGGAGTTCTCGGGGAAGATCGTCGACTTCGGATCGTCCAGCGTGCTCGTTGAAACCAGTTCCGGGTCACGAATCGAGGTTCCTAACGAAATGTTCCTACTGAACCCGATCGAAATCGCCGGTTCAGGCTTTGAGCGCCAGAACCCGCCCAACGACTGATTCGGCGTCCAGGTGGCAGTAACTCAACACGTCTTCGGCTGAGCCGAATGGTAGAAACTCGTCGGGCACTGCCATCGTCACCACCCGGCCGGCCAGACCGACGTCCGACAATGCTTCAAGTACTGCGGCGCCGAAGCCGCCCGACCGTACATTGTCCTCAAGGGTGACGACCTTCGGGTGGGCCGCGGCCCACTCTTCAAGCCTGGGATCCATCGGTTTGAGCCACCTCGCGTTGATAACCGAACAGGAAACTCCATGATTGGCCAACTCAGCTGCCGCCTTCGACGCGATCTCAACCATCCGGCCAACCGCGATCAACGCGACATCATCGCCCTCGGTGAGGACTTCCCATTCCCCGATCGGCATGGGTTCTGCGGGAAGCTCGGGCATCGCCGAGACCGACAACTTGGGGAACCTGATCGCCACGGGCCCATAGTGACCAACGGCGGCAGCCATCATTCCCGCTAGTTCGTCGGCATCGGCAGGCGAACCAACCAGCATGTTCGGGATCATCCGCAAATAGGAGATATCGAAGACTCCGTGATGGGAGGCGCCGTCCGGACCGGTGATCCCCGAGCGATCGATCAGGAACGTGACGTTGTGCTCATGGAGAGCGACCTCATTGATCAGCTGATCAAACGCCCTGGCGAGAAACGTCGAATAGATGGCGACAATCGGCTTGCGACCGCCCATCGCCAGACCTGCAGCCATGGTCACTGTGTGCTGCTCGCAGATGCCCGTGTCGATCACCCGGCGATGGTCGGTATGTTCCAGATCACCGAGACCGGTTGAGGAAACCATCGCCGCCGACAGGGCGACAATATCGCCGTCGGTTTCGGCGAGATCGGCCAAAACGGCTCCCGCCACGTCAGTCAATTTGAGCGAGTTCGACGTCGGCTGACCATTGGCAACATGGAAGGTGCCGACTCCGTGCAGTTTGTCGACGGAGTCGGCAATGGCGGGTTCGTAGCCGCGGCCCTTCTCGGTCAATACGTGCACGATGGCAGGCTCTCCGAACTCCTTCGCCCTCGTGAGAGTTTCCTCGAGCAACGCGATGTCATGGCCGTCGATAATGCCCGAATACTTCAGTCCAAGTCCGTCGAAGAACGTGGATGGCTGAATGATCTGCTTGACCGACTCTTTCAACCGCCTGGCGAGTTCATCGGCCGAGTCACCAATCGCCGGCAAGTTCCGCAGCTGTTTGCCGACCATACGCTTGATCCGCTCATACCGTGGGTCGAAGCGAAGATGCCCAAGCGCGGCGATCCCCCCCACCGTCGGCGCATACGACCGACCATTGTCGTTGACCACCACGATGAGCCGTGCAGGCCGCGTCACGGCAATGTGATTAAGCGCCTCGTACGCAACCCCACCGGTCAGCGCCCCATCTCCGATGACGGCCACCGTGTACGCATCTGACCCCGACTGTTCGTTGGCCACTGCGTTGCCGAGGGCGTAGGACAACGACACGGAGGCGTGGCTCGACTCGATGAAATCGTGCTCGGATTCTTCGCGAGACGGATAGCCGGATAGACCGCCCATCTTTCGCAAGTTCGAGAAATCCTGCCGCCCGGTTACCAGTTTGTGCACGTACACCTGATGGCCAACGTCCCAGAGGATTTTGTCAACCGGCGATTCGAACACCCGGTGAAGCGCCAGCGTGAGTTCTACGACGCCCAGGTTCGGCGAAAGATGACCCCCGGTGCGCGAGATCTGGTCCACGAGAAACTCACGAATCTCCGCGGCAAGCTCTGTGAGCTGGGCTTGGCTCAGCGCGTCGAGATCTCGGGGCGAGGATATGGATGAGAGCAGGCCGGTCACGGTGACTTTCGATCAGTTTTGTTACAGGATACTTTGTCGTCGGGGTGCAAAAGCCAATTCGGTTCGATGGCTGGTGTCGGTGAGATGACGGTGACCGTCGTCTCCGGGCGCCCGCCGTCCATTGCGTCGCTACTATCGCTGACGGGGAAGGGGATCAATGGTCGACCGCAAGCTGCTGCTACAACCTGGCGAGACACTCATGGTGGCCGGGGACACATCCGATGACGTTTTCCGACTCAGGAGCGGCCTCCTCGACGTGCTGGTGGGTTCCACCGACGAGGGGGCAAAGCCAGCCGCCCAGATCAAGCCTGGTGGATTGGTCGGGGAGCTAGCCGCACTGGCGGGCACCCGGCGCACCGCAACCATCAAGGCGGCCGAGCTATCCGAGCTCAGCGTGTACAGCCGTGCCGAGTTCGAAGCAATGATGGGAACCGACCCTGAGCTCGCTTCGGAAGTATCCGAGATCGCCATTCGACGGTTGGATCACAATTCCCTCCATCGGTTCATCAGTGATCACCTCGACGGACTGGCCGACGACCTGCAACGATCGATCGAAGAACACCTCACTTGGAGAAAGCTCGCGGCCGGGACCGTGCTGCGACAAGCCGGCACCACCACCGAGCAGAGCCACCTGGTCCTGTCCGGGCGCCTCCTCGGGACAAACGCGAAGGGGGTGCGTACCGAATACTGGCCAGGGGCACTCATCACTCCCAACGCGCTGATCGCCCCTGCGACGAATACGGAGACGATGGTCGCCAGCCGGGACACGACGCTTCTCGAAGCCGATCGATCCGGCTTTGAAGAACTTCTCGCCAAACATCCCACCGCCGTGCTAGCTCTGGGACGGGCCATGACGACGGCCACCACCCAGCGAAATCGCCGGCGGGCCGCTTCAACGGTGTCCATTGCCGTAACCGCCGACGATCCGGGCGATCTGGTGGTCGAGATACTCGCCGAAGCCGGCCGACACGGCAACGCCGAGCTCGTCTCATCAAAGCGAGCCGACGGAGACTTGAACTGGACCGGCATCTCACAATCGTCCGCTGGATCACCGAAGGACTACCGGCTAAGCGAATACGTACATCAGCTCGAATTGGGAGCCGACCATCTCCTGTTCGAGACCGACCGCGACCTCACCGAATGGAGCCGTCGTTGCATACGGCAAGCAGACCGGTTGCTGATCGTGTGCTCGGCGAGTCCCGACGAGGGTGAACATCGCCGAATTTCAGATCTCCTGACAGCATCCGCGGCCATCCCGGAGCGGAACAGATGGTTGGCGATCCTGCACCCCGTCGGGACGGACCGTCCGTCGGGCACGGCGCACCTTATGGATCGCCACGGCATCCTCAACGTCGCTCATGTGCTGGTCGGAAGGCCGGAAGACACGGCGCGGCTGGCGCGGCTGGTCACCGGACACAGCACGTCGATTGTTTTTGGTGGCGGTGGCGCGAGAGGTTTTGCCCACCTCGGTGTTCTCCGGGCACTCGAGGAGGTGGGGGTTCCAGTGGATACGCTGGTTGGGACTTCCATCGGTTCGGTACTCGCCGGGTTCTACGCAACCGGCAATTCCCATGCCCTGATGATGGAGTTGGCGGCAAAACACTTCGCCAATGTCCTCGACTACACGATTCCGGTCGTTGCCCTCATCAAAGGCGAACGGATCGCCACCGGATTGTCGGAAGTCTTCGGCGACCTGGAAATCGAAGACCTGTGGCACCCGTTTGCGTGCGTTTCAACCAACCTCACCCAGTCCAGCGTCGAAGTCCACCGGCGTGGCTCGGTCGCCGAATCCATCCGGGCCAGCCTGGCTATCCCGGGAGTCATCCCGCCAGTGCCGTTCGGAGATGATCTGCTCGTCGATGGTGGGGTCCTCAATAATCTCCCGATCGACGTGGCGCAGCAGGAGTTCACGCCAGGAACCATCATTGCTGTCGATGTTGCCCCCCGTAGCGGACCCCACGCCCACCTAGATTTCGGGATGTCCGTGTCAGGTTGGAAGGCAGTTGCCGACAAGATCAAGCATGCCAACCACTATCCAGGGACTGCCGCCATACTGCTGCGATCAATGGTGACCGCCTCAATTCGAGAACGAGACCGACTGGTCGAGGACGACATCGCCGATCTTTATCTTCTCCTCCCAACGCACGAAGTCTCCATGATGGATTTTCACGAGTCGCGCAAAGTCGAGGCCGCCGGCTATGAGTTGGCCAGACCGCTCATTGACGAATGGCTCAATGCAGGCGGTTGGCCCAATGCCAGGCAGCCGAACGCGTCACCGCCGCCCACGACCAGCTGACCTGGCACCCGGTGTGGCAGACTCCGGTCACAATGGATCACATGATGGACGAACCCGGTGAACAGCCTTGGTCAAAACTGAAGTCAACGATCTATTCGGCGATCTTTAGGAACCCCAAGTCGACAAAGGTCACTCTGGCGACCGTGACTCTGGCTGCCGATGATCGGGTCCTCGATATCGGGTGTGGACCCGGAGCGGCCGTTCGCCAGATCGCCGGACGGGTTGCCTCGGCGACTGGAGTCGATGCGTCCCCATCGATGATCTCGATCGCCCGCAAGCGGGCATCACATCTGACGAACGTCGAATTCTCAGTTCGACCGGCTGAGCGTCTCACGTTCAAAGATGGAGCCTTTTCGGTTGTGTGGACTATTCAATCCTGGCATCACTGGAACGATCCGGAAGCGGCCTATCGACAAGTGCTCCGGGTGCTCGCCCCTGGTGGTCGATTCTTCGTCGTTGAAAAGGAAACCGACGGCGACCACGGAATCACCCAGACCGAGGCCGCCGCACTGGCCGCCAAATTGACGAACGCCGGATACTCCGACACAGGGTTTTCCAAGGTGGACAAGATGATCATCGTATCGGGAGTCGCTGGCTGATTGGCAGTTCCGGCGAACGCGCCGTGGTACTGGATTGGCCATATCGATACAAAGGCGAAACACTTCTGAAACGATGAGCCCTTACCTTCTTGGTCGTGGATGTAGAGCTTTTGCGATGGCCGTCTGAACGGGAACGACGCGACCGTTTACGCAGCAGCGGTAAACCTCATCTGCTACTCGTGGAGGGGTCGGCCGAGCCACCCTCACCCGGGGACCCATTCGAAGATTGGATCCGAATCCCCGCCGACCGGGCCGATGTGAGGTTGCGGATCGAAGGCTTGATCCAGCGCGCCAACGGTTCGGTCAAGGCACAAATCATCATCGACGGGACGGGCACGCTCAACCACGGGTCAAAACGGGTGCCTCTGCCCCCTATGGAAGCCCGGATCCTCGATGTGCTCATCGAGCAGATGGGGCAAGTGGTCAGCCGGTCGGACCTCGCCGCGTCGGCCTGGCCGTCCGGGCCCCCTGACCGCAACGTCCTCGATGTACACCTCGTGAGGCTACGGCGTCGGATAAAAGAAGCCGACCTGGAGATCAGGACCATCAGGTCGCGCGGGCTGATCCTCGAACGTACCTGAACCCTCGATGTTCAGATTGCCGTCAGACACTTGTCGCGATTGATTCACTTCATGCGCACGTCACCGAAAAGATCAGGCACGAACGTAGCCATCGTCGCTTACGAGGAGAGAAATGAAACGGAAACTACTCACGGGGACGTCGCTGGCCGTGTTGCTTGTGGCAGTGATGGCTCAGCCGGCCTTTGCACAAAGCGAAGTCGCCCCGGCTAGCCAGTTCGTCCTGGACAACCTGTTCATATTCATTGCCGGCGTTCTGGTGTTCTTCATGCAGGCCGGATTCGCCCTCGTAGAAGCTGGACTGACCCGCCAGAAAAACGTAGCCAACATCATGATGAAGAACCTGATGGACATGTCCGCCGGGGTTCTGGCATTCGCGTTCGTCGGGTTCGGCATCGGGTTTGGCGGAGATGAACTCCTCAAAGGCTGGTTCGGCTTTGATGTGGGCATCGCCGGTGTCGAAAGCACGATCGGGGACGGCCTGTTACCGTCAACCTTCTTCTTCTTTCAAGCCGCATTCGCAGCTACCGCCGCCACGATCGTGTCGGGCGCCATGGCCGAACGCACGAAGTTCAAGAGCTATTTCGCGTACAGCTTCTTCATCACCGCATTGATTTACCCGGTGGTACTTCGCTGGACTTGGGGTGGCGGATGGCTCGCCCAACTTGAGTTCCCGTTCTCCGACTTTGCGGGTTCAACGATCGTGCATGCGACCGGCGGATGGGCAGCATTGATGGGCGCCATCATTCTTGGCCCCCGGATTGGTAAGTACGCCAAAGATGGAAGCCCGCGGGCCATACCGGGCCACAACATCCCCTTCGTGGTTCTCGGAGCGATGATTCTGTTCGTCGGCTGGTTCGGGTTCAATCCCGGATCCCAACTGGCGGCCGACGAGTTCGTTACCGGTATCGCCCTCAAGACGCTTCTGGCAGCCGCAGCCGGTGCGGTAGCTGCCATGGCGGCCAACTGGGCGATGGACAAGAAGCCGGACGTATCGATGGCCGCCAACGGGCTGTTGGCTGGATTGGTCGCAGTCACTGCCCCCGTCGGAGCGATCGAAGTTTGGGCGGCTGTCGTCATCGGAGCCATCGGAGGCCTTATCGTTGTCTTCTCGGTCAAGTTCATCGACCGCCTCAAAGTCGACGATCCGGTCGGCGCCATCTCCGTGCATGGTGTAGTCGGAACGTTCGGTACTCTTTCGATCGCCTTCTTCGCCAAATACGACGACGCCTTTTTGGGCAGAGAAGACGCCGGCTTGTTCTATGGCGGAGGACTGGATCAGTTGTGGACGCAGCTCATCTTCGTTGTGGTGCACTTCTTGTTCGTGGTAACTACGACCGGACTGCTCTTCCTGGCGATCAAGGCCCTAATAGGATTGCGGGTCAGCGAAGAGGAAGAACTCGCCGGACTCGACGTCATGGAACACGGATCGCCCGGCTATGGGTTCGAAACTGGTCGAGGAGAGTTCTCAGCTAGTTCGACTTCGGGCGCAGGCGTTTAGGAGGATCATCATGCTTGAACTCATAACGGCCATTATCAAAACTCATCGACTGGACGAAGTAAAGGAATCCCTGGCCAACGCCGGCGTCTCTGGACTAACCGTCACCGAGGTTCGGGGCTTCGGCCGACAAGGCGGCCACACCGAGGTCTACCGGGGCGCCGAATACAAGGTCGACTTCGTCCCGAAACTTAAAGTAGAGATCCTCTGCGCCTCGGCGGACGTCGACAACATCACCGAAGCGATCGCCAAAGCCGCCGGCACCAACAGCATCGGCGACGGCAAGATCTGGACGACTCCGGTGGGCAATGCCCTGCGGATCCGTACCGGAGAACGCGGCGTCGACGCCGTTTAGTTCTCCTCCGAGACCGAAGAGGTTTGGACGGTCCGGCGACCGACGCCGGACCGTCCAACTCCACGGACAGTCACGTCGGCCGGGCATCTCGAAAGAAGTCTCCAACCGACCCAATCTTCAGGGGGGTTCGGGTTTGTTGGTGTAGGTGTGGCCGAGGTGGCTGGTCCATTGGTGGTGGCCGTTGGGGAGTTTCTGGTAGGTCCAGCCGCATTGGTGTTTGATGCGGTGGTCGTGGCGGCAGTTGGGGTCCAGGTTGGAGGTGGTGGTTGGTCCGCCTTTGGTCCAGTCGATGGTGTGGTCGAG
>JAOUMT010000292.1 GCA_029881355.1 Acidimicrobiia bacterium | reverse complement strand
CGATTTCGGTCGGGGCCAATGGGTCGGTCGTGTCATAGACGGCCATCCCCACCCGCGATGGTGGGCCGCCTCGAAAAGCCTCATGGTTGGTGAGGAGTAGTCCGTCCGCGGCGACCGCCTTGTGGGTGTGGCCTCCATCGGGAGCCGGCCACTGGTCGACGAGTCGCGGCGAACTGAGATCGGATATGTCAAGTATCGAAGTTCCTTGCCGGGACGGGCCAAAGTGAGCGACGTACAGGGCGTCGCCGTTTCGGGCAATCTGCATCCCGTCGCCATTGCCTCCTAGGTTGGAATGACCGATCAGCTCGAACCCCAGGGAGTCTTCAGGATGGCTCATTCAGTCGCTCACCGAACTGTGACCGGCGACCATCGCCGAAGCGGCGGCAGCGTCGATGGCTTCCTGAAGTTGGCCCTGTTTGGATCCGAGGGTTCGCAGCCAGCGCTGCCCTCCGAACGTGAACCCAACCCAGTAGCCCAGTTCCACGATCTCCGGTTCGGTGAATTCGGTGAGGAGGTCCTTCCACATGGCGTCATCTGCCAGATCCGGGTTCCACATGATCGCGTCGGCGTATCGCATCGCCAGCTTCTGGCGGGGGGTGTATTTGTCCGATCGTTCATAGTTGAGGATCTCGAACCTCTCGTCCTCGTCGGTGTTGATGGTTCGCGCGATGCCCTGGTTTGAGCAGTAGGTGCAATCACCCGAGATGGCGATGTAGGCACGAATCAGTTCCTTGAGGTCGAAATCGAGGACGCCCTCGTGGTATATCCAGTCCCTGGTTTTGGTGAATGACCGCATGACTCCGGGTACATGAGCTCGGATCGCCTGAAACTCTGGCCCTGGCTTACCTTGATCCATGGCCGATTCGAGGAAACCTCGACTCTCATCGTCATCGATTTCGGCGGGGAGGCGGAAACTGATTCTGGCCATGTTCGTGTTCCTTCCAGCGACTGCAATCGATTGTAGTACACTCGGGTGACGTCAGCCTGGCGCCGGCCTCTAGGGTCCAAACACGTCAAGAAGTCGAAACGGAGAACTGATGGGGCAGCGGACGACGCTCAAGGATGTGGCCAGGGAGGCCGGCGTGCATACGTCCACCGCCTCCCGAGCTCTCAATGACATGACCCGATCCGTTGTCAATGCAGCCACCGTCGCCAGGGTCCTCGAAGCTGCCGACCGTCTCGGTTATGCACCGCACCCGTTGGCCCGCGGGCTGCGAACCAACCAGACTATGACCGTCGGCATGGTCATTCCCGATCTGGAGAACCCGTTGTTCGGCCCAATCATCGGTGGTGTAGAGCACGCCCTCGGAGAGGATGGCTATTCGCTGTTGATTGCCAATACCGAACGGGATCACCCCGATCCGGATTCGGTGATCCGGACCCTGATTGAACGCCGGGTCGATGGCCTGATCCTGGCAACCGCCACCCGTGATGACGCGGTGCTCGAATCGTTGATGTCGGGAGACATCCCGATTGTCCTGGTCAACCGATCCACGGAGCGGGTGCACCTTCCGGCGATTCTCGGGGATGATTATGCCGGGATCGGTCTCGCGGTTGAGCACCTTGAGGCGCTCGGCCATGTGGCGATCGGCCATGTCGCGGGTCCGCTCTCACTGTCGACGGGGCGGAATCGACACGACGCCTTTATGGCATGGACGGGCAAGATGGGTCTCGTTGCTGATAGTTCGAACGTCGAAGAAGCCGATTGGTACCAGGTCGATCCTGGTTACGTGTCCGCCCGCCAACTCCTGCAGCGTCGACCAGATCTCACGGCCATCGTGGCTGCCAACGATTTGCTGGCACTGGGTGCCTACAAGGCGATCCGCGACATGGGCCAGCGCGTCGGAGACGACATTTCTGTCACCGGTTACAACGACATGCCGCTCGTCGATCTGATGGAACCAGGCTTGACAACCGTGCGGGTGCCGTACCGCGAGATGGGGGCCGAAGCGGCTCGACGGCTGCTTTTGAACATGAGTAGCTCATCGCCGGAGGTGACCGAGGTACGCCTGACGCCCAAGCTGGCCGTCCGGGGATCGACCGGCCTGGTCGCAACCTGACGGCGACCGCCAGTTCTCGGGGCTTCTCCCTCGGATTGGCCACTGGCCTCTTCGTCATCACTGTCGCGGCGTTCACCAGGATTCCGGTCGTTGCCCAGATCGGAAACGACCTCAGTCTTAGTTCGGTCGGCGTAGGAGCCCTCGCCTCGGTTTTCGCAGTGGGTCGAGTGGTGACGGATATCCCGGCCGGGCGGCTTTCCGATCGGGTTCGGCCAGGACTCATGATGGCGATTGCCGGTTCGTTGGTCATGGTGGGCAGCGCTCTTCTGGCGGTTGCTCAAACGCCGCCACTGGCCTTCGTGGGGGTCTTCATCGCCGGAGTCGGGTCTGCCTGGACGCTGACAACCTCGATGGCCTACTTCGCCCGGGCCCCAAAGGCTCGCAGGGGCAAGTCATTGTCCTACATGGCGGGTGCCCTGCTGACCGGGCAGGCAGTCGGACCGGCGGTCGGTGGGGTCCTGGCCGGGATCTACGATTGGCGATGGTCGCTCGTGCTCGCTGCGGTGCTTGCCGGGCTTGCCGCCGTCCCGTTCCTGCGGTGGCGCGGACCTGA
>JAOUMT010000004.1 GCA_029881355.1 Acidimicrobiia bacterium | reverse complement strand
GCGATCTGGTCGACACCAACATCGGATATGGCCGACTATCCGGCGGCGACCCTGGCGCGGTTCTTCCGCAACCATGGCCTCGTTCAACTACGAGATCGCCCGCAGTGGCGAACCGTGACAGCCGGAAGCCGCCAATACGTCGACAAGCTAACCCGCCCGTATGCTGACCGGATCCGACTGGACGAACCGGTCATCGAAGTACGGCGCGACGACACCAGCGTTCATATCCTCAGTGGGTCGGGAACCGATCGGTTCGACCAGGTGATATTCGCGACTCACGCCGATACCACCCGCGCACTACTGGGCTCGGCTGCGACCGAGCAGGAACAAGCCGTGCTGAGCCGGTTCAAGTATTCGAGGAACCGGGCGGTCTTGCACACCGATCAATCGTTCATGCCCAAGCAGCGCAGGGCCTGGGCGAGCTGGAACGTGGCCACGGGCGACGGCAACGAACTGCCCTGCGTCACCTACTGGATGAATCAACTTCAAAACCTTCCGACCCCGACGCCGGTATTTGTCACGCTCAATCCTGCCGAGGAACCCCAGGGCCAGCTCGGGTCTTGGGACTATGATCACCCGACGTTCGACCGGGCGGCGATTCAGGCCCAGGCTGAGGTCCCGGGCCTACAGGGCACGTTGCGTACCTATTACTGTGGCGCCTATACCCGGTACGGGTTCCACGAAGACGGACTCATGTCGGGCTATGCCGCTGCCGACGCACTCATGCGTCAAGCTGCCACGGTATGAACTCGCTGTATGTCGGGAAGGTCCATCACCGGCGCGCCCGGCCCCGTCGACATGCGTTCTCGTACGGCGTGTACTGGCTGCTCCTCGACCTCGATGACCTCGAGGACGCCAATCGGGCCAGTCCCATCTTTTCGGTCGATGGACGGAACCTGTACTCGTTCCACCAGGCCGATCACGGACCCAGGGATGGGTCCCCTCTGAAACGGTGGATCGAGCAACTCGGGAAAGAGGCGGGTATCAGTATCGAGCGGGTGCGGCTTCTGACCATGCCCCGTTTATTCGGTTACGCTTTCAATCCAATCACGATCTGGTTTTGTCACGGGCACGAAGGTACGCTCAACGCCGTCCTCTACGAAGTGAGGAACACCTTCGGGGAACACCACAGCTACTTCCTCCCGGTCGAGAACCCCGACCGCCGCGATGCCAAAGTTGTTCACGAATGGGACAAGATGTTTTTCGTTTCTCCGTTTATCGACATGGCTGCTCGCTACCGGTTCGAACTCGAAGAGCCGGCCGACCGAATGCACGTGACGGTTCGCGAATCTGACGCCGATGGCCACTTGTTCAGCGCCTCGATGTCGGGAGAGCGGATTCCGCTGTCAACCCGCTCCCTACTAACCCTCCTCGTATCGCACCCGCTGCTGACGCTCCGGGTCATGGTTGGAATCCACTGGCAGGCGTTTCACTTGTGGAGAAAGGGCGCTCCTTATCGCTCGCGGCCCGTTGCGCCCGATCAGGCCATCTCCATGCCGACAGTGTCCCGATGAACGACCAGCTGGCACTGAAGCTGCTCGGAGCCGGCGTGACCGCCGGCACCCTGCGCATCACATTCCCGGACGGCTCGAAGAACGCTCTGATCGGGGGCGAACCAGGACCAAACAGCGTTATCCACATCAAAAAGGAAGGGTCCCTCGGGCGGGTGCTGCGGGGCGGATCGAATGCTCTGGTCGAGGCCTATATGGCCGACGAGTTCGAGCCGGAAGACCTTACCGAGCTCCTCGTTTTTGCGGCGCTAAACCAAAAAAGGTGGGCGGAACGGCATCCTCGCCTCTACGCGATCGGCCGAAAGATGGGTACCTGGCTACCAAATCGGAACCGCCAGCTGGCGGTGCGGACGATGGCAGACCACTACAACCTTGGCAACGAGTTCTACGAAGCGTGGCTCGACCCCACGATGACCTACTCATCGGCCCGGTTCGGTGAAACCGCTCGATCACTCGAAGAAGCCCAACTCGCCAAATACGCCCGGCTCGCCGAGTTGTGCGATCTGCAGGCCGGCCAGTCAGTGCTCGAGATCGGAACCGGGTGGGGAGGCATGGCCCGCTACGCAGCCGGCCTCGGATGCCACGTCACGACCTTGACCATTGCCAAGGAACAAGCGGACTTTGCCAGGGAGAGGAATGCGGCAGCCGGCCTCGACGGATTGATCGACGTTCAATTGCTCGACTACGCACAGGTAGATGGTCAGTTCGATCGGGTCATTTCCATCGAAATGATCGAATCAATCGACGACAGCCGGTGGCCTCACTTCTTTGACACCATTGCCCGGGTTCTCAAACCGGGTGGTCGAGCCGGCCTCCAGGCAATTCTTATTCACGACGACTTCTTCGACAGCTACCGTACCAACGAAGACTTCATCCGCCGGTACATCTTTCCGGGTGGGTTGGTGCCGAGCTCGTCAGTGCTGCGAACGCTTACGGCAAGAAGCGGTCTTGCGTGGGACACCGAAGAACGATTCGGCCTCGACTACGCCAAAACCCTGGCCAGCTGGCACCAGCGCTTCGAACAGGCTTGGTCGCAGATCGCCCCACTCGGATTCGACGAAGACTTCAGAAAAATGTGGAGGACCTACCTTTCCTATTGCGAGGCGGGCTTTGTCACAGGCAGAATTGATGTCGCCCAATTCAGTCTTACCCGCCCCTAGCCACGTATGGTAAGACGTACCAGACCCGCCAGGCTGTGAAAGGACCAGAACGTATGTCGGATTTCATCGACCAAGGAGTTGTCAAGATCATTGAGGTCATCGGCATCTCAGAAGAGAGCTTTGAAGACGCCATCGCCCGGGGGGTCGCCAAAGCTTCCGAATCGGTCAAAGGGATCACCGGCGTCGAGGTTCAGAACATGACGGCCCGAGTCAAGGACGGACAAGTCACCCAATATCACGCCAATATGAAGTTGGCTTTCGCCGTCAAATAGACCCGTCCAAGCGGCGTCCGGCTAATTGAGGATTAGCTCCAGATCGGCGGTCTTCGACGCAAGGACGAAGGCAACAGCCGGAATCGTTCCGGTGCGAACGATCAGCGACTCGAAGACGTCCGCAAACGCCGAAATGTCGTCCATATCCGGCGTTGGCAAACCGAGGAAGGCAATATCAGCGGTCTTCGAGGTCTCCGATATCACTTCGGTGGCTGGACGCTCATCGACCATGATCTCCACCTCCGCATCGATCCTGGCCGACTTGATGAGGTTGGATAGATTCTCACGAGCCTCATCGGCTCCGCCCGGATTTGTGAGGATCATCCGAACCGTTACCACGGCGCCCCGCCATTCGAGGCTCGTGGCGAGAAGGTGGGACAACGTCAACATCAAAACACCGTTGCCGCGAACGCCATGTAGCCACACATCGATGCGTCGGCGGGTACCGAAGCTTTCCGTTGGAGTTGCTCGAACCACCACGATGTTGCGATTGGCAGCGTGAATATGCCCAAGCATCGTGGCGTATTCGGTTCGGTTGCCGGTGGTTTCGCCATCGCCGAGCATGATCGTGTTGGGGATGAGCGTTCCGAGCCCGTATGCCTCGACGAGGAGGGCCGCACCGATGTAGGGCGAAGGCGCTGACACCACCCGAACCAACGCTTCAACGCTGCGCTCCTCGAGGTGGTCGCGGATCGTCGCCGCCAACTGCGTTTTTCTTTCGCTGCTAGTCGGCTCCGGCAAGATCGTGGCAACGCTCAACAGTCCCCGGTCATGCGAGATCGTGTTGGCCAGATCGATCAGGTACCAGCGCTTGGCCGGGCTTCCGGCCAAAACCAGGAAATTGGGACGCCAGGTCTTGGCATAACCCGTGGAGCGAAGATTGATGAGACCCCATCGAATGATGGCTTGCCAGGCTCCCTCCCGGGCGTCCCCCCAGGTTGTCTTGATCCCTTTGTGCTGGAGCCACAGATAGATGCCAAGGACGACAAAAGCCGCCACCACCGTAGCCACTGGATTGATGAGGAACATCACGGCCGTACATCCGGCAGCTCCCAAAGCCGACAGCGCCCAATGGACTTTGAAGGTGGGACGAAAAGACGGACTCTGCAAAAACCGTTCCACCGCGGACACGACATTCACAACGGCATAGGTGGCCAGAAAGAACATAGTGAGAATCGGCGCAATGACGTTCAAATCCCCGAGCGCAATCGCTATCAGGGCAATCGCCAGCGACACGTAGGTGCCGATTCTTGGCTCGTCCGAAGGCCCCGAGCCTTTCCCAACGAAGCGCATCGGTTTGGGAAGGATGTTGTCGCGAGCCAGGGCTTGGAGGATCCGCGGAGCCCCCAGAATACTCCCAAGCGCGCTCGACAAGGTCGCCCCCCACACACCCACAAGGATCGCATCACCCCAGAAAGCGATGCGCCGCATGATGAGCGGATCATTGATGAGGTCAACGGTAGAAGCCGACCGTTGCAGCAGGAACGGGATCATCATATAAACGACGTAACTCACCCCGATGGCCGCCATCGTCCCGCGCGGTATCGACTTGCGTGGATCGGTGAGATCTCCGCTCATGTTTACTCCGGCCATGATCCCCGTCACCGCAGGGAAGAACACCGCAAATACGATCCAAAAGCCGGCGGTGGGCTGATCGAGGGTGGTAACCGCCGCATCGGGCAACGGTGAACCGAAGAACAACGAGATGAGCGAGACGGCAATACCCGCCATGATGAAATACTGAACCCGGATTGCCGTGCGGGCCGAGATGAGAGCCAGCGCAGTCACGAGGATGGCCGTGATCATGGCGACGATCCGCTGGTTGAGAGTTGGAAAGACGGCCGTCAAACTCTCGGCGAAGCCGATCGTGTATAACGCGACTGACAGCGCCTGGGCTAGATACAGTGGGATGCCGATGGCACCGCCGACTTCGATGCCGAGCGCCCGGCTGATCATGTAGTAGGCACCACCGGTCTTTACTCGCTGATCAGTGGCGATCTGGGAGATCGACAGCCCGGTAAGGAAGGTGATGGCCGTGGCGATCGTCACGATGATGAGCGTGCCGACCAAGCCGGCGTTTCCGACGACCCATCCGAATCGCAGATACATGATCACGCCGAGAATCGTCAGAATCGACGGGGTGAACACTCCCCCGAAGGTGCCAAGACCTACGGGAGCAGGAGCTTTGTCCGCAACGACTGCTTCGGTCATGGGTGAGTCAGCTGAACAACGACGGTGGTCCGGCCAGCCGCACGACAGGTCAGCGGCCAGCTCGACCG
Source organism: Acidimicrobiia bacterium (assembly GCA_029881355.1). GTDB lineage: Bacteria > Actinomycetota > Acidimicrobiia > Spongiisociales > JAENVV01 > JAENVV01. Next base: position 31,158 of record JAOUMT010000004.1, on the reverse strand, counting down.
ACGAAAAGGTTCCCGCGTCATCCTGCTCATTCCTCAGCCACCAGGCTCGTCGGCGCGCAATCATAGGCGAACAGCCAGGCCACCCCCACGCTCGGCGCCCTGGTCGTCTGCCAGAACCGACTACCGGTTACTGGCATCGCAAAGCATTCCTCTACAGTTCAACCTATGAGTTTCGCAAGCGACGTCATCACTATCGAACAGGACGGTCCGATCGGAACCGTGTGGCTGGATCGGCCGGACAAACTGAACGCGATGGGGAAGGCGTTCTGGACGGATCTTCCGCTCGCCATGCAAGCCGTCGGCGCCGATCAAGCCGTCCGGGTCATCATCATTGCCGCACGCGGGAAAGCGTTCACGGTCGGGCTGGACCTCACCGAGTTTTCCGACGTCTCGGTTGGTTCGGGGAACTCACCGGCTGCCAAAGCTCAAAGCGCTTATCGCGAGATCAAACGAATGCAACAAGCCTTCACCGCGATTGCGGATTGCCAAAAACCCGTCATTGCTGCCGTTCACGGATACTGCCTGGGGGGCGGCATCGATCTGATCACGGCAGCCGACATCCGGATCGCTGCAAAAGACGCAGTGTTCTCAGTTCGCGAAACGAAGCTCGCCATCGTGGCCGACGTCGGAACACTTCAGCGCCTTCCCCGCATTCTCAGCCCGGGCCAGGTCGCTGAACTCGCCTACACAGGAAAGGACATCGACGCGGCCAGGGCCGAGAAGATCGGTCTCGTCAACGACCTCTACGAGGATGTCGACAGGTTGCACAAGGCCGCTCGTTCCCTGGCCGAGGAAATCGCCGCCAATTCCCCGCTGGTCGTCCAAGGAACCAAACACATTCTGCGCGCCAATGAGGGCCGCACCGTCGAGCAGGCACTCGACTACGTGGCGTTGTATAACGCGTCCCACCTTCAATCAGCCGATCTCATGGAAGCCATTGCGGCTCACATCGAGAACCGCCCGCCAACGTTCACCGGAGAGTAACCGTGATCATCCCCGTCATTCTTTCCGGTGGGTCCGGGACGCGTCTCTGGCCACTCTCGCGTCGCGCCACCCCGAAACAGTTCCGGTCTCTGGTTGGCACCCAAACGATGATCCAGGACACGGCCGCTCGGCTCGCCACCCTCGGAAACGTAGGCGAACCGCTCGTGGTATGTGGCGCCGGGCACGCCGCCAGGGTCCAGAAACAGTTGGCTGCCATCGGCGTTACTCCAACAATTCTGATTGAACCATCCGCAAAGAACACCGCTCCAGCCGTGGCGGCCGCCTGTCTGGCGGCGATCGACCGCCACCCGGATTCGATGGTCGTCGTTCTGCCGTCGGATCACGTGATCGAAGATGTCGCCGAGTTCGCCAGATTGGTGGACCTGGCCGTTACCACCGCTCGCGACGGCTATCTCACCACCTTCGGCGTTGTGCCGACCTTCCCCGCAACCGGCTACGGATACATCTGTCCGGGCGACAGCCTGAGCGGCGAAGCCAGCGCCATCGCGGCGTTTGTCGAAAAACCCGACGAGGAAACCGCTCTCGAATACGTAGCCTCCGGATATCTGTGGAATGCCGGCATGTTTGTGTTTCGAGCCACCGATTTCCTCGCCGAGCTGCAAACCCAGGATCCCGCCATGCACGCAGCGGTCGTTGGCGCGTATCCGTCCTCCCCCGACGAAGGTGGCACCGTTCACCTCGCCGAGGAGGGTTGGAACACCATCGAGCCACGCTCCATCGATTACGCGGTCATGGAGCCGACCAAACGCGGAGCAGTGCTCCCGCTGGCATGTGGGTGGAGCGATGTCGGCTCCTGGGCAACGCTCTACGACCTCGGAACCAAGGACGATGCCGGGAACGTCGTGCAGGGCAATGTCTTTCTCTCGGACGCCACAAACGTGTACGTCCGCTCGGAATCAAAACCAGTCGTCGTAGTCGGAGTGGAAGACCTGATCGTCGTGGAAATGGAAGACGTAGTGCTCGTGATGCACCAGCGGGCCGCAGAGGACGTGAAGGCCCTCACGGAACAGTTGCCCGACGAGCTCACATGAGCTCGCTGCTGGCCCTCGGATCGGCCATCAGCTTCGGCTTTTCGGACTTCATTGGCGGCTTCGCTTCCAAGCAGCTGGCGGCAACCAGAGTCTCCTTTCGGGCGGCCTGGGCAGCGCTGGCGCTCGCCATAGCGGGGTGGAGCGTGATGGGAGGAGACATCACCGTACGCGACTCCTGGTTGGGCGCCGCCGCCGGACTCGCCGGGCTGACCGGGCTCGTGTTCCTCTTCAAGGCGCTGGCGATCGGTCCGATGGCGGCGGTTTCACCGATCACCGCTCTGGTGGGAGCATTGGTTCCCGTGTCGGTCGGTCTGATCGGGGGAGAACGACCCGGCGTGCTCGCCCTCACCGGAGCCGGACTAGGTCTGATGGCCGTTCCGCTCGTGTCTGGATTCGACCGACATGGTGGTCAGCGGGCGGCTCGTTCCACCGTCATCATGGCGATCGTTGCCGGGATGGGGTTCGGAGGCTTCTTTGCGGTTATCGCCCAGATCGACCCGGTCACCGGCCTCTGGCCGCTCATCCCTGCCAAACTGGCCACTCTCGTCGCGCTCGGCGTCATATTGGTGGCGAGCCCCAAGGCCGGCCAGGCTCCTCGCATCGCTGCCCGGTGGGCGTATGCGTCGGGGGCGATCGATATGTTGGCGAATGTGTTCTTCTTGCTCGCCACTCAGATCGGCCTACTATCCATCACCGGAGTGATCTCGTCGCTCTACCCGGCGGTGACCGTCGCGCTCGGAAGACTGGTTCTCAAAGAGCATCTCACGGCGCTGCAAATCGCCGGCGTCGTGCTCGTGATCGCCGCATTGACACTGATCGGCTACGACCCCTCGACGGCCTAGCCAGGATTGGTGGCTAGGTCCAGGTCGACGATGTAGCCCGGCCCTCCTGGAAGCCGGCCAGTGACTGCACCCCGATGACCGCCCGGTCGGAGAACTCGCTGAGGTCACCCGCCCCTGCGTAGGTACACGCACTTCGCACGCCTGCCGCGATTTCGTCGATGAGGTCTTCCACGCTGGGCCGATCAGGATCGATGTACATCCGACTCGTCGAAATCCCCTCCTCGAAGAGGCCCTTACGAGCGCGATCAAACTCGGAATCGCCTTTGGTCCGAAGCAGGACTGCCCGGGCGGACGCCATGCCGTAGTTCGATTTGAACATCCGCCCACTCTCGTCGTACTGAAGGTCGGCCGAGGCTTCGTAGGTGCCCGCAAACCACGAGCCGATCATTACGGAGGCGCTTCCTGCCGCCAATGCCAGGGCGACGTCGCGTGGGTACCGAACTCCCCCATCGGCCCACACGTGCTTGTCGAGACGACTCGCTTCCCTGGAGCATTCGAGAACCGCGGAAAACTGGGGACGGCCAACTCCGGTCATCATTCTGGTGGTACACATGGCACCAGGGCCGACCCCAACCTTGATGATGTCTGCCCCGGCCGCAGCCAGGTCCTGGACACCCGCCGGAGTCACGACGTTGCCAGCTACCAACGGGACGGCGCCGATCGCTGAACGGATTTCGCGAATGGCGTCGATCATTTTCGTTTGATGTCCGTGAGCGGTGTCGACGACGATGAGGTCTGCGCCTAGGTCCAAGGCTTGGCGGGCTCGCACGGCTGGATCACCGTTTATTCCGACCGCCGCGGCCACCATAAGCCGGCCATTGCGGTCCAAGGCGGGCCGGTACAGCCCGGCTCGCAAAGCACCTTTGCGAGTTATCGCTCCGACCAGCTTGCCACCCTCGACGACTGGCGCCGTACTGATGCGTTCGTGGCTGAGCATGTCGAAAATGTCTTCGAGCTCGGTGGCCGCCTCGACCACGACAAGGTCACGGTGCATGACCTCGGCCAGAGGCGCGAATCGGTCAACGCCCTGGGCGTCGGTAGGCGTGAAAATCCCGACCGGACTTTCTCCGTCAACCACTACGACCGCCCCATGGGCCCGCTTGTAGACGAGCGACATGGCTTCGGAGACCGTCGAGTCCGGGCTGAGCGTGATCGGCGTGTCGTAGATTGGATGGGCAGCCTTGACCCCTCCGATGAGTGCGGCGAGCACTTCGTGGGGGGCATCTTGAGGGAGCACCGCCAGACCACCCCTCCGAGCAACCGTCTCGGACATACGTCGACCAGCCACGGCGTTCATGTTGGCGACCACGACCGGGATCGAAGTTCCCACCCCATCGGGAGTCGTCAAGTCCACGTCCAGCCTGCTGCCCGACGTCGTCGAAGCCGGCACCATGAATACGTCGCTGTAGGTCAGGTCATAATTGGGCGGTTCGCCAAGAAACTTCATCGGGTTTCCTTTCTCCCACCAGCATAGAACGTCGCCTTTGCACCGACGCGGGTAGCGTCCTGGTCGATGCGCACCCACGTCACCCTCAGCTCGATCATGGCCGGTCTGATGGGTGCGTCAACGTTCCCGCTGGTGATCGCCGCCGTCCTCGCATCCAGCCTCATTGGACAATTCGGGGTGGCCAGGTGGCAAATCGGAATCCTGGCAACTGCCTCCTCGATCGTGGGTGCCGTTCTCGCCCCCAGATTTGGCGCGGCAATCGACCACATCGGTGCCAAAGCCGGAGCGCTGGCGAGCCTGGCGGTGAGTGGTCTCAGCCTGGGAATGATGGCGGCCGCCCCCGGCTACGAGGTATTGCTGGCCGGGGCGCTGGTGTCGGGCCTTGCCCAATCGATGTCCAATCCGGCTACCAACAAACTCATCTCGCTACATGTCGAAGCGGGCATTCGGGGCGTCGTTACCGGTATCAAACAGTCCGGAGTGCAGGTCTTCACGTTCTTGGGAGGCCTGACCCTTCCATGGATTGCCGGGCTGGGCACCTGGCGAACCGCGGTTGGCATCTACGCCGGCTTGGCGGTTATCGGTCTGGGTTTGGCGGTCTGGAAACTGCCATCTGATCCACCCGAAGAGCACCGGGAGGCCGCGACGAGCCGGGAACCCCTTCCGTCCATCATCTGGCGGATATCTGTTTATGGGTTCCTGGTCGGCTTGGCCGGTTCTGCTATTTTCCAGTGGGTCCCCCTTTTCACCGAGGAAGTACTCGGTATGTCGACCCAGGCGGCCGGGGCGACCTCGGCAGTCGCCGGGCTACTCGGCATCTTCGGCAGAATCTGGTGGGGTCGTGCCGCCGAACACCGGGTGGGGGTACAGCGCAGCCTCCTGATCATCTCCATCGCCTCGGTCGTCGCGGCGGGACTCCTGGCCGTTGCCGAACAAGCGGGCGCCTGGCTGGTGTGGCCGGCTGTCGTTATTGCCGGACTGAGCGTCAGCTCCTGGAATACCGTAGGGATGCTCGCGGTTATTCAATCTGTTCCCTCCCGGCTCGCCGGGCGGGCATCGGGTGTCGTGATGCTGGGTTTCTTGTCCGGGCTCGGGATCGGAGCACCGTTGCTTGGTTACTCAGTTGACACGTTCGCCGACTACCGGCCTGGATGGCTCACGGCAATGGCCCTGTTCGTCGGAGGTGCGACACTCATGACCCCGGCCCGGTTCCGCAACGATCCGAAGCCGATAAGCTAACGATCGTTAACCGCTCGACTGATCGGGCTGGTAACCGCAAGGAGGAAATGTGAAGGAAGCTGTCATAGTCTCGACCGCCAGAACTCCAATTGGCAAGGCATATCGGGGGGCCTTCAACGACCTTGAGGCCCCTTCACTGGCCGGCAAGGCGATTGCGGCTGCCGTCGAACGCGCCGGTCTCGAAGCGGGCGAAGTAGACGACGTCATTCTGGGTGCGGCGATGCAACAGGGCACCCAGGGAATGAACGTTGCCAGGGTTGCCGCCATCGCAGCGGGGCTTGATGCGACAACTTCAGGGATGACCATCGATCGGCAATGCTCGTCCGGGCTGATGGCCGTCGCGACTGCGGCCAAGCAGGTCATGTTTGACGGAGCGCCCATCGTCGTCGCGGGAGGCGTCGAGTCGATCAGCCTGGTCCAGAACTCCAACATGAACCTCTTTCGCGCCGGCGACCCAGCCGTGCTCGATCGCGAACCGAACATGTACATGCCGATGATCCAGACCGCCGAGGTAGTCGCCACACGCTATGGGATAAGCCGGGAAGCCTGCGACGAATACGGATATCAGTCACAGATGCGCGTAGCGGCCGCACAACAGAACGGACTGTTCGACGAGGAAATCATCGAGGTGACGGCCACCAAGGCGCTCGTCAACAAGGAGACCGGCGAGACCACCAAAGAGACAGTCACCCTCACTCTCGATGAAGGCAACCGGCCTACGACCACGCTGGAAGGGCTGGCTTCGCTCCAACCGGTCAATGGCCCAGGAGGCAACGTGACGGCCGGAAACGCGTCCCAATTGTCCGATGGGGCCGCGGCGTTGGTCATCATGGAAGCCTCAGAGGCCGAACGACGCGGCCTGGCCCCACTCGGTTACTACCGGGGAATGGCCGTCGCCGGAGTCGACCCCGACGAAATGGGGATCGGACCCGTATTTGCCGTTCCCAAGCTGCTTGAGCGCACCAACCTGACCGTTGACGACATCGGACTTTGGGAACTGAACGAAGCCTTCGCCGTCCAAACGCTGTACTGCCGCGACCAACTGGGCATCGACAACGAGATTTTCAACGTCAACGGTGGGGCCATCTCGATCGGCCACCCGTACGGAATGTCCGGTGCTCGCATGGTCGGTCATGCCCTCCTTGAAGGCAAACGGCGCGGCGTCAAGTACGCGGTAGTGACAATGTGCGTCGGTGGCGGCATGGGTGCTGCGGGATTGTTCGAAGTCGCTTAGCCCGAGTCGTTAGACAAGCGCCAGTGGGAAGACAAAACGCGATCGAAGTTCCTGGCCCGGTTCACGAGACCGCGATAGGTCCTTCGACGGCAATCACCTGCCAGCCTTGTTCGGTCTGTGCCAGTCGATACGTCAGCCACGTTCCACACAGTCCGCCGCACAGGAGCGACACAGGGACAAGAGCTTCGTCGTTGTCGGAGGTCGGTTCGCCAACCCCGATGATCACCGCCCCCTCTATGACCGGGTCCAGGTCGGCAGTAAGCCAGTCGGCCGAATCCTCGATCCAACGCACCGGACCGAATGGCGCTACGACCGTCTCAATTGCTGATCGTTCTTCATCAGTGAGGCGACGGATCTCATAGGGCCTACCGCCACTCGGACTCCCAGCATGCGCATCGAGACTCGACTTGATCAGATACTCCGTGAACGGAGGCGGGCCGTCGCCAAACGTGTGATGCTTGGTAATCAGTTCAAGCACTGCAGCGGCCATCACCTGAGGGTTGTCAACCTTCGGGTCGGATTCGGAAGATACGCACGCCGAACCGACCACGGCGCAAAGGAAGAGGATCGCTAGGTGCTTCAGGAACGTAGAACAACACGGTCCGCTCATTGGACGCAGAACTCGTTCCCCTCAGGATCGGTGAGTACCACCCAATACTCGCCGCGCTGCTCTATCTGCCCAACCGTTGAGGCTCCGGCTGCCATCAGACGTGCCACCTGTGCGTCGATCATCACCCGGCGATCATCGATGGGGACGTCGTGACCACCACCGGCGTTGACATCCAGGTGGAGGCGGTTCTTGGCCGTTTTACCTTCGGGCACTCGCTGAAAGAAGATGCGAGGACCAATACCTTCGGGATCCACAACCGCGCTGGCGTCGTTCCAGTGTTCCTCGGGGATTTCCATTGCAGTGGCCCACTCGGCCCAGGATGTGAAACCGTCAGGTGGTGGTTGGACGATGTAACCGAGCGCCAGGGCCCAAAATTCAGCGAGCAACGCCGGGTCATTGGCATCGAACACGATCTGGATCGGGGTGGCCACAGTCTCCTCTCTGACGGTCAAGCAGTTTCCCTTGGCGGGACCCTGCCCAATCGAGAATAGCTACTGGACGGTGAACGATCCTGTGAGGTCGTGGCCATCCAACTGCCATTCGCTCCACGTCTTCGTGGCACTACCCCAAGCCCAGAATCTACCGCCGACGTCCGAGTAGACGTAGTCGTTGTTCTGGAACGGCCGGGGGCTTTGGTTCATCACGCTGGCTGGCGCGTTCCCGAAGAAGAGACCGTTGAGTCCCGACTGCAGGATCTGGTTGTCCTCGACGACTGCGCCGCTCGGGATGTACAACCCGCGCGGGCCATCAAGGCTCCCGGAGTGGGTCACCAACGTGATACCGCCGCGATTGCCACCGACGGTGTTGCCGGTGACGACCGCATCCGGACCGAATATCAAAATGCCGGCTCCCAACCAGTCGCCAATGCTCGGTTCTCTGCCGTTGCCGGTTACGACATTGTCGGAGATAGTCGACTGGTAGGCGTAGTCGTGCACGATCCCGGGCCGCAAATTGTCGGTTACTACATTGTCGGTTGCGACAGTCCGCAAAGAACCACTCGTGAACCAAAGGCCGTATCCGTAGTTGTCGTCGAGGGTGCTACCGGTCACAGTGGCGTCGACCGTGCCAATCAGCTTTATCCCCGCCGAGTAGGTGGTGAGTTTCCTCTGGTTGGCTCTCTCAATCACGGAGTTCTCGATTCGAAAGCGAGCCGAACCTGTCACCAGGACTGCCTCTTGCTGCTGGTTGACGAACTGCGATCCCGAAACGGTTACGTCGTCACCGATCGTCTGAAACGTCAACCCATTGTCGTGGGCTGATACGTTCGTCAGTGTCCATCCATCCCCGTACACCAGGAACGCCCGACCGTAGTTGTAGACCTCCAGGCCGGCAACGCTCACGTTGGGCGCAAAGCCGGAAAAGGCCGAATCCTGCACGCCCTGACCGTCAAGTTTGGCGCCCGGTGCCCCCGTGAATGATTGCCCGGCTTTCGGGACCACGGTCTGGACTTGATGGACTCCCGCTTCGATGAAGATCGCCGCGCCGGGTGGCTGGGAATCTGCAACGGCTTGAATCGACCACCCGACCGGAACCACCGCGTCGTACCCTATTGGAACGGTCGGGATGAATGGTGGTTCGGTCTCGGTTGGTGGCGGTGCCGGCAAGTTGAGAGCTCTGGTGAGAAACGTAGCCATCTGAGCTCTGGTTACCGGGGCGGCCGGACAATATCGATTGTTCGTAGGTGGGTTGCAACCAAGCGTTACGCCTGCCGAGGCCAGACGGTCGATCGCCGACTCGAATTCCGACGAATCGTCATCGACAAAGCGATCCGAGACCGTCGGGGCAGGGAAAGCCATTGCCCGGGTGAGGAAGGCGGCCATTTGGCCGCGGGTCACGGCTCGGGCCGGACAGAACCGATCATTGGCAGGCGGATTACACCCGAATGTGACTCCCGAGGAAGCCAGCCGATCAATCGAATCGGCAAAGACGGTGTCGTCGTCATCTACGAACCGGTTCGCGACGTCTGGCGGCGGCAAATCGAGTGCCCTGGTCAGGAATGCCGCCATCGCCCCTCGACTTACCGGGGACTTCGGGCAGTACTTGTCATTGGCCGGCGGATTGCAGCCATAGGTAATGCCGGCAAAGGCCAACCGTTCGATGTCCGAACGATGGACGCTGTCGCCGGTGTCTGTGAACCGCGGAGCGGCCACCGTCCCGCAACCAATCCGTTCCGGGCTGAGCACCAACTCATCGAACTGGAAGTTGAGCGCCCCCGGCGCGGCCGCGGTGCCGCCAAAGTAGGTATCGAACCAGAAGCTCTTGACGCCCAGTGCATCGTCGGCCGTTCCCAGGAACCGAAAGTCGTCCTTGTAGAAAGCCAGCTGGTCATCGACCCATCCTTCGAGGAGTCCATTCTTGACACCCGGCGAATTCATCGCCACGTGGCCCTCGACACAATGCCAGGTTCCATGGGTCAGCACGCCAGCCGACGCGTCCCAGAGGAAACTGTCGCCCGTCGACCCAGCCTGGTCGCGGTGATAGACATAAAACCCGAGGGCCGTGGTATTCGAGCGAGCCGGAGTCGTCGACGGCGAAAACTGCATACGAGCCGACCAGCCGGGACTCGAGTCTGTCGGTCGCACGCCATTTCGCCCGCTCGACGTGTACAAACCTGCCGGGCCGGGAATCTTTCCTTTGCCATAATTCTTGAACGAGGTCGGTAAACGGATGAAGTAGCGGTAATAGAGCTCGTCGGGGTCACTCAGCCCTTGATCGCCGAATCGATAATGGGCAGCCGTTCCAAAATGCGAACCGGCTGGAACCGACACGTTAATGCCCTTGCCAGAGACACCATCGGAAATCTGGGTGATGCGATTCCTGCTTCCGAGAACTGCGTCATACCAATCGGCCGTCCAGGACGAAGGTCCCGCTTCGAAGGGCAGGACCAGATATTCAGAGCCGGCCCCACGAGCGGCGTCGACGGCGAGGATCGGGGCGAGCATAACGAGCACGCTGATGATCAGAACGAGTTTTCTCAACGACAGACTTCCTCGGTTTGCAGCGGCCTACTCAAGCATCGGACAAATCACCGGACACCTTGATCCGCGCTCCCGTACCGACGCACACTGTACAAAACCCGCTGTCGTTACCGGAGCTTCATCACGCAGTACGTGGCTATCCCACCTCGGCGAGCCGCTTGGTCAGGAAGGCTCGGTCGGTTTCGTTCATATCGCAATCCAGAGCTCGCTTGTACGCGATCCTGGCTTCTTCCCCTCTGTACAGGCGGCGAAGAAAGTCGGCTCTTGCCGACCAGTAGAAATGCCAATCGTCGAGACCTTCGACCGTGTCCAGAAGCTCAAGGCCAGCCTGGGGCCCCGAGACCTCAGCCTCGGCCACCGCCCGATTGACGGTAATGACCGGACTGTCGACCAACTGTTCGAGCATCCGGTAGAGAGAAACGATTTGGGGCCAGTCCGTCTGTTCGGATGTCTTGGCGATGCTGTGGAGCGTCGAAATCGCCGCCTGCACCTGATACGGGCCGGCCCTTCGGCGGCGTAAGGCGACGTCGACCAGTTCCGCCGCCTCGGCGATCTGACGTTGGTTCCAAAGGCTTCGATCCTGATCGGCCAAGAGCACGATCGACCCATCACGGGATTGGCGGGCCGGTTGTCGTGCCGCCGTCGCCAGGCACAAAGCGAGCAATCCGAGACACTCGGGTTCGTCAGGCATCAGTTCAGCGAGCATTCGGGCCAGTCGGATGCCTTCATCGGCGAGATCGACCCGGTCGTCCCATGACCCGAAGGGAGCATGGTGACCTGTTGTGAAGATCAAATAGATCACGTTGAGCACGGCATCGAGGCGATCGGGTAGTTCGTGATCTTCAGGCACGCGATACGGGATATGGGCGGAGGCGATCTTCGATTTGGCTCGGGAAATCCGTTGGCCCATCGTCGATTCCGAAACGAGAAATGCCCTGGCGATCTCCTTGGTGGTGACCCCGCCGAGAGTCCGGAGGGACAACGCCACGCGGGCCTCGGGGCTGAGTGCCGGATGACAGCATGTGAACAGCAGGCGCAACTGGTCGGTTGGTTGGGTGTCTTGATCACTCGTCAACATGCTCATGGCTTCAGCTTCCTTGGCGGCACGCTTCGACTCACGCCGAAGCCGATCAAGGGCTTTTCGCTTGGCGACCGTGGTCAGCCAGGCCGCCGGATTGTCGGGCAGGCGATCGTCGGAGAACTTCTCGTTGGCGACCAGCAGCGCGTCCTGAAGCGCGTCTTCGGCAAGATCAAATCGGCCGGTCATACGGATGAGGGTGGCCAGTACCTGACCACCCTCCAGCCGAAGCGTTTCGGAGAGGGACCTGCTCACTCCTCCGAGAAGTCCACAACCGGACGAACCTCTACCCGTCCATGCCAGGCCCCGGGGATCCGGGACGCCCACTTGATGGCGTCGTCGAGATCGGCGCATTCGAGCAGGTAGAACCCCCCGAGGACTTCTTTGGTCTCTGCGAAAGGCCCATCGGTGGTCACCATGTCGCCGCCTTTGCCACCCTTGACTTGGATGGTGGTGGCCGTATTGGTGTCATGGAGGGCTTCTCCACCGGCCAGGACCCCGGCGGCACCGGCCGCTTCACCGAATTCGTTGTACTCGGCCATGATTCGTGCCCAGTCTTCGGGTGTGCCGGTTCCCTGTGTCTCAGCTGGTGAATAAATGAGAGCTGCGTACTTTGGCATTGCGATCCTCCTGTATTGGTGAGTACTTCGTCCATACAACGAACCAAGCCTCACCGTTTCGACACGATCCCCCGACTCTACGCCGTCGACCATCCCGGCCGCTTCCCACGCCATATCCCGCTCACGTCCGCCCGCCCGTTAATTAGCTTGCGCCCACGGTCCAGAAACGACCACACTTCAAATAACAGCGCTTCCCGGTGCCCAAACGGAAGGAGACCTACATGTTCATGCGCACTGCTGTCTCCGGCCTCGCCCCGGCTATTCACTAGCCACTCGCCCACTTCCGGGCCGCAATGTCGACGAGGGCCGACCTCGCACATTCGCATTTGCGCCGAGCGTGCAAACCCATGACGAAAGGAGAGCACGATGATCGTTCGTGTTCAGGACCTTCCGGTATTCCAGCGCCAACGGCTAGCAGATCGCCAGCCACCGTGGGAACGACCGCGAAAGTACCAACGCCACCGAAAGCGCTAACGAGCCGCTGAGGCCGTCCAACCAGGACGGCCTCGGCGTTTAACTAGAGTCCGCTCATGACATGGGATGACTTTGTGCAGGGTGCAAGGCAAGTCAGCTGGCTGGTTTTCGTCGGAACGTCTCAACCGAACGGTCGACCCCATGTCGCTCCAGTCGCTCCCGGGTTCACCGACCATACGATCTGGTTCGCCACCCGAACCGGCAGCCGCAAGTTTCGTAACTTGAGCGAAAACCCGATGGTCGCCTTCCATTGGCCGGTTGGAGGTACGGAAGGACCAGGCGAGTTGTTCGCTCGTGGGAGGGCAAAATTGCATACTGCGTTGGAGGATCGACAACGTCTCTGGTCGGCAGGCGTCCTCCCCTACGACCTCGCCGGCTTCTTCGGAAGTCCCGAAACCCCAGACCTGGCCTTCGTGGAAACGGCTGTGGAACACGCCTCAATCCTCGGACCGGACTTTCAGCGCCGAACGTACCGCCCATGACGGCTGGCATGACCCCCGACGAATTCCGCAAACACGGAAAAGAGCTCATCGACTGGGTAGCCGACTACTACGAGCGAGTCGAATCTCTGCCGGTCACCCCCGACGTCGACCCGGGAGCCATTCGCGCGATGTTGCCAGAGTTTGCGCCCGAGCTTCCCGAACCATTCACCGAGGTGATCGCCGACCTCGACCGGGTCGTAATGCCGGGCATCACGCACTGGCAATCACCGAACTGGTTTGCCTACTTCCCGGGCGACTCGTCGTTTCCTGCCATCCTCGGCGAACTCGTATCTGCCGGGTTGGCTCAGCAAGGCATGCTCTGGTCGACCAGCCCGGCGACAACCGAAATCGAGTCGCACATGATGGATTGGCTTGTTGATCTGCTCGGCCTGCCGCAGGGTTGGAAGACCTCCGGACCAGGCGGCGGGGTCATCCAGATGAGCGCCTCGGACTCAACCCACACGGCTCTGGTGGTCGCTCGCCAGCGCGCTCAAGGAAGCGCCTCCCTCGACGACATCGTGGCATACGGATCAGCACAGGCACATAGCTCCATCGAAAAGGGAGCCCGGGTGGCGGGCTACCGCCACTATCGCCCCATCGAAGTCGATGAACAGTTTGCTTTGCGAACCGATCGACTCGAAGCCGCCATAGCGCAAGACCGGGCCGTCGGCCGACATCCGGCTTTCGTGTGTTCGGCGGTCGGCACCACCGGGACGACCGCTGTAGATCCGGTGCGAGCCATCGGCACGATCGCCCGACGGGAAAATCTTTGGCATCACGTCGATGCGGCATACGCCGGATCGGCCATGATCTGCCCGGAGTTCCGGCACCACCAAGACGGACTCGAACTCGCCGACTCCTATGTCTTCAATCCGCACAAGTGGATGTTCGTGAACTTCGACGCCTCGGCGTTTTACGTCGCTGACCGGCGCCCACTCATCGAGACACTCAGCATCCTGCCGCCGTATCTCCAGGACGCCGCCTCCCAATCAGGGTCAGTCATCGACTACCGGGACTGGCATGTTCCCATGGGGCGAAGGTTTCGAGCCCTCAAACTCTGGTTCACCCTGCGGTCGTTCGGAGCAGAAGGCATTCGGTCCAAGATCCGCGAACATGTCACAGCCGCCCAGACCCTGGCCGCACGACTGGAGGCTGATGACCGGTTTGAATTGGTCGCGCCGACGCCGTTCGGTTTGGTGAGTTTTCGTCACGTGGCGGGAGATTCCGCGACCGACCGATTGGCCAATGCGATCAACCGATCAGGCCGAGCGTATCTGACGGCTTCAAAGCTGCCCGATGGCTCATCGTTCATCCGCGTTTCGGTGGGACAAACGAACACGACGACCCATCACGTTGAATTGCTTGGAGATCTCATCGACGAAATGTCGGACCCGGCATGACTGTTGTCATGCCGGGTCCATCCGGGTGATGCCTCGGATATTGCGGTTGGCTAGAAGATCCAGATCGCGACGAACGCCAAAGCGATGGCAAGCGCCACTACGGCCGCCGTCGCCCACCAGGTCGTGCGTACCTCACCCTGCCCACCCACTTTCGACCAGCGATTGCTGATCCAGGCAAACCAGGTACCGAAGATCCCGGCGGATAACGCTGACATACCGAGACGCCAGCCTTCACCTAGATCCTGGACTACATACTCGGTTCCGAAGAAGTTGATGACGGCGTTCTCGGGCGAGAAGAAGAGATAGACGGCCATTGCCCCAATGAGGGTGGCAATCACCCCGATTGTCCAGTCAGTCGTGCGGTGGCCCGCCGGGCCGGCAACCTCTTTTGGTCGCCGAACGTCGGGACGGTTCCGAAGCGTGGTCATGGTCAGACCTCCCTTGTTCGAGCTTCGACTCAACTGTATGGCTGGCGCTCCAGATGAAACAGAGTCCGAAGTCCAGTTTGGCTCCACCGTAATCATTAGGCTCGGCGATGGAGGACGTTATGAAGCGCATCGGGTGGACGATGTTCATAGCCGGGGCGCTCCTGCTCGGCTCCGCCACGCCGGCGTTCGGGTCCGCTGATGATCCGGGTGGCACGTTCTGGGACGATGATCACAACATCCATGAGGCCCAGATCGAGGCCATCGCCGCCGACGGAATAACGTTCGGTTGTGGGTCCGATCTCTATTGCCCGGACCAGGCCGTCACCCGCGGCCAGATGGCCGCGTTCTTGCGCCGTGGCTTCGGTCTCCCGGCCTCCGGAGTGGATTTCTTTGCCGACGACGATGCCTCCGACTTCGAAGTAGACATCAACGCCCTGGCGGCGGCCGGAATCACGGTCGGTTGTGCGCCCGACGCCTACTGCCCAGACCGGGCGGTCACCCGCGGCCAGATGGCGGCGTTCCTGAGCAGAGTGCTGGATCTCCCACCAGGCGAAGATCGGTTTGTCGACGACTCCGACTCGCAATTCCACGGCAACATCAACTCCCTGGCGGCGGCCGGGATCACGGTCGGCTGCAATCCGGCAGGCGATAGGTTCTGTCCCAACGATCCGGTCAAACGCGACCAGATGGCCTCATTTCTCGCAAGGGCATTGAAGCTCACGCCCCTCGCGCCAGCCGAACGTCCAAGCTTCACTGTCGCATTCACCGGCGATATCCTCCTCCACCTGCCGGTGGACTACGCCGCTGCCAACTACGGCAAGACCTCAGGGAAGAAATATGACTTCGAGCCGATGTTCACGGCAATCAAACCGATCATCAGCGCGGCCGATCTCGGCATCTGTCATCTTGAGGTACCGCTCCATCCCGAGTCCATCAACCTGTCTGGATACCCCGGCTTTCAAGGTCCAGCCGAAATTGCCGACGCAATTGTCGCTGCCGGGTATGAGGGCTGTTCGGTGGCTTCGAACCATTCCTACGACCGGGGTGTGACCGGCGTCAAGAACACCTTGGATGTTATGACCTCGCGCGGCTTGGGCTACGACGGAATGGCCTACGACCAGGCCGATCGACTGGCTGCTCAGACGTACACCGTCGGTGACGTCACCGTCGCCCACCTGTCCTACGCCGACTGGCTCAACGGCCTCCGACTACCGTCGGACCAGCCATGGCTGGTCAATCTCGTCGACGCTGATGTGGTTATCGCCGATGCGGAAAGGGCTCGCCAAGCCGGGGCGGATGTGGTCTTGGTCAGCATTCATTGGGGAACCGAGTATCGAGTTGATCCAACGGCCGCCCAGACCAAGCTGGCCAACACCCTGATAGCCGCGGACAGTGTCGATCTGGTCGTCGGCCATCACGCGCATGTCGTTCAGCCGATCGGGCAGTACGGGTCGGAATACGTCATCTACGGACTCGGAAACTCGCTATCGAATCAACTGTGGAGCGCCCAGACCACCGACGGGCTCCTGGTAACCGTCGAGATGGCCTGGCGGAATGGCGACTGGATGCCACGTGACGTCGTCTACACCCCCACCTGGGTCCAGGCTGGGACGTATCGCATCCTTCCGGTGGCTGAAACGCTCAGATCTGGCAACATCTCATCCACCTTGCGAAGTCAGTTACTCGGCTCGTGGGCTCGAACCACCGAACGAGTGGAACGCCTCGGGGCCGACGTCAGACCCTCTACCGTCCCATAGCCGGGGTGGACGAACTCAAGCCTTTGCAATCACAGCCGATGTAGACTGCAAAGCACAATAGAGATCAAGCTACCTATTTGAAGCGCCTGACCCCGTTCCAGGGGTGACGAGGAGGAGAATCATCGAAAGCGACCCCCGGGTCGCGTCGGCGGATGTTCTCCCGGCTGCTCACGGTCGAAACGTACGCGCCAAAACCCGACGGCAACGCCGGGGACAACAGCCCGGCGACGTGAGGGAACCTGCAGGTTCCGATTCTGGCTTGATCCGCGCCCAAGGAGACTCTGCACATGTGCGGAATAGTTGGATACGTCGGCACGAAGCCGGCCCAGGCAATACTCGTCAACGGACTTGCCCGCCTCGAATACCGCGGCTACGACTCGGCCGGAATCGCCATCATGGATGCCGAGAAGATTGGGGTCATCAAGACCGCCGGTCGGGTCGCCGATCTCGTCTCGTCGATAGCGGCCGATCCTGGCTCATATGGCGGCTCTGTCGGAATCGGACACACCCGGTGGGCTACCCACGGGGCACCCGTTACAAAAAATGCCCACCCCCATAGCGACTGCTCGCAGAATGTGGCCGTGGTACACAACGGCATCATCGAGAACTACATGCAGCTACGCGACGAACTGATGGCCGCCGGCCACACCTTCACGTCCGATACCGACACCGAAGTTGTGGCACATCTGGTCGAACAGATGGGCCACGAGCCGCTAGAAGTCGTCGTTCGCAACATCATGGAGAAGGCCGAAGGCGCCCTCGCCATCGGCGTGGTCCGAGCATCAGATCCCGATCTGATCGTGGCAGCCCGTCGTGGCAGCCCGCTCGTCATCGGCCTCGGCGACGGTGAAAGTTTCCTGGCCTCCGACATCCCGGCCATCCTCGAACACACGCGGCGCATCGCCATCGTTGGCGACGACAACGTCGTCTCGCTTACCCCTGGCGCCATCTCGATAACCGACCTGGCCGGAAATCAGGTCGAACCAGTGGTCCGTGACATCGAATGGGACCTTGAATCTGCCGAGCGCGGCGGCTACGACGACTTCATGTTGAAGGAGATCTACGAGCAGCCCAAGGCGCTGACCGACACCCTGGCTGGCCGCATCGACGATCACTACCGCATCCATTTGCCCGAACTCGACCTGACCCCCCGCGAAGCTCGCGCCATTGACAAAGTGTTTGTCGTCGCTTGTGGGACTTCCTACCACGCCGGCCTCATGGCCAAATATGCGATCGAGCGATGGACCAGGCTCCCGGTCGAGATAGATATCGCCTCCGAGTTTCGTTATCGCGACCCGGTGCTCGACGACCGAACGATGGTGATCGGGATGAGCCAATCTGGCGAAACTGCCGATACCTTGGCGGCCATCGAGTACGCCCAGGCCCAGGGTGCCTATGTCGTCGCAACCACGAACGTGGTCGACTCGTCCATGGCGAGGGTTGCCGACTCTGTCCTCTATACCCGCGCCGGTCCAGAAATCGGTGTGGCATCAACGAAAACCTTCGTATGTCAGCTGGTCCTCATGCAGCTCCTGGCTCTGTATCTCGCCCAGATTCGCGGGGCTCTGGATGGAGCAACCGTCGAGGTTATGGCCAAGTCGATCCGGGCCCTTCCCGGTCAGGTCGAGAAGCTACTCGAACACGCCGACGACATCATGGAGCAGGCGCGCAAATACACCGACGTCAAGGACGTGTTCTTCCTCGGCCGGGGTGTGTCCTTTCCGATCGCTCTCGAAGGCGCTCTGAAACTCAAGGAGATCGCCTACGTCCGAGCTGAGGGTTATCCGGCAGGGGAAATGAAGCACGGGCCGATCGCACTTATCGAACAGGGTGTTTTGGTCGTTGGTGTTGCCACGAAGAGCCACCTGCATGCCAAGACCCTTTCGAATATGGAAGAGATGAAGGCCCGCGCCGCGACACTCTTCATGGTGCTGACCGAAGGCGACACCGAGGGTCAACGACTGGCCGACGACGTGGCCTGGGTTCCGCCGGCGCCGGAGTTGATCGCCCCGGTAACCGCCGTTATCCCGCTCCAGCTCTTTGCCTATGCGATCTCAAAGGCCAAAGGACTCGACGTCGACAAGCCACGCAACCTGGCGAAGACGGTAACGGTCGAGTAGCCGATGGGGGCGGGCCGGGCTTTCGGCTCGCCCCCATCACCCCGTTAGGCTCGTCACGCTGTGCCCCACGTATACATTCGCTGTCCCGAGCCTGCTGCGTTCGAAGCGGGATTCACCCGCCTCCGCAACGATTTCGCGGTACCCGAAGAGTTTCCGGCCGAAGTCTTGTCTGAGGCACTACGGGCGATCAATTCAGCAGACCAGACGGCCCGTCGGGACGCCACGAACATCGAGTTCGTTGCCATCGACCCGAAAGGGTCAAAGGATCTCGACCAGGTATATCACGCCGAACGGCGCTCATCGGGTTATCGCGTGCACTACGGAATCGCCGATGTCGGGCGATTCGTCGAACCGGGTTCGGCACTGGACAGAGAAGCACGTGCCCGGGGCTTGACCTTCTACGCCCCCGACCAGCGAGCCCCGCTACACCCGGAGATTCTGAGCGAGGCGAGCGCCTCATTGCTCGCCGGCGCGGATCGGCCTGCCGTACTCTGGACCCTTGACCTGGACGATTCGGGCCGCCTGGTCGACGTAGCCACTGAGCGGGCAGTCGTGCGAAACCGGGCCCAGCTGTCCTATCGCTCCGCCCAGGATCAAATCGGTTCCAGTTCGGGATCCGAGTCGCTCCAGCTTCTCAAAGAAATCGGCCAGCTCCGGCAACAACTCGCCGCCGCGCGTGGGGCAGTTTCGCTCAACCTCCCTGGCCAAGAGCTGATCAAGGTCGATGGACGCTACTACCTTGAGTACGACGAAGTCCTACCGGTTGAAGAATGGAACGCCCAGATCTCGCTGCTGACAGGAATGGCCGCAGCGCGGATGATGATGGACGCCAAGGTCGGATTGGTGCGGACCCTGCCACCCCCTGATGCCAAGACTCTGACGAGGCTACGCATATCCAGCCGGGCGCTCGATGTGCCCTTCCCCGACGACGAGCCGTACGGGGATTGGGTCAGCTCGCTCAATCCGACCGTACCGGCCCACGTCGCCCTGATGACTCAGGCCACCCATGGCTTGCGAGGAGCCGGGTATCAGGCCTTCGACGGGTCGACTCCTGACCACACAGAACACGCGGCAATCGCCGCCAACTACACCCACGTCACCGCACCGCTCCGCCGATTGGTTGATCGGTTCACCAGCGAAATTGCCGTTGCGCTTTCTGCTTCGCGCCGTCCGCCCGGATGGGTGGTCGACGCGCTACCGGACCTGCCCAAAATCATGCAAAAGGCCCGATCGCGAGAAACCCGATACGAGCGTGCTCTGGTTGACTTCTCTGAAGCACTCATCCTTGCCGGGCGGGTGGGCGAGACGTTCGAGGCTGTCGTGGTTGATGTCGATGACCCCGACGCCACCATACAGCTGACCGAACCAGCGGTGGTCGCTTCCATCGATGCGGGGACGCTTCAGCTAGCCGATCGGATAGAGGTCAGGTTGGTGAGCACGGATACTTATACCCGGCTCGCATTATTTGAGTCGGTTTAAACCCGACCTATTCGGCGCGAATCGTCACCACCGGGCAAGGAGCTTCCATGATGATGGCCTGTGCATTGCTCCCGAGGATCAACTTGCCGAGGCTCGATCGGCGTCGCACACCGATGACGATCAAATCGGCCTCCTCAGTTTCAGCCACCTCGACAATATCCTCCACAGGTTTGTTGCCTAGCACCAGTCCGGCCAAACGGAAGTCCTTGATCCCCTCGTCTGCCAAACGGCGCTCAATCCGCTCGCCGGCTTGCCGGTAGGCGATCACGTCTTCGTCCTTGTCATGATCACCGCCACGAGACGAGTGGATAACCACGAGGCGTGCGTTACTGCGTTTGGCCTCGCTTATCGCCCAGTTGAGGGCGGCCTGACCTTCGGACGTCAAAACATAGCCGACGACAATTGTGCCCATGGGTGGGTCCCTTTCTTCGTTCACCTCCATTCTGCCAGTGTCAGAGGTTGGTGTGATCATTCAGACGGTCCTTCGAAACGGACGCCGCTCATCGACCCTGGTTGGTGGCATACTTGGGCAAGTGAACGGACCTGTGCGCGCCTACATCTATCGGCACTTTCGCGACGAAGCCGCCGCGCCTTCCACCAACGACATCGCCAGCGCCCTTGGCATGTCGTACGAGGCGGTCACTCGCGCCCTTGACGAGTTGGCAGCGGCGCATGCCATCGTTCTGCAGCCGGAAACTCACAGCATCTGGATGGCGCATCCGTTTTCCGGCGTCCCCACCGATTACACCGCAACCGTCGGCGAGCGCACCTGGTACGCCAACTGCGGGTGGGACTCCATCGCCATACTGGCGCTGTTGGGCGATGGGTCTTTCGCGGCGAAAGACCCACTAACGGATACCACCAACGAATGGACGGTACGCGACGGACTCGTCACGCCGGGCGGGGTGGTGCATTTCCTCGTACCGGCCCGCCAGTTTTGGGACGACATCGGGTACACCTGAGGCAACATCCTCGCCTTCCGGTCGGAAGGTGACGTACTCAGCTGGACCCGGTCACACGGCAAAGAAGTCGGCGCCATCGTCGACATGCAGACCGTTCTTCAGCTCGGTCATGACTGGTACTCGGGTCGTTTTGACCCGGCCTGGGACCGCCCCGAAGCCGACGACGTCGTCTCGATGTTCGCCTCGCTTGGCCTGACGGGCCCGTTCTGGTCGCTGAGCTAGGCGCGTCCAGATCCGTACCGCTAACCATAAGTGCCTGGCGTTCCCGGTCGAGCGACGATAATCGCCTGATGGACGCACGCATCCTTATCGTCGAGGACGACCAATCGATTCGAGAGACAACCGCCATCGGACTTCGACAGGCCGGGTTCACCGTCGCTGAAGCGGTCGATGGCCATTCGTGC
The DNA here is from genome assembly GCA_029881355.1 of Acidimicrobiia bacterium. Lineage (GTDB taxonomy): Bacteria > Actinomycetota > Acidimicrobiia > Spongiisociales > JAENVV01 > JAENVV01. The sequence goes on along the minus strand of JAOUMT010000004.1, from coordinate 9,568 downwards.
TCGTATTTGGTGTTCTGCTCGGGTGAGGAGTCTCAGGTCGTGATAGCCCCGGTCAACCACCTGACGACGAAGCTGTCCAGGTTGTCCGCCAACATCTGCACCTGAGTGTCGATTGGTGACCACCAGTAGATCTGCTGGTCCTCGGACGTCGCAATGCAGAAGGGAGCGCCGGTCCCGTCGTCTCCGAATGCGACAAGACCGGCCGGGAAGCTGCTGTCCTCGTCGGCTGGGAGAGCGAAGTTGTCAGCCACGATCCGCTCAAGAGGCCAGACGAAGTACCACTGCCCATCGCGTCGAAGAGGCCGTTGCTGCTCCTCAGCAGTCCTCGGATGTCAGACGGCAGGGCCTCTTCGGCGGCCCTAACGGCAGCCTCCGGGCACGGTGGCTGGGTCTCGACTGAATAGCGGGCGAACAGTTCAAAGAGGTCGGTCGGATCACGCACCTTGACACCGTAACCGAGAGCCGAGGTGCCCATACCCAGCGGCGTGCGGATTGCGAGCGTTATCGCTCAATATCAATTGATCTGGGCTGTCGCTAGGCGAGATACCCCGATGAGGTGCCAGGCACTGATCCCTCACGGGTGTTCTCGCCGTCCCGAATACGGGTCTCAGCCATTGTGACTGTCCGTTGAGAATGAGAATGATGATGGCGGTTCATCAGATGTCCAGGGAAATGACCGAGGCGGTTGCTTCGATGAACTCGTCAAAGGCCCCTGAACTCGACGTCCGGCCCAAGGAAGGTTTGACGACCTTACGCCGTATGGCTACCTTACAGCGTACGAGAACGAGTCAACCGTGACCCGCTTCGCACCCGAAGCACCGGGCCGAGGGGTTTTGCCGTCGCCAGGCTCATCGTCTTCATCTGATCGACCCGACCTGCCACAGAACCACTGAAAGAGAGAATCCCATGACAACCACCACCGCCATACTGACCACCGCGCGCAAAGCCGGGCTCTCCTACCTGATACTCGCCATATCAGGGTTGATCGGATTCCTGCTGATCCGATCGAGCCTGCTCGAACCCGGAGACGCTGCCGCCACCACCGACAACTTGCTAGCGAACGTCGGCCTCGCCCGGATAGCAATCGCCGCCGAGTTGACCATCGTCGGCGCTCAGGCGGTCGCCGCCCTCTACTTCTTCAGGCTGTTCAAACCTGTCGACTGGTTCGCAGCCGCATCGTTGGCGGCCTTCGGCTTCATCAACTCGGCGGTGCTGCTGTTCGCTGCCGCCTTCTCCGCCACCGCCGTCACGGTGGCAACGTCAGGAGGATCGGTAAACACGACCTACCTGATGTACCAACTCAACGGATCGGCCTGGGAGGTCGGCGCTCTGTTCTTCGGACTATGGCTCATTCCGATGGGGCGGCTGACGCTGCGCGCGGGCATGCCGCGAGCCCTGGGATGGTTCCTCATCACAGGTGGTGTTGGCTACGTCCTCAGCGCATACCTCAACGTCCTGGCTCCCGACGCCACCGCGCTGGCCGAGGCCATCGTTTGGCCCGCCACGATCGGCGAGTTTTGGATGATCGGATATCTCCTCACCAAAGGCGGCCAACTCGATCCGGCCTACACGACGACCGCCGCCCAAGTGAGGCCGACGAAGGTCGGAGCCTGAGACGACCACTCAATGGTTCGCGAATCCCCGACCACCACCATCGGCGCGTCGCACCATGCCAATGCGCGCACGCTCAGGCACTCTGGAACCGGCACTTCGTTGCAGCTCCGGACAGGGTCGGCGACACTGGCCCAAGAAGGGTACGAAGACCCAACGGTGGTGCTGGCGATGCTGGCCCCACCACCCTGGCCTCCCTCTATGTGCCGCTCGGCGTCGTTTCGGGGTCGGAGGGTTCTGGCCCTGGATCAAGCCTTCTGGGTGGTCCGACTCATCGGTCTTTCGTAGACCGTCGGCCTCGTCGTGTGGGATCGGGCGCAGGTACTCACGACGGCCGGCACACGCGGCGCCGATGGGGCTTCGCTAGACTTTTCCCATGGACTTTCGCCGGCTCACGCTCACCTACGTGGTGATCTACCTCGCCGTCGCCGCAGTCGGGTTCGCCTTCCTGCCGCAGCAATTCATGGACCTGTTCCGGTCCAACGGCGACTACGGCGACGTGATGCCACGCCTGGTCGGACTGATGATGGGGGTCCTGGCATTCCTGATCTTCAACATCCTGCGCAACGAGGACTGGCACTACTACATCGTCTCGATCTACGTACGCAGCGTGATCGTCCTCTTCATGTTCTATCTGTGGGGGATATCCGACGATCCGATGTTCCTGCTGATCAACGTGGTCGTGCTCATCGGGCTGCTGCCGTCGATCTACGTGCATTTCAGACGGGGCGAGTGATCAATCGCCGGTGACGAAGTGCCGCTTCGACGCCGCCGAGCGTCCTCGAGGTGCCGATCTGCGTGGTCGGTGGAGGTGCTCGTTCTCATCCCATATCTCGTGATCCCTAACTCCTCTGGCGGGTAGCCACGGGGGGTCGGTGGTGGCGAGATGCCGTTCCGGTGGTCTGGGCTGGATCGGAGGTGTGGGGGTGAAGTTCGGGCTGTATGGCCTGCACCGGGGGCCAGGAATCGCTCCCGATGTACTCGCCCGCCGAGCCCAAGCCGCCGAACAGGCCGGATTCGAGTCGCTGTGGGTGGGCGACCACGTCGCTGCCGGCCGATCTACCCGGCTCAAACGAGCCGCGCATGGAAGCACTGGCCGCATTGCTCTATCTGGCGGCGGTCACCTCGACAGTGCGTCTCGCGGCTGGTGTCCTGGTCATTCCGCAGCGCAACCCGGTGTTATTGGCCAAGCAGCTGACATCGCTCGACGTCTTATCGGACGGACGCTTGATCGTCGGTGTTGGGGTAGGCCACATCGAAGCGGAGTTGGCCGCCCTCGGTGTCCCCATGTCAGAACGGGGGCGCCGCACCGAGGACGGGTTGGCTCGGATCCTGGAACTCTGGACAAGTCCGCAAACGGGTGGGGACAGCGCGGTGGACCATGCAGTTGTGCAGTTCCCGACACCGGTCCAGGAGCCGCACCCTCCGATCGTAGTCGGAGGACATTCGCCCGCAGCACTTGCCCGGGCGGTTCGCATCGGCGATGGATGGTTCGGCTGGCTCACCTCCCCAGACCAGACCCTCCAACTGGTCCAGCAGTTGGAGGACCTTGCTGAGCCTGTGCCCCGACCGGCGATGCTGGGGCCACTCGAGATCACCGTCGCCGCCCCCGGCGTGGTCACGGTCGATGTTGTCGAGGCCGACGCACTGATCGGTGTCAACCGCCTCGTTGTCGGACCGGACACGAGCGACGGCAGCGAACCCGACCGCTTCATCGAAGCGTTCCAACGGGACGTCCTCACGCACGTAGCGAGCGATTCCTGAACCCAAGAACCGATCGCCGCCGGTCACGGACAGTGACCCAAGGGACCGAGCGAGCAGCGCTCGAAGTGCCGATCCCGAGCACTCTGCGAGCCGCTCGTTTCTGCCCGGGATCTGGCGATCTGGCGAGTCCGATGCTGCCGCCGCGGCCGGCGAAGAGGCGCCAGGAGGGTTCTACATCCAGGGGGTCAGCTCCTCGGGTCGTGCCCAGGTAGTAACAGCTGATGCGCCGGTGTGCCTCATCCCCAGTACCGGGACCGGAGGCTTCCTTGAGGACCGCGGATTTGTCGACATGACGCTGATGACAGCAGCCGAATATGCGGCGGTCTACAACGACTTCAACCCGAACGACTGGTATTCGGGCGGACGGTGGATCTGGTACACGATCGATGGTGACACGATCACGTCGATCGCCGAGCAGTACTTGCCATAACGGCCCCTGATCCGGGGGCGCCCACACCGGCTCGTTAATAAGCGGAACCTCGGCAAGCCGAGGTTCCGCTTTTCGAGCCCGGAGGGAGTGGGGAGTTCCGGACTCGATCAGATACTTATGTTACTCGAATAGCGGTACTGTCGTTCACCTTTTCGAACAATCATTTGAAACCAGCAACTACTTTCCAACGCAAAGAACCTCCCAAACTCTTATGCCTGGTCGAAGATTCGTCGCAGCTCCCTCCGCACGATCTTGCCGGTCGTCGTCCTCGGCAGCTCGGCGACGAAGAAGAGGTGTCGGGGCACCTCATGGGCTGCCAGCCGCACCCGCACATGCTGCTGGAGTTCCTCGGCCAAATGATCCGAGCTGGTGAATCCCTTATTGAGGACCACGTAAGCAGCTGGCACCTGACCGCGAATCTCGTCCGGGACCCCGGTCACGGCACAGTGGGCGACCGCGGCATGGCCCATCAGCGACTCTTCGATCTCGCCGGGACCGATACGGTAGCCGCCCGAAGAAATAATGTCGTCTTTCCGACTGACGAACCACAGGTAGCCGTCGTTGTCTTCGCGCCCGAGATCCCCGGTCAGTAACCATCCGTCGAGATACTTGCCCGCGGTGGCCTCAGGCTGATTCCAGTATTCGATCATCATGACTGGATCGGGAGCTCGCACGGCCAGCTCACCAACTTCCCCGACAGCCGGGTTGCCTTCGTCGTCGAGCACTGCCACCTGGTGACCCGGAATTGGACGCCCCATCGATCCTGGTTTCACAGGCCACGTCGAAGCGCAATTCCCCACCACGATGTTGGCTTCGGTCTGACCGTAGCCTTCGTTTACTCGCGCTCCCAGGTTGGTTTCGGCCCAACCGAGCATCTCCGCACCGAGCGGTTCTCCGCCCGTGAAGATGGCCCGCAATTGCAGGTTCGACGATCCGGCCCCGGCCGCTCGCATCATCTTGAGGGCCGTCGGAGGAAGGAACGCGCAGGTGACCTTATGTTGAACCATCAGGTCAACCGCTTCGTGCGGTTCGAACCCGTGCGGGGCCTTTAGAACCGTCATGCCGTGGTACCAGGCCGGGACGAGGACATCCATGAGTCCCCCGATCCACGCCCAGTCGGCTGGCGTCCAGATGACATCGTGGGGCTGCGGGGCGTACTCGTAGTAGAGCTCAAACGCCGGTAGATGTCCGAACAACGCGCGGTGGGCGTGGAGCGCTCCCTTGGGCGGTCCAGTCGTTCCCGAGGTGTAGATCAGAAACGCGGGATCTTCCGCCAACGTGCTCGCCGAGTCGATCGGTTCGCAAGCCTGCAACTCGGACCAGAAATCATCGTCCATCACCATCAGCTCGATGCCGGGGCCGGCTTCTCGTACCTTGACGACATTCTCAGGGCTCACGAGCGCCATGCGGGCACCGGCATCATCCAACCGGTATCTCAGCGCATCTGGTCCGAAAAGCGATGCCAGTGGGAGCGAGATCGCACCAAGCTTCCAGACCGCCAGGTGAGAGAGTCCGGTCTCAAGTGATTGCGGGGCCACGATACCGATGCGGTCGCCTCGATCCACTCCCCGGGCTTTGAGAGCTGCCGCAAGTTGACCAGACCAACGACTCAGCTCCCCGAACGTCGTCGACGCGCCCTCCCGATCCCGTTCAACGGTTACCAACGCCACAGCGTCGGGCGGGGCGATGTCAGCACAGGCCGCGCCCATGTTGAATACGTCCGGAATATGCCACTGCATGGCCGCCGCCAGACCGTCATAGGTCGGATCGGCCAGCCTCGGGATGATGGTCGGATTCATGGAACACCACCGTACCGAACGCGCCGGACGCGTGCCGTTCGACCCTTGACAGCACCCTTGGATTCGGCTGAGCTGAGCGGATGACCGAACCGTATGTGTACCCCCGGCCCGAGGATGCCGCCAAGTACCCCTTCGTCGAACACCGGATCGAGCAATACGACGCCGCCGAGCAGGAGATGCGGGGCGAAGCGTTCCTCCGACTGATGGAACAGCGCCGTTCGGTTCGCACGTTCTCGGATGATCCGGTGCCCCGGCAACTCCTTGAGCTGGCCATCCAGACTGCCGCAACCGCCCCATCAGGCGCCCACATGCAGCCCTGGAAGTTCGTGGTCATCGGGGACACCGAAATCAAACAACAAATCCGCCAGGCCGCCGAAGAAGAAGAGCGGCTCAACTACCAAGGCCGCATGAACGACGAATGGCAGGAAGCCCTCTCCCACCTCGGCACCCATTGGCGAAAGGGCTATCTGGAAACCGCGCCCTGGATAGTCGTGGTATTCGAGGAGCGCTACGGGTCGACCCCCGAAGGAACCAAACAACATCACTACTACGTAAAGGAAAGCGTTGGTATGGCGTGCGGCTTGTTCATCGCTGCCCTCCACAACATGGGCCTGGCCACCCTGCCCCACACCCCCTCTCCGATGGCGTTTTTGACCAGGCTGCTAGGACGGCCAGAAAACGAGCGCCCGTTCGTGCTCTTTCCGGTGGGCTACCCAACTGCCGATGCCCAGGTCCCGGTTCTCGACCGAAAACCCCTCAGCGAAGTCATGATCGATGTTCCTCCGAAAGCCTGATGGATGTCGCGCTGCAACGGCGCCAGGGCCACGGTTGCTGCGGCGCGACGACGGTCTAGTCTTGCCTCAACATCACGCGGAGGCACCATGACCACCATGCTTAACACGCTCATTGACGAGGGTAAGACCGGACTGTTCATCGGGGGGGAGTGGCAGGACGGGTCGAGTTCGATCGACGTCATCGACCCGGCCACCGAGGATTTGCTAGCCGCCGTTGGAGCGGCCAATGCAGTCGAGGCCAATCAGGCGCTCGATGCTGCCGCCGACTCCGCCGCATCATGGGCCGCCACGGCTCCTCGCCAACGGGCAGAAATCCTCCGCAAGACGTTCGAATTGATGATCGAGCACGAAGAGGCCATCGCCGAATTGATCGTCCTCGAGAACGGCAAAGCCTTCCCTGATGCGCTCGGGGAGACTCGCTACGCCGCCGAATTCTTCCGCTGGTTTTCCGAAGAAGCCGTCCGGATTGGCGGCGAAGTCCGGCTGGCGCCTGCTGGCGACAAGCGCATCATGACCATGTCCCAGCCGGTTGGTATCAGCGTCCTCATCACCCCCTGGAACTTCCCGGCCGCAATGGCCACCCGCAAGCTCGGACCCGCCTTGGCCGCCGGCTGCACGACCATTTTGAAGCCTGCCTCGGACACACCACTGACCACGTTGGCCATCGTCCACCTCATGCAGCAGGCCGGGTTGCCCGCCGGGGTTGTGAACATCATGAGTGCCCGCGGATCGTCCGACGCCGTTGACACGCTCTTGTCCGACTCACGAGTTCGCAAACTGTCCTTCACCGGGTCGACCGCCGTTGGCCGGATGCTGCTCGCCAAGGCGGCTGACCAGGTCCTCAAGACCTCGATGGAATTGGGTGGCAACGCACCGTTCATCGTCTTCGATGACGCAGACATCGACGACGCCATCGCCGGAGCCATGGTCGCCAAAATGCGCAACGCCGGCGAAGCCTGCACCGCCGCCAACCGGATCATGGTCCACGAGTCGATCGCCAAGGAGTTCACCGACAAGCTCAGCTCCGCCATGTCGTCGCTGAAGATGGGCCCCGGTATCGACCGGTCCACCCAGGTGGGCCCGATGGTCAACCGCAAGAGCCGCGACGAAATCGCCGAACTGGTCGAACTGGCCACCAACGACGGTGCCAAGGTGGTCACGGGTGGAACGATCCCTGATCATAAGGGATTCTTCTATGCCCCGACCGTACTCAACAACGTAAAACCCGGTGACGCCATCTTGAAGACCGAGATCTTCGGGCCGGTTGCTCCGGTTGTCACCTTCAATACGGACGACGAGGCCATCGCTATGGCCAACGACACCGAGTACGGACTCATCTCGTATATCTACACCGGCGACCTGAGCCGGGGGTTGCGAGTGAGCGAAGCGATGGAGAGCGGCATGGTTGGTCTCAACCGTGGGCTGGTTTCGGACCCGGCGGCTCCGTTCGGCGGATTCAAACAGTCCGGAGTCGGGCGAGAAGGCGGATTCGAAGGAATCCACGAATTCCTCGAAACCAAGTACATCGCCGTGAACTGGTAGGTCGCTCAGTCCTCGGCACTGTCGAGGTCGGTCCTGAGAGCAGCCCAGACGTGTTGGTCGATCCACTCGCCGTACTTGTACGCCGAGCCCCGGCGGATGCCCTCGGGTTCAAACCCGACCTTTTTTAGTACGGCTGAACTGGCCGGATTGGTTGTAAAGGCGCACGCTTCGATGCGCGACAGGTTGAGCACGCCAAATCCATGGTTGACGACAGCCCGGACGGCATCGGTCATGTAGCCCTGGCCCCAGAACGCTTCACCTAGCCAGTAGCCGAGGGTGGCTACCCCGGCTTGGTCGCCCGGGGTCAGGCCGATGGCCCCCATCACCAGCGGACCGTTTCGAACGATGGGATCGCGCTGGATGATTACCCAGTGATGCCCGCCATCATTGAAGTCATTCGAGGCGTACTTGTCACACCAGACCGAGATCTCCTCGACGTCTATCGGACCGTTCCACAACAGCTTGGATGTGACCGACTGACCACCAGGGCCGTACGTCATGGCGAACAGGGCTTTCGCGACTTGCCTGGACGGCAGGTCAATCAAGAGACGCTTGGTTGTGATCGGAATCGCAGTTGTCCCTAACGCGGGACCCGTGCCTACCAGTCGGGCCATGGGTCGAATGATAGGTTGCGTCGTTACCTGCATGACCGCCTATTCCAATCGTTTGCAGCTCGTTCAGTCAACTATACGATCCGTGGAAGTGTCTCGAACGATGCTGATCCACCGGCGACAACCGTAGAGATGAAACCAGGCTTCGGTGACCGGGCCTTCCGGATTGGTGTGGTTGAACGCCCTATCGAGGTTGCGCTCCACCGGGTCTGCGATCGTGTCGGGAACAGCGAATACCTCACCGTAGATATATTCCTCGAGGGGTCGCGTGCCGCAGTGGTCGCAGTTGATACGAATACTCATCAGTGGGTTCCCGACGAGCTTCGGTCGGCCAGGGTCCGGTCGTTGCGGAACCGATCGAGCGAAAACGGTGCAATGAGTGCGGGGGTTCGACCGGTGGCAATCAACTCGGCCATCGCCTCTCCCCCGGCCGGGATCGCCTTGAATCCCCACGTGCCCCAACCGGTCGTGATGAGCAGGCCATCGACAGGAGTCTTGCCCATGATCGGGGTGTAGTCAGGTGACATGTCACAGATACCGGTCCATTGGCGGAGGATCCGCAGGTCGCGCATAAACGGCAGGAACATTTGGATGTTGTGGGCGATCGAGGAGAGGAAATGATGACCCGACCGGTAGGAGTAGCTCGGCTGCTGGTCGATGTGGGCGCCGGCCAGCATTTCGCCCCTGGCAGTCTGGCTCACATAGAAACCGAGGTCCAAAGAGGAAGCGATTGGATGAAATTTGCGCTCGTAATGGTTCGTCACGAACGCCTGGAGCGGATGGGTTCGGATCGGGATCCGCAGTCCGGCCATATCGGTGATGCGGGTCACGTGACCTCCGACGGCTGACACCACCACCGGAGCCGAGATGTCACCGTTGCTCGTACGGACGCCGACCACCCGGTCGCCGTCCATGATGAGGTCGATCACTTCTGTGCGCTGGAGCACATCGACACCGTGGCGCATGGCGCCCTCGGCGAGCGCCCAGTTGACCCGATCGTGGCGGGCAGTCGATGCG
>JAOUMT010000291.1 GCA_029881355.1 Acidimicrobiia bacterium | reverse complement strand
CTTGGCGAACGGTGGCGGCACGGTGGCCGACGACATCGTCGCCCGCCTAGAAGCCGAAGGCTCCATCAAACTCGTGCAATACGAGTCCGAAGAAGACCTCCTCATCGCAGTGGAGCGGGGTCAGCTGTCGGCGGGCGTCTCGATACCGGCCGGAATGGACGAACAACTCGCCGCGGGTAGTCCGGCAAGCGTCGGGTTTATCTCTCGCCCGGACGGAGTGGGCCCCCAACTCCAGGTAGTTGTCTCCGAGGCCGTGGCCGGCGCGGCCGAACAAATCATGGCCACACGGTTCGCGGTCGGCAAAGGCGCCGACCCAACGGCAGCCGCAGCCGCAGCCGCGTCAGTCGCCCCGACCATTCCCAACCTGGATGTCGAGACGATCGTCGCCGGCGAGTCGCTGTTCCCCGCATCGCTGGGACGCTTCGATATTGGCGCTTCCAGCCAGTTGGTGCTCTTCATGTTCTTGACGGGCCTGACCGGATCGGCCGCGGTCATTCAGAGCCGTCAGCTGGGTATGACCACTCGCATGGCGGGGACACCGACGTCAATCCGCACGATCCTCGCCGGCGAAGCGTTGGGGCGGTTCGTGATTGTGCTCGTCCAGGGTCTTTACATCATGTTGGCGACGATCCTGATATTTCAGGTCAATTGGGGAAATCCGCTCGGAGCGGCCGCCACTCTGATCGCCTTCTCAGCAGTTGGGGCGAGTGCCGCGATGCTGTTCGGGGCGGTCTTTCGTAACGACCAGCAGGCAGGCGGTGTAGCGATCGTCGCTGGTATCGGTCTGGCTGCCCTGGGCGGCTCCATGTTGCCGGTCGAGTTATTTAGCGACAGCCTCGTGCGCATCGCCCGCTTCACTCCTCACTACTGGGCCAACGAAGCGTTCGCCGAACTGGTCCGCCGTGACGCCAATGTCGCCGACATCCTCCCCCAACTCGGCGTCATGCTCGGCTTTGCGGTGATCATCATGGCCATCGCCGCCTGGCGCATGCGCCAGGTCATCACCCGGGCCTGAGCATCCTGCGACCGAGTGACGGGAAGATCGGATCATCATCGAACATCGATGCATGATCCCAATTGATCAGATCGGCAGACGTAAACCCAGACACTTGGTTGGATGCATGGGCCACGCACAGAGATTCGCCGAGTTTAACTGCTTCTTAGGAACCGCTCATCGGGTATTGAACCGAACAGACGTAAACTGATCGAACATGAGCACCGTCCTGATCGCCGAAGATGACGAAGGCGTACGCACTGCGCTGTCCCGAGCACTGAAATTCGAGGGCTACGACGTGGTACTCGCGTTCGATGGTGCTGAGGCCCTTGAGGCAGTATCGACGGCCGAGCCAGACGTCATTGTTCTTGACGTCATGATGCCCCACATCGATGGACTCACGGCTTGTCGGCGGATGCGCTCCAAAGGTATCGACACGCCGATCCTGATGCTGACAGCTCGACAAGAGGTATCTGATCGGGTGGCTGGACTCGACGCCGGAGCGGACGACTACCTCCCGAAGCCATACGCTCTTGAGGAACTCTTGGCTCGCCTGCGCGCCTTGCTCCGCCGTACCGACCATGTCGATGGCGACACCGACGAACTGTCATACGACGACTTGACGATGAATCTGTCCACCCGGGTCGTCAAGCGCGGAGAACGTGTCCTCGACCTCACCAAGACTGAGTTCGACCTCCTGGAGCTCCTCCTCTCGAACGCCGAGATCGTCCTGACCCGTGACGTTATATATGACCGTATCTGGGGATACGACTTCGAGACGTCCTCCAACTCGCTTGACGTTTACATCGGCTACTTGCGTCGTAAGACCGAAGAGGACAACTCCGCCCGACTCATCCACACGGTACGAGGCGTCGGCTACGCGCTTCGCTTATGAACCTTCGGAGTCGCATCGCGCTGCTCGTGGCCGGATCCGTTGCCGTCTGCATGTTGCTGGTCGCCGCGGTCGCTTTCATATCCACCGTACGCGAGATCGAGCGCGACGCCGATCGCCAGCTGAGCGCCCGTGCGGAACGGTTCCGAAATGAATTCGGACCGAACTCCGAAGAGAACCCCTCACTTCGGGGCTTGTTTGGCGCCAACCAACCCATCCAGTACATCGATGACCAAGGGGTTGCGCTCTTCACGTACGGCATTGAAGAGCCACTCCACGTCACCCCGATCGATATCGCGGCCATCGAATCAGGCCGACCGTCTCCGCTGCACACCGAGCAAACCGCGGGCGGCACCTTCCGCATCATCACGGTGCCCTTCGAGAGTGGTGGTGGCCTCATGTTTGCGCAGAACCTGATAGAACAGCAGGCCTTTCTGAACCGAATCCAAGCCCAGTTCGTGGTGATCGGTCTCATCGGAGCCGCCTCGGCCGGACTCATCGCCTCCGGTCTGGCTGCGGCCGCACTCCGACCGATGGGGTCCCTGGCCGCTGCTGCCGAGAAAGTCGCCCGAACCCAGGACCTTGACGCCACGATTCAGGTGAGGCACAACGACGAAGTCGGAAGAGTGTCACGGGCCTTCAACACCATGCTCACGGCATTGGCAGCATCGCGCAGCCAGCAAAAACGCCTCATCGACGACGCCTCCCACGAGCTCCGAACGCCACTGACCGCCTTGCGCACCAACATCGACTTCCTCCAACGCGCC
>JAOUMT010000103.1 GCA_029881355.1 Acidimicrobiia bacterium | reverse complement strand
AGAGGCAGCCTTTGACGGATTGGTCGGTTCGGGTACTGGCCTGATCGCCGTGGCGGCGGTGGCCTCGATCCTCACGGTCGCCTATACGGGCCGGTTCCTCATCGGAGCTTTTGGCGGTCATCATGCGGGCCACGAGCCAGCCACGCCGGTGGGTCCGTCGCCCCGCAACGCCCTCGTTCGGGCCCCGGTCTTCCTGGCGGCGGTGGCGGTGGTGATCGGACTGGTTCCCGGTGTCATAGCCCCGGTCTTTGATGCCGGCGTGGCGGCCGCCCGGGAAGCTGGGACTGTCGGCAAGCTGGTCCTGTGGCCCGGCTTCGTGCCGGCGCTTGGCTGGTCGATGTTCTCGCTGGCGGTAGGTGCGGTCCTGGTGTGGCGGAGCAGTCTGGTCGGGCGCGCCACCGACTTGGTTGGGCTGGTGTCCCAACGCCTTCCCAGCGCGGAAGGATCGTTTCGTCGGGCGGTGGCGGGGCTGTTGTCCTTTGCCGATCGATCGAGTGGCCTGATCCAGAGCGGGTCGCTTCCCCGATATATCGCGATCATTCTGCTGGTCGCCATCGCCCTCCCTGCCACCGCCCTGTTCCGGGGCGGCGTCCCTGTCGGATCGCTGGCGGTCGGGGGACTCCTCGAGGCCATCCTCGGCCTGCTCATTGTGGCGGCGGCGATCACCCTGCTGTTCACGACCCGTAGATTCGCGGCGATCCTGCTGCTGGGTGGCGTGGGGTATGGCGTGGCAGCTTTGTTCGCGGTCTACGGGGGCCCTGACCTGTCGCTCACCCAGCTGCTCGTGGAAACTCTGGTCGTGGCACTCTTCGCCCTCGTGCTGCGGCACCTCCCGGCCTCGTTCACACCCCCTCGGTTCGAGCGGACGATGCGCATACTGGTGGCGGTCGGGGTGGCCGTCTTCGTATTCGTCGGCGGTCTGACGACCATCTCGGCCCGCCAGGCGCCGCCGGTGTCGGACCGCTATCTGGAACTCTCGGTCCCGGAGGCCCAGGGAGCCAACGTGGTCAACGTCATCCTGGTCGACTTCCGCGGCTTGGACACGCTCGGCGAGATCACGGTGCTGGCCATCGCCACGTTGGGCGTGGCTGCCCTCGTGGTGCCCGTCCTGAAAAGCCGGCGGGAGTCGTCATGAAGCGAAGGCCGTCCCCCATTCTCGAGCACGGGGTCGTCGCGACGGCCGGTCCCATGCTGGTGTTCTCTCTGTATCTGCTTCTGGCCGGCCACAACCAGCCGGGCGGCGGGTTTGCCGGCGGGCTGGTGGCAGGGGTAACCGTGGTGCTGGCGTGGGCCGCCGGTGGACCCGACACCGTACGTCGGATCGTCCCGTTCCGTTCGTCGGCCCTGCTCGGTCTCGGGTTGATTGTCGCCACCCTCACCGGGTTCGCTTCTCTCATGGCGGGCGGCGCGTTCCTGGAGTCCGGCTACCTGGAGCGAACCCTTCCGCTGTTTGGCGAAGTGAAAGTTGTGTCGGCGCTCGGCTTCGACCTGGGGGTTTACCTGGTTGTCGTGGGGATGTCCCTCGGGCTCGTACGGGCCCTCGGCGACGAGGCAGCCTCCGACGGAGCCGGCTCATGAGCCTCGTCTCGCTGGGGGTGGTTTCGGTCTTGTTCGGGGTGGGAACGTATCTGATGCTGCAACGAGCCCTGACCCGCATCATCATCGGGCTGGGCTTGGTCTCTCATGGTGTCAATCTGCTGATCGTCCTGGCCGGGGGCGATCGCGGAGCTCCACCGCTGCTGGCCGAAGGCGTTGACCCGGCCACGGTGGCCGACCCGCTCCCGCAGGCGATGGTCCTTACTGCCATCGTCATCACGTTTGGGGTCACCGCGCTGCTGCTGGCTCTGGCGTTGCGGAGCTGGATGTTGACCGGCACCGACGAGGTCGAGGACGACCCGGAGGATCGGCGAGTAGCCCGTGAAGTCCATCCGGTGACCGAGCCGGTTCCCGACGTGATCATGCATGAGGTGGTCGAATGAGCTGGCTCCTCCCCTCGGCAATCGCCGTACCGCTCCTGGCAGCCGGACTCACCGCCCTGGTCGGCCGTCGCCTGGCCGTCCAACGCGCTCTGGCACTGAGCGGAGTCACGTTCACGCTCGGGGCGGCCATCGCCCTCCTGATCGAGGCCGATCGTCACGGACCGGTTGTCGCCCAGGTCGGCGGATGGGCCGCGCCGATCGGGATCACCCTCGTCGCCGACCGCTTCTCGGCGATCGTGCTGACCGTGTCGGCGGCGATGCTCCTCGCCGTGCTCGCCTACGCCATTGGTCAGTTGGGACGCGACGCCCTCGACTGGTGGTTCCACGCCAAGTATCTGGTGCTGACGGCCGGGGTGGCGATGTCTTTGCTTACCGGCGACCTGTTCAACTTGTTCGTGGGTTTCGAGATGATGCTCATCGCCTCATACGTTCTGCTCACGGTACGGACCGGGCCGGCCCAGGTGCGGGCGACGATCAGCTACGTGGTCATCAATCTGGTGGCTTCGGCGCTGTTCCTGGTGCTCATCGCCTTCGCGTACGGGGCGACCGGAACGGTCAACCTGGCCGATATGGCCGGCCGCCTCGCCGAGATCGACCCGGCGGTTTCCGAAGGACTCGGGTTACTCATGCTGGTGGTGTTCGGCATCAAAGCGGGGCTGTTCCCCCTGTTCATGTGGCTGCCCGATTCCTACCCGACCGCGCCCACGCCGGTGACTGCCATATTTGCTGGTCTGCTCACCAAGGTGGGGGTGTTTGTGATCATCCGCACCCAGACCCTGCTGTTTCCCAGCGAGGGTCCATCCACGCTGCTCCTCTTCGTGGCAGGCGCCACCATGACCGTTGGGGTGCTCGGGGCGATCGCCCAGAACGACGTCAAACGGATCCTCAGCTTCCACATCATCAGCCAGATCGGCTACATGATCATGGGACTCGGGTTCCTCTCGGTCGCCGGGCTCACGGCGGCGATTCTCTACATCACTCACCACATCGTGGTCAAGACTGGCCTGTTCTTGGTGGGCGGGCTGGTGGAAGCCGAACAAGGCACCGGCGCCCTGCATCGGACCGGCGGGTTGCTTCATCGTCGCCCGATCGTGGCAGTTCTGTTCCTGCCCCTGGCGCTCAGCCTGGCCGGGATTCCTCCCTTCAGTGGTTTCGTCGCCAAGTTGGCCCTGGTGCAAGAAGGGGTCGTGTTGGGTCGGGGGTTCATCGTGGCGGTCAGCCTGGCGGTCGGTCTGCTGACCTTGTTCTCCATGACGAAGATCTGGAGTGCGGCCTTTTGGGGCGAGCCCGGCGAACTCGGCGAGTCGGCGGGTCGAGCAGGTGCCGGGGTGTTGATTGCCACCGGAGCAGTCGTCGTCATCAGTCTGGCTGTGACAGTGTTCGCCCAGCCGCTTATCGAGCTCTCGGCGCGGGCCGCCGCCGATCTTCTCGACCCGGCTGTATATATCAGTGCCGTACTGGGAGGTGGCTGAAATGGATACGGTCGTGACGGTGATTCAGCTCGTTTTGGCAGTCGCCTCGATCCTGGCCGTCATCCGGGCCATTAAGGGTCCGAACCTCGCTGACCGGATCGTGGCCCTCGACCTGGTGCTCTTGTTCCTGGCGGGCGGTATCGCCGCCGAGGGCGCCAGAACCGGGCAGACGACCTTCTTTCCGGTTCTCATCGCGGTCGCCCTGGTCGCCGCGGCAGGTTCACTTCTCGTTGCCCGGTTCATCGAATGGAGGGACGTCCCATGAGCCCGGTGACGATGGCCGGCGCGGTGCTCATGGCGGCGGGGACGGCCTTTTCGGTACTGGCGGCGTGGGGCATTCTCGATTTCCAGACGCCTCTGGCTCGGATGCATGCCGCCACCAAGTCCGCTTCGTTGGGGGTGGCGCTGCTCGCCGTCGGGGCGGGAGTGGCAGCCGAATCCTGGCCGCTGACGGGAGTGGGTTTCCTGGTCGCCGTGTTCATGTTCGTGACGGCGCCGATTACCGGGCACCTGGTCGGTCGGGCCAGCTACCTGGCCGGCCAGGTGGACACGCTGGTGCACGACGACCTGGCCGGAACCGATCCGCAGCCGCTGCGGATCGGGAACCCCGAACGTTCATCGGCCCGGCCGCTCCGCTGGGCGGCTCTGGTGCTGGTGTGGATGCTTCTGTGGCGCGACTTCTCCATCGGGACCTTCGTGGGTGGGGCGTTGGTGGCCACGCTGGTCGAAGTACTTCGAAGGAGTTTCGCCGCCGACACCAGTTCCAGCTTGAGTGGAATGGTCGTCTTCGTTGTCCGTTACGCGGGAATGGTGGTGCAGTCGAACCTGCGGGTCGCCTGGGAGGTGATCACCCCTCGCAACGAACGGATCCGTGAGGCGATCGTCGCCGTGCCGCTCCAGGTGGGTTCCCTGAACGCCGCTCTACTGGTGGCAAATGCGGTCTCGTTCACTCCTGGGAGCCTGGCGGTGGAACTTACCGAGGAACCGATCACGCTGTACGTCCATGTGCTCCACTTTTCGTCGACCGAAGAGGTTGTCGGGACGGTGCGCGGTTTGGAGCGGCTGGCGGCCCGGGTGTTCCCCGACCGGGACTCCGGCGCCGTACGGGCCGAATGACATCTTCGAAGGAACGCTAGAACCCTCTCAGGGTCTGAAGATACGACTCGATCCGGGTGGACCAGTCGAGCATCATGTCGGCGAAATGGGCCGGCGCATAAGCGTCGAACCCGCTTGTATGAGCATCCCCGAGCAGCGTCATGTCGTAGGAGACGTTGACGGTGCTGTGGCCGGGCCGGACGTCGGTGCATCGGACCCGGACGGTCCCGGCGTGGCGGCCCGGGGTGAGGCGTGCGTACGCGGCAGATCCGCCGTGTCGATCGATCTCGATGATCACCCAGATCGTCTCGGTGTCGTGGGCGTCGGTCACGAATACCGTCCCGGGAGCTTCACTTGGGTCACCGGCCGGATAGACCGGACTCCATCCTGGCGCCCACTTCCGTTCGCCTTCCGGGGTGAACAGCCAGATCGCCTCGGAGGCTGATAGCGACAGCTCGAACTGGCCCGACGAGACATGCTTCATGACTTCCGTCCTCCTCTCCTTGCACGACCGCTTTCCTTCTCAATCTTGCCAGCCGATCCACCTGAAATCTGTGCAAACAGCTGGCCGGTTTGTCCTCCGACGCCCGTAGTGTCCGAGATGGGCCGCGCAGATACGCTCAATTGAGCCCCTTAGGCCCAGC
This sequence comes from Acidimicrobiia bacterium, assembly GCA_029881355.1. GTDB lineage: Bacteria > Actinomycetota > Acidimicrobiia > Spongiisociales > JAENVV01 > JAENVV01. Next base: position 4,986 of record JAOUMT010000103.1, on the reverse strand, counting down.
CATCAGTTGGCTTGGGAATCGCGCTGCGCGCCTGGCTCGCCTTGAGGCCTAAGGGCCGAACTCGCGCGACTACCTGACGAGAGCCAAGAGCTCCCAGTCGCCGTCGACTCCCGTGAGCGGGTGAACCACCCGACTCTCGAACTCGAACTCGGATCCCACCACAAGGTCGCCTACGGTCCGAGAAACGAGGGTTCCGGTCGCACCGGCTTCGGCCATGGCGCGGGCGGCGATGTGGGCGCCGATGCCCCGACGTCGTTGCCTCGCGTTTCGATCTATCCAGCCTGCAGGCCGGCTCTGATCGGGAGGCTGACTCGTTCAAGATTTCGTCGTGCTCGCTGTATGGACGACACGAGGTCGGCGAACAGCACGGTTGCCATGACCCGTTCCTGCCGAGTCGCCCGTGTGGAATCATCGGCGATCTCAAGAAACGAACTCACGCACCATGTCGAGGATGGCGTCCGGGTGCTCGAACCACGGTGGACCATCGGTGCCCGGCAGTGTTTTGAATCCTCCGACCCGCTGCCAATCACGGGACCACTCGGGCGAGTGAGGTCCGGCGCGCCGGTACCGGGTCCCGCAGGACCCGGTACCTTTCCCCTGGCGCTGATTTGTCGTTATGAACCGATGGCTGCCCGGAAGGCACCGGTCACGTGGTCGTAGCCGGCCGACGTCGGATGGAGGCAATCGCTGCCACCCACGAAGTCGCCGTCACCGAGGTGTCCGAACACTTCGGCCACTTCGGCGTCGTATTCGGCGGCCACTCGCCGCACCACATCGTGGATACCGTCGAGTGAACCATCCGGGGTTCCTTCCAGAACCACTGCGCCGAGCTGGTCGGCTCCCGGGATGCCACCGAGGTAGCAGTAGGGAACCGGGCTGGCATAGGTGCCGAGCACGATGATCGTGTCGGGTCCGGCTGCTTCTCTAAGCTGACCAACCACATTGCGCAGGTCGGCTTGAAGCGTTGCCATCTCCGTGATCAGCGTGACGATGCAGCCCTCATTGAAGCCCTCGATGCAGGCTGCGATTGCCGGTCCGGTGACGTCGTTGCCGCCCACGTGGAGGGTGATCACCTCGACGTTGTTGCGGGGGTTGGCGTCCTGGTTGCGTTCGCCGAGCAGTGCCAACGCGGTCGGCAGTTGTTCGGCAGCCACTATCGGAGCCGTGACCCCGGGATGCTCGGCATCTCCCGAACGCCCCAGGTTGATGAGGCTGAGATGCTTGCATCCGTCGGCCGCGTTGTCCGACGTGGCCGGCAGGCAATCCAGATCTCGCTGCAGTGCTGCGAACAGCTGGGGGACGTAGCCTTCGGTGGCCGGGTCGGTTGCTCCTTCGCCCGCCGCCCACGAATCACCGAGGGCGAGGTAGATGGGCAACGCCGGTTCGTCGGCACCCGCCACGGCCGGGGCCGCGATGAGTCCGGTGACCAGGAGGCTCGCCGCGAGCATCCCGATCGTTTTCTTGAATCGCCGCATGATCTTCTCCTTTCGCGTCGATTACCTCGACCGTATGCCACGCCAGAGGATCCGCCTATCGGGGTTCCCCCCGATGGGGGGGTCGCGGCGTCGGCACCTGATCGAAGCGGCCCGGAGCAGCTACCAGAACCTGCCTGGGGCGTAGAGTTGGCGCATGGGGAGGAGAGCCCGCAGCCACTTGGCCGTGCGGAATGTCGACGACACGCTCAAACGGATCGTCGTCATATACCGGTCGCTTGCCGGCGTTTGGGCGCTGGTGCTGATGGGCGTCCTGGTGGCGGGCGGTCACGCCGGCGATCGGCCAGTCATCTATGCCAGTGCCGTACTTGTCGTCGTCTGGACCCTGGGAACGGTTTGGGTATCGCGCCAAGGTGACCTGTTGGGTCGACTGTGGTTCGTCATTGCCGATGGGATCGTGATTCTGCTGCTTTCGGCGGGCGGGGCCATCGCTGGGGCCGACGACTTCTTCAGCGGCGGTTATCCGTCTTCGTGGCTTTTCGTTGTGGCGTTCTCCGCCAGCCTCCGCTGGACGATGACAGCGGCCATGGTGTTGCTCATCGAACACGCGTATCTGCATGTCATCATGGAGTTGGGCGACGCTCGTACCGCCGGCACCTTGCAGTTTGTGGTGCTGGGCCTGATCATCGGATGGGCTTTCGACAGTCTCCGGCTCCATGATCGGCTCCGCCGTGAAGCTGAGCAGTTGCTGGCCGACGAACGAGCTGCCAACGCCCGCTATCAAGATCGAGCCGACATCGCCCGGAAGCTGCACGACTCGGTGCTCCAGACACTCCATGTCATCCGCACCCAGGCCGAGGACCCCCAGCAGGTCCGGTACGCCGCCAGGATCCAGGAACGGGACCTGCGTCGGACCATCGAAGAGTTGAGTTCCCGGCAGGTCAACAGTTTCCGGGCGGCGCTCATGGAGGTCGGCGCCGACGTCGAGGACCTGTTCCCTGCCGTCGAGATCAACGTTCTGGTGCGCGGCGATACGGAGGTGGACGACGCTGCCGCCGATGGGTTGGTGGTGGTTCGCGAGGCGATGGTCAATGCTGCGAAGCATTCGGGTCAGGATCGCATCGACGTATACGGCGAGGTTGCCGACGAGATCGTGAGAACTCGGGTTCGGGATCGAGGCCCCGGCGTGGATGCTGCCACGATCGAGCGGCTGCTCTGGGGGAGTGAGCGCTCGATGGGAAATCGGCTCGCCCGGGTCGGCGGTACCGCCTCGATTGTTTCGGACAACGGTGGCACCGAAGTGACCGTCGAGGTTCCGGCGCCATGAGCGGCGGCGAGAATCCTCGGGTGTTCGTGGTCGAAGACCATCCAATCGTTCGCAGCGGCCTCGTCAACCTGCTCGGCGACAGATATGAGGTCGTCGGTTCGGCCGACACCGCGTCCACAGCCATCGAAATGATCATCGACCGGTGGCCGGACCTCGTGTTGCTGGACGTGCACTTCGCCGGAGGCGGTGGGGAAGCGGTTATCAGGGCAGTCAGGCAGGTCATACCCGAGTTGAAGTTCCTGTGTTTCACGGTGTCACCTTCGCGAATCGACGTGGCGAGGATGTTTGACGCCGGGGTCGACGGCTACCTGCTCAAGACAAGTGACGAACAGGAGTTGCTCGACGCCATCGAAGCGACATTGGCCGGGCAGCGCCCGGTATCACGGGAGGTCGCCGGGTTCATGCTCGACATCGATTCAGACGCTCCCGACGCAGAGGGTCTTGAGAAGCTGACCCGTCGGGAGCGCGAAGTCGTCGACCTTATTGCACGGGGTTACACCTATCGGGAGGCGGCTTTGTCGCTGACGATGGCGGTCAAGACGCTCGAAACTCACATGGCCCATATCTTCGCGAAACTCAACGTCCAAAGCCGTCACGAGATCACCCGGATCGCTTTCGAAACCGGGTTCCTGCGCCCCGACGACCAGATCGACCCCGATGCGGACATCGACGAGCCTCATGTCCACGATGACGAGGTCGACGGCTCCGAGGACGAGTAGCCCGCTCCGTGCCGTCGGTACCCCGAGCCACGTGAGCTTCTGACAGAAAACGGGCTGGGACCACCCGGGTAGGGGTTCTTCCCCAGGGGGCTATCCCCGATAGTCCTGGTGCGGGTTTTTCGAGATGGTGTCCGTATGACGACGCATACGGTTACGCAGCTGATTCACCCGCAAGCTATCCAGGCCAAGATCAAGCTCGCTCCGATCTTGCGCTGGGCACTGATGGCAACTTCGATCGTTTTCATGGCCCGGCTGGTCCGCGAGGGATGGGGCGACATCACCGAAGCCGTGCGGATGCTGGCCACCACCAAGGCCAACTATGTTCTGGCTGCGGTGGCACTCGAAGTGGTGTGGACCTGGTGCCTGGCTCAGGTGTATCGCAGCGCTTTGATTGCGATGGGTGGCCAGGCCCGCAACCTCGATGCGGTGCGGGTCTCGATGGGAGCGTTCACGCTGAGTCGGATCCTGCCCGGTGGGGGAGCGGTCGGCAGCGTATTCGCCGCCCGCGAGCTGATGGCTCTCGGCAACCGGGGCACCGTGACCATCTCGTCGATGATCATTTCCTGGTGGGTGTCGATGACCACCCTCAGCTCGATCGTGTTGGCCGGCGTGACCGCCGCAGTTGCTTCTGATCTCATTGAGCCTTCCTACCTGATTCCTCCCGCTGCCGCTCTGGGCGCCATGATCGCCCTCGGGTTTGGCTTTGTCGTTGCGATTCGTCGCCCCAGGGCCCGGGTTCGTATGGAAGCCCTGTTCGCCAAGGTGCTCGGCAAGCAAGGCCTGACCGGATCGGCCGACTCTTCGCTAGATGAACTCGAAGTCGCCATCGCCGGACTGCGGGGCGGACGCCGCCTGGGTGTCGTGTCCTGGTGGGCCGGAGCCGCCTGGACCTTCGATGCCGCAGCGCTGTGGGTCATCTTCCGGGCCTTCGGCCAGAACCTCCCGTTCGGCGCCATGCTGGTCGGGTACGGTCTCGCCAACTTGCTCCAGGCGCTTCCCGAATTGACTCCCGGCTGGTTGGGTGTTCTCGAGACGATCATGGCCGTCACGTACACGGCCTTCGATGTCCCGGCCGGAGTGGCCGTGGTAGCCGTGCTGTCCTACCGGCTGCTCAGCTACTGGCTGCCCGTGGCCGCCGGCCTGCCCTCGGCGATCGGCATCCTCCGTCGTAGCGGCCGCCAGGTCACACCAGTGCCGGTGGCCGAAGCGATCGCAGCCTGAGTGTCGGTTTTAGCAAGCGTTTGGTACTCCATTTTGGGTCGTTCGTTGGTGTTACCAGCAACAGGCATTGCAGATCATGGAGTGGACATGATTCCGGACCTGAACCGAACCAAAACGGTTATTCCGAGGTCCTTCGACGATTTCTATCGCAACGATTACCGGTCGGTCGTTGGGCTGGCGTTTGTCCTCACCGGGGATTGGTCGGCTGCCGAAGACCTGGCCCAGGATGCGTTTTTGAAGGCGCATAAGGCTTGGGCAACGCTCGCAGGGTTCGACTCTCCTGGGG
>JAOUMT010000290.1 GCA_029881355.1 Acidimicrobiia bacterium | reverse complement strand
AGGTCCGCGGAAAGCACCAAATCCGAGGTTGCCATCGGCATCGACGCGCGGATCTTCCATGTCGACCCCTGCGTCACGCATACAATGCGCGAAAGCCAGCATTTGCGTTTCGACGTCGCGATCTGCGGAGCCTTCGACTTCCGCCCCCACCTCGGCGGACGAGGACACGTTCTCCAGACTCGCTACACCGGTGCCGCTGCCTGCGTCACCACAGGCGACTAGTGCAACCGCAAGCACCGCCGCCAAACCAAGCAGCTTTCGTATGTTTTTGCTTCGCAAGTCTGGTCCTCCTGGATTCTGCCTGCAGTTTCGGTGCCGTAACTTGCCGTTAACTGAACCCAGCCTAAGAAGCGTGTGAGAAGTAGGCCATCTCGCAAACGATCGTCGAGCCTGTAGTCGAAGACGAACCTGATGACCGGCACCAGAGAGACTCAGACCCGACCGTTCTCCGTGCCTTCCGAGAAACCGCGTTATGTGCGAGCCGCGATGCCTATGATTGGGTGCATACTGTGCAGTGCTGTTGCATTACACGCAACGAAGGTAGGTACATGTCAACTGTTGACGGGAAATCGACCACGCACTCATCGTTGCGACGAGCGATCAGCATCATGCGGGCTTTCAGTGAGCCCCGACCTTCGATGACGGTCACCGAATTGGCCAACGACCTGAATCTGCACAAAAGCACGGTTTCGCGCATCCTGGCTACCTTGCTTGACGAGGGCCTGGTCTATCAGCACCCCGACTCAGGGAGATACTCCCTCGGACTCGGGCTGGTCACCATGTCGGCCGTTGCGGTTGGTCAGTCAATAGTTCGAAGCGCGGCTCTCCCTCACCTTGATCGGCTCGTTTCCGACTGCGGAGAGACTGCAGTTCTGTCGGTAATGCGTGGTGGCCGGGTCGTGACGCTTGCGACTAGGGCTCCCTCGGAGTCCATTCGTTACGTGACGTGGGAGGGCCGCGCGCTGGCTCCACAATCGGCGGTGGCCGGACGCACCTTGTTGGCCGGTTTGAGCCGGGTCACTCGGGATGAGCTTGTACAAGATCTGGGTGACGAGGAGCATGAAGACCTCGACGAACTTTGCAAACAGGGTCTCGATGCCGAACGAGACAACATCGAGGTGGGTATGTCGTCGGTCACGGCGCCGGTGCGTGACCATCTGGGAGGTATCGTGGCGGCATTGTCCGTAGTGGGACCCACGACCAGATTCGACGACCGAACCTATGCGGCAGCCTGGAGTGCCGTCAGGGCAGCCGCCGCCGACACGTCAAGTCAGCTGGGATTCGAAGAACGACGACCAGGTGTGGCGTAATGCAACAACTGCAGCCTGACTTCCCACCTGCGCCCGTTCATCACCTCGCCCACCTCGACCGCGTAAGCCGACCGTTTGCCAGCGTGGACCGGCTACCCGCTGACCGGGCCGAGATGGTCGCCATGGTGCGCGATCTTTGTCTCGTCCTCGACGGCATCAACGTCTCCCAGCACGACCCTGAAGGAGGCGGATGGAGCAAGCGCGTCATTCTGACCGAGTCCGGTTTGGAGCGCCCCGACCGACCGGCCACCGTGGTGGGATTCTTTGGCCTCAAGCGACGCGATGCCTCGGACGAATCAGTAGCTGCGATCGACGAGATGAACGACCTCCTCATCGATCGCTTCTCGTCCTTTCCGCCAGTCCGCGGGTACGTATCACGCGTCCTCGCAGACGAAACCAACTACGCCAACCTGGTCGTTATGGACAACTCGGAAGCAATCGGTACCTGGCGTAGTCAGCTCCCGCACACCGAAGCCGCAGGAGTTCTGTCCGAGTCGTTCTACGCCAACGTCCGGATCTACAACGGTCACTTGGCGGCTGGCTTCAGCGTTCCGGACGCCATGTCCTTGCGGGTAGCCAAGTACTGGGACTATCGCACCGACCCACATTGGAAGGCCATCCGACAGCTGGTGGACTAGTGCAACCCATAACCTTCTCCTCGGGATTGTCTCAAATAGCCGATCCGTTGGCTAGGCAGCTCGCAGGCTATTTGTCGGAAACGCTTGGGCTGAGCGTTCGATGGATCGACAATCAGCCGCGTGAGGGTTGGTTGCGCGAAAGCGAGACAGACTTGCTCTGGGCTTGCGGATACCTCCATGCGTCCAACCTCGTTGCTGGAGGGTGGCATTACCAGGCGGTGGCCGCCCCGGTCATGGCTGCAGAGCGTTACGGAGGACGGCCCGTCTACTTTGGCGATGTCATCGTTCGCGCCGACGATCCTGCTCATACATTGCCGGCCCTGGCGCAGCGACAGTTCGCCTATAACGAGATCGAATCCTTTTCCGGGTACGAGATGCTGCGTCGATCTCAGCTGATAAACGGTGAAGTGGGAAGCTGGGTTTCCGCCGGAATTCGCACGGGATCGCACGTTGCATCGATCAGCGCGGTCATCGACGGATCGGCTGACTGGGCAGTCATCGATTCGACTGTGCTGGACATGCAAGCCCGCCCCGAAATCCGGGTGATCACGTCGGTCGGGCCGTACCCTTCACCACCCATTCTGATGTCACGATTGTGCACTGATCCCCTACGCCTGCGGCTCACCGAAGTCCTCCATCGGCTCCACGCTGACGAGACAGCCCGACCATTTCTGAACCGCTGGAACGTCGCTTCGTTCGGCCAGGCCGACGATCGCGACT
>JAOUMT010000102.1 GCA_029881355.1 Acidimicrobiia bacterium | reverse complement strand
AGAGGCTAAGCGATGATGCGGCGGATCGACGCGGGCCAAGAGTGATGAGCAGCCACAGACCAACCCGGACCGCCGGGCTCCCCGATGAGACCACTTCGATCATCGAGTCCTTCATCGAACGGGCGGGGCGGGATCCGGACCGTGTAGCGATCGAGGCCTCTGGCCACGCCCTCACCAACCGACAGCTGAGCGGGTGGTCGGCGCAGATTGCTGGTTCCCTCACAAACCTCGGTGTTGGTCCCGAGGGCCGGGTGGCCGTAATTGGTCCGCGCGGGCCAGCGGCAGTCGCGTCCATGATCGCCACACTTTCCCTCGGTGGTGTAGTCGTACCCATCGATGCTTCCACCCCGGGCGAGCGTCGCCAACGAATGATCACCGAATCGGGTGCAAATGTCGTTATCCAAATTGGAGACGGAACCGGGCCGGGTTCGGGGAGCTTTTCCGTTCTCCGTCTCCCTTCCTGGCCCGACCGCGAACCGGCAGCCACAAACCTGACAATCTTGCCTCGCGCACACTCGGACCCTGCCTACATCTTCTTCACCTCAGGATCCACAGGGAAGCCGAAGGGGATCCTCGGATCGTGGGGCGGCTTCACGCAATTCATGCACTGGATGGCCGAAACCTTCGCCATCGACGAATCGGATCGGGTGGCGCTAACCCGCAACCTCGGCTTCGACGCCGTGATGCGGGAGGTTTTCGTGCCCCTGCTCACCGGGGCGCGGATCGTGGTGGCTCCCGATCCCCTCGATCCGGACGAGGCGATCGCCTGGCTGCGAGACCAACGGATCACGGTGATCAACGCGACGCCATCGCACGCAGAGATGTGGCTCGAATCGTCGGAGTCATCCGCGTCCAGTCTTCGCTGGGTGTTCTTTTCCGGCGAGATCCTGACGGGTCGTTTGGTCTCAGCCTGGCGTTCGCGTCTATCTCCAGCGGGGGAACTCGTGAACTTCTACGGTCCGACCGAAACCACTTTCATTCGTACCTTCCAGCTTGTCGGTGAAACAACCGAAGAGGACCCAATCGCGATCGGTAACCCGCTTCCCGGAACGGAGATCCTTGTCCTCGACGAAGGCAATCAGCCGGCGTCTCGAGGCGAGGTCGTCATCCGGACCGCGTTTGGAACGCTCGGATACATCAACGTCGACGACGACCGGTCGTTCGTAGTCAACCCACTCACCGGCGATCCGGACGACATCGTCTACCGAACCGGCGACATTGGCGAAATTGGCGAGGATGGGGCCATCGTCGTGATCGGCAGGACCGACCAGCAGTTGAAGATTCTCGGGGTCAGAATCGAACCAGGAGAAATAGAAACCAAGCTCGAACAGCATCCATCCGTAAAACGGGCGATCATCGTTCCGATCGAGCACCGCGGCCGGATTGTTCGCGTGGATGCCGCAATCGTTCCCCACGGCGACCCGCCCACAACCGGGGCGCTGCGCGAACATCTTGCCGCAACCATCCCGCGGGTCGCCATCCCCGCCCGCTACATCGTGATGGACTCGCTCCCGATAAATGCCAACGGCAAGATTGACCGGGCCCGACTCAGCCAGCTCGTGGCAGCATCGTCGAATGTGACACCTGATCGCGCACACCGGCTTCGCGAGGACCGTCTGGCGGCCCTTTCGCCCGCCAAGCGAGCGCTATTGGAACGGCACCTCCAGGGCGAATCTGCGAAGCTGGACCCTGACCCAACCTCGTCCGACACGGCACATCGCATTTCCCAGTTGTCGCCTGCGAAGCGAGCGTTACTCGAAGCCAGGCGTCGCGCAGCCCTCGAAGGTCAGAGCGTGAAGCGTGCCCCTTTGTCGTCGGCACAGGAGCGCCTCTGGGTGCTCGACCGGATGTATCCCGGAAGCGACAACTACAGCATCACGAAGGCCTACGTCCTGCACGGCCCGCTCGACGTCGAGACGCTCCGGGTCGCTTGCGAACGTCTCGCCGCCCGTCACGAGATCCTCCGAACCCGTTATGTGGCCGCCGATGGCGACCCCGTCCAGGAGGTAGTTCCCCCGGGTTCGGTTCAGTTCACTCTGATCGATTTGGCCGACTGGCCGGGCGACAAGCAAGCCGAAGCCACCCGTATCCGGATCAAGGAAGCGTCGTATCCATTTGACCTTGCCCACGATGCGATCTGGCGCACCACGGTCGTTCGTCTGGCTCCAGACGAACACCTGCTCGTCAGCGTTCTGCACCACATCGCGAGCGACGGATGGTCCATGCCAATCCTGTTCACCGAGCTCTCGACCATATACAACGCACTCCGAGCTGGTGCTGAGCCAAACCTCAATCCACTCCCGATTCAATACATCGATTACTCGGTACGACAACGCCAGGCGCTCGAGGCCGGCGGGTACGAGGATGATCTGGCGTACTGGCGCGACCACCTTGCGGGAGCCCCGGAGATCCTGGACCTCAAGACCGACCGGGCCCGCCCTCCCATCATGACATTCGGGGGCCGGAACCTTCGGTTCGTTCTCAGACACACCACCGCGGACAGCTTTCAAGCACTGGCCCGACAAGAGTCGGTCACCGGGTTCATGCTGAGTCTGTCCATTTTCATCGCACATCTACACGAGTGGTCAGGCAGCGACGACGTCGTCGTCGGCATACCCAGTGCTGATCGGGGCTCGGGCGACACCCAGGGTTTGATCGGGTTTCTCGTAAATACTCTGGCGATCCGCCATCAACTGGAGCCAGGTGCCTCGTTTCGTGACGTCCTACGAGCCGTAAGACGCACGGTCCTCGAGTCATTTGACCACCGGGAGGTTCCGTTTGAACACGTCGTGCGGGCGGTAGCTCCGGCCCGGTTCGCGGACCGGTCACCGCTCTTCCAGGTGCTATTCCAGTACGGCGTCTCGGCCTTCAGCGCCGCACCGGAATTTTCCGGAATCGATGCCGTACAGGTGGAACGCCAGTCAGAGGCTTCCAAGTTCGACTTCACCATGTACCTTGAAGCCGACGGTGACGCCCTAACCGGCAATCTCGTCTACAACACCGATCTCTTCGATCCAACAACCATCGAGCAATTGATCGACGCCTTCGACCGGCTGGCACACCGACTCGTGTCGAATCCGGACTCGGTGATTCAAGCGAAGACTGGTGTCGGGTCCATTGCTCCGGCGGTCGGTTCCGCACTTCCAGTGAAGTCAGATCAGCCCGATACGGTCGATTCAGGCTTGCTCGCCCGCATGTGCGACATCTGGGGCGAGGTCATCGGAACCAGGGTCGGTCCCGACGACAACTTCTTCGAGCTCGGCGGCCATTCACTCACGGCGATCCGGGCGTTCTCCCGGATCGATGCAGAGTGGGACTTCGGTCTTCCTATCAGCGCGATCTTTGAGTCGCCGACCCCCAGATCATTCGTCCGTGAGATCGAGAAGCTTCGCGACAGAACCCAACCGGAAACTTCACCGACCGAAGAAAACTCGGCGATTGACCGTAGCCCTCTGTCTTTCGCCCAGCGGCGCCTGTGGTTTCTTCACATGCTCACCCCTGAAGCAGGTGACTACCACACCCCCTGGCGAGTCCGGCTGAAGGGTGACCTTTCACTTGAGGCGTTGCAGCATGCGATCGACGCGATCATCGTGCGGCATCCGGTCTTCAGGACTCGCATCGAGGAAGACGGAGGTTTGCCCTACCAGGTCGTCGACGAACCGCGTCCCATGCCGTTGAGAATCATCGACGTCGGTCCATCCACAAGCGACATTTCGGCAGCCCTCCAGAACGAAGCATTCGCACCGTTCGATTTGGCCACCGAACATCCAATCCGTGTCGCCGTCTTCAGAGTTGCCCCGGATGATCACATCCTCTCGATCGTCGCCCACCACATCGCTACAGACGCCGACTCCATTTCCATCGTCCGCAACGACCTCGAGGCTCTGTACACGGCCTATCTGAGCGGGGATTCGGCCGACCTTTCTGACGCGTCGACCTCGTACGCCCAGTTCGCCACACAGCAAGTGCGTCGGCTCACACCAGACGATCTCGATCTGGACTGGTGGCTGAAAACGTTGGCGGGATCGACATCGAACCTGGATCTGCCCGCGGACCGGATCCGACCCCCATTCTCGGGAGGGGAAGCCGGCGTGGTGCGATGCGAGCTCGATCGGGATGTCTCAGATGCCATGCAACGCCTCTCACAAGATGAAGGTATGACGCCGTTCATGGCCTATCTGGCCGCGTACGCCCTACTCCTCCACCGATCCACCCGACAGGATGATTTCGTTATTGGAATCCCCAGCAACGAACGGAACAGTGTTGAGCTGGAAAAGGTCGTCGGCTTTTTCGTCAACCCCCTTCCGATCCGCATCCGGATCGATCCGCAGACCACTATCCGCCGCTTTCTCAAGCAGGTCCGATCGACAGTCCTCGACGCGCTGGCTCACCGGCACGTTCCCTTCGATGCAGTCGTCGAACACATGGACTCACCCCGAGATCCGTCGCGCACACCGATCTTCCAAACGATGTTCGACCTTCGCTCCGCGCCAACGGCTCGGCTCTCCTTGCCGCATCTGTCGACGGTTCCGCTTGGGATTCCGTTGGGTCCACATCCGGCGAAGTACGACGTTCGCGCCCACATCACGGACATGCGTGGAGACGTGAGGTTCCTCCTGGAGTTTCGAAAGGACCTCTACGACGAGAGCACCATCGACGCCATGGCCGAACACTTCTCAGCGCTGCTCAGCGCAGTTGCTGGTGGCCCCGACGTGCGTATCGACATGCTGCAACTAGAACCAACCGCCCCCGACTCGGCGCCGAGATCGATAACCAACGCCCGTCTGATCGAACTCGTAGATCGAGTCATCGGGCGGGCGGGCCCAGCCACCGCCGTAGTTGAAGGCGATACTTCCCACTCCTATACCGAGATCGGCGCGGCATCCCATGAAGTTGCCAAGCGATTATCCGTGGTAGGTGTTGAACCAGGGGACACCGTGGGGATCCAAATGCCCCGGGGAGCCGCTTTCGTCACCGCCATAGTGGGAATTGTGCGTTCCGGAGCCGTATATGTGCCGCTCGATCTTGGGTACCCGCAAGCGCGGATCGACACGATCGCCGAAGATGCCGGGCTGAAAGCGATCCTCTCCCAAGGAAGCAGTATCGACAATCCTCTCGTAGAAACTCGGGCAGTCGCAGGCGAGCCCTATTCCGCGGCCGACCGGATGGCATACATCATGTATACGTCGGGTTCGACTGGATCTCCCAAAGGCGTTGAGGTCAAGGAGGCGTCGATCATCAACCTCGTCTGCGATACCGACTACGTCCAAATAGATGGCGACACCGTCATCGGGTTCGCCTCAAACACGGGGTTCGACGCAGCCACATTCGAAGTATGGGGGACGCTGCTCAATGGTGCGACGCTGCACGTACTCGACAACGCAACTCTGCTGGCCCCTGAAACGCTTGCTGAGGAGATCCGCATAAGCGGCATCAGCGTCATGTTCCTGACGAGCGCGCTGTTCAATGCGGTGATTCTGCATTCGCCAGCCGCTTTTTCGAGCCTCGACACGCTCATGGTTGGCGGCGAAGCGCTGGATCCCGACATGGTGAGGCTGTGTCTTGCGTCGGGCCCACCCCGCAGATTGCTGAACGTATATGGCCCTACCGAAACCACCACGTTTGCGACCTGGAAACCCATCGTCGCCGTACCGATCGGTGCCAAGTCGATTCCCATAGGGACTGCCATAGCCGGAGCTTCAATCAGCGTGGTTGACGCCAACCTGACTCCGCTCCCTACCGGGGCACCCGGAGAGTTGATAGTCGGGGGTCACGGCGTCGCAGCCGGATATCGAGGAAACCCACCAGCGACCGCCGAGCGCTTCATAACGCTCGACGGGAAGCGACTGTATCGCACCGGCGACCTGGTTCGACGCACCTCCACCGGCGACATCGAGTTTCTGGGGCGAATCGATCGACAGATCAAATTACGCGGGTTCCGCATCGAACCCGGTGAAATCGAAGCACACCTGAAAAGCCACCCGGCGATCGAGCAAGCCCATGTTGTGGTCCGGTCAACGGAGCACGACTCGCGACTCGTCGCCTACATCGTCGGGAAGGTCACCCCTCAAGTCGCCATCGAGCACCTGTACCCGCTTCTCCCGAGCTTCATGATCCCGACGGCCGTCGTCGTCCTGGATGCCCTGCCCATTACGCCGAACGGCAAGATCGATGAGGGCGCTCTTCCAGCTCCCGACTCCACGCAACACACGTCTGGTGAGCTTCACGGAGAGGCCCAGATCGCTATGGCGCGTCTGTGGGAGGAGGCGCTTGAGGTCGAAGGCGTCGGAGCGGATTCGAACTTCTTCGACCTCGGCGGACATTCACTCTTGGCGATCCGCTTGATGGCCGCCATCGAGCAGCAGTATGGCCAGCGGCTCCCCCTGTCGGCCTTGTTCGAAGCCCCGACGCTGGCGGCGCTCACCGCCCTTATCAATGAGCCACGTGTTGAGCCCAAAGGCCCGGTCGTGACCATCAAGCCTGACGGTTCGGGGAGCCCGATTGTTTGCATGCCGCCTGCCGGCGGAAACGTGATGACGTACGAACTGATGTCCCGCAGCCTCAACGCCGATCGCCCAATCATCGGAATCGAAGCGGTTGGACTGGGGGGAACGTCATCGCCGCTCAACTCGGTCGAGGCCTTGGCGGATCACTGCCGAGAGTCCATCGCTGCGCACGGAATCACCGGCCCCTACGTTCTCGCCGGCTACTCCCTGGGCGGGCTGATCGCCTTTGAAGTTGCCAGACAACTCCGTCGCGAAGGAGAAGAGGTCGAACTTGTCATCGTCATCGACGCAAGGGTGCGACCAAAGAAGTCGCACGGGAAGGCACCGGAAAGGCGGCACATGGTGCGGCGAGGAGCTCAAGCACGCAATATCCCCCCGCTGACCAAACGCCTCACACTCGGCGTCCGACGCGTCGGCGGAAGGGTCCTGCACGGGCCGAAGACCGTTATCGCACGCGCCACCGGGCGGCCGCTCAGCCCGCGGCTGGTGGAGAGACTCATGTTCCGGGCGGCCGCCAAGGCAGCCTCGACCTACCAGGCGGGTCCGTACGATGGGCGCATGCTGTTCGTCATGGCTGGCGACCCCAACGATCCAGCCAAGGCCGGGGTCATTTCCGCCTGGAGAGAACTGGTTGGATCGAACCTCGAAGTTGTCGGCGTACCCGGAACCCATCGCGGCGAAGAGTCACTCATGCGCGCACCGCACGCCGAAAGCGTTGCTGCGCAGATTCAAGCGGCTCTCACAGGAGCCTCCATCGACAAACAGGAAGCTCCGCGATGAACTGGGGCGCGTTCCGCCGCTACATAGCGTTGTACCGGCCCTCGCGGGGGCGACTTGCCTGGGGAGTGCTGCTATCGATCCTCAACGCGCTCACTTTGATCCCGATCCCGATCTTTGTGCGCAGAGCGATCGACGAAGCCATCCCGGCGCGTGATATCAACTTGCTGTTGACGATCGGCGCCATGATTCTCGGGCTTACGCTGGTGGGTGCCGGTCTGTCTCTTTGGGGTGGCTATGTAACCGCCGCCGTAGTCCGCGACGCCATCAAGCGTCTCCGACAGGATGCGGTCGAGAAACTGTTCCTCGTCAGCCGAAGGTTCGTCACGTCCCAGGAGCCGTCTGTCCTCCACGACCAGATCGTGCAGGAATCCGGACGCATCGATCGCGGAACCAAAGCCGTCTTCGATACGTACCTACCCGGTTTCGTCATCGTGATAGGCATCGGCGCCGTCCTGGTCCAGATGAATCCGGTTCTCGCGGCCATAACGCTCGGTTTCGGACCGGCCATCATGATTTCGGGCCGGTTCCTGGGTAGGGCATTGCGGAGTCGCGTAAGGCACCAACATCGTATGTTCGAGCGCTTCAGCCGCGACGTGCTGCGGATTCTCCGGACCATGGACCTGATCCGCACGCATGGCGCAGAAGAAATCGAGATGGAAGGTATCGCGGTGCGGGCGGCCGAGCTGGAGGAAGCCGGGGTCCAGCAGAGCGTATGGAACAAGGCCTATTCACTGTCCCAGACGACCCTGCTGGCTTTGGCGGGGGCGACCGTTCTCATCGTTGGTGGGATCTTCGTTGCTCAGGAAAGACTGTCCTTGGGGGACCTTATCTCGTTTTACGCCGGGTTCGCTTTGATGCGCGGTCCGCTGGGGGGGATCGCGGTAAGAGTTCCTGCCGTCATCGAGGGGGTGACCTCGCTGACCCACCTCGATGCTTTGCTGACGGAGGTTGACGCTCGTCCGTACCAGGGATCGAGGGCGATTGACTTCACGGGTCACCTCCGGGTAGTCGACGTCACTTTCGGGTACGGCGACGAACCTGTCCTTGAAGGCGTGTCACTGGAACTGCGGCCGGGCAGCGTCACCGCCATTACCGGTCCCAACGGATCCGGGAAGTCGACGCTCGTCAGCCTGATGCTCGGGTTCTATCGGCCTACCCGCGGCGAGCTTCTGGCGGACTCCATCCCTTATCCAGAACTCGACATGATTTCACTGCGCAAAACGATGGGCGTAGTCCCCCAGCACACGGTGCTGCTCCACGCGTCGGTGGCCGAGAACATCACTTATGGTCGGACCGGATTGACCCGCGACGACATAGATCGGGCTCTCAAGATCGCCGAGGCTTCATTCGTGGACGACCTTCCGGACGGACTAGACACCGATATCGGCGATGAAGGTGTGTTTCTCTCGGGTGGCCAACGCCAACGGCTTGCTATCGCCCGAGCCGTAATCCACCGGCCCAGCATTCTCGTCCTCGACGAGCCAACCAACCATCTCGACCGTGATGCGCTCCACGCCGTCATCAACAACATTGCCACTCTGCAGCCCCGCCCGGCTGTCCTGCTCATCACCCACAACCCGGGCGTTCTCAGCGGAGTTGATGCCGTGATCGAACTGAAGGACGGCCGCATCGTTTCGAGTTGATCCTCAGCCGGGCCTCACGTTGCCTCGATCGCCAGGGACGCAAGCACCAACGGTGGCTGCCAGGTGGTCTTGACGACGTAGCTCGTTCCCGCCGAAACGTCGGCGGCCAGGTCGTCGACCAGTTCAATCGTTAAGCTGCCCGGATTCGGGCCTGGTCTAACGTGGGCAACATCGAAACCAAACAGCTTGCCGACCTGTGGGAATAGCGCCTTGTAAAGGGCTTCTTTGGCGGCAAAGACTGAGACGGTTGTCCGGTCAGGCGCCTCCCGCAGCATCCGTCTAAGACTAACTCGCTCCGACTCCGTCGTGATCATTGCCAGCAAGTCAGCAAACACGCGATCGAGGCTCTCGATGTCCAGTCCGACACCTGAATACTGTTTTCGCCACCCGGCGGCCGCCAACGCCATGCCATCGGAGTGAGCGATGGTCCCAATCGTGCCGGTGGGCCATATCGGTTCACGACTGCCGCCGATAAGAATCGGCACTCGGTCGGCACCCAAACCGTGCAGCGCCTGCCGGGCTGCTGCCCTTCCGGCGGCGAACTCACGACGTCTGGCATCAATGGAACCCTCGCCCAGCGCCATCAGTTCACGAGATGCGATCGGGTCGACTTGAGCGAGATCCAGGTCTACCTGATCCCAATCAAGCTGGGCAAACCGAATTGTCTCAGGAAACGGCGAGTCCCAGCTGACACGATCTCCGGAGGCTTTCACATTCGCATCCTAAAAGCTCAGTTCGCGCATTCCCGCCCGGTGGCCAATATTCCCTGCCGCTATCGGTTTGCCAATCCAGCGCGGTCCCGGCTACATCGTGCGCCGCCAATCCAGCCACCAACTCGAGTTCGATAATACGTCGCAGTTAGGCATCGCCGGTGTGTACAGCGCACAGATCGTCAACCCAAGCCGCTGAGGAGCTCGCGACGCTTTCTTCGAGGCCTGGACCGGGCAGCGGATGGCCGGTGAGCAGCTCAAACCCGCATAGGTATTTCAGCAAGCTGGCTTGAGGATCCGATGGGATGCTGTTCAGAGCAAAAGCGATAGTGTCGGCCGCCCGTTCGCCGGCCCGCAGGTTCCACTCCACGCCTTGATCATTCCAGTTATCGAGATCCCAGTACCGGGCAACCTCGGAGCGCGTGGTGTCGCCCACGGCCACGGCAGCCCATGCATGAGCAAGCTCGTGCAGGATGATGTGACGGGTTGGCATGCAGACCTCGATGTCGGCTATTCCCGCTTCGAGTTGAAAGTAACCGGTGTGCCCGTGGCAGCCATTGACGGTGGCGTGGAACGTTATGTCGAGC
>JAOUMT010000289.1 GCA_029881355.1 Acidimicrobiia bacterium | reverse complement strand
GTTGGGGCGGCGAAGACACCGAGCTGGGTTGGCGATTGTCAGAAGCGGGTGCCTTCATTGTCCCCGAGGACGACGCCGTCATGTTTCATCAGACCCAGATAGACGACGAGGCCGGGTGGCGCGATGCGGCTAGAACAGAGAACGACGCCCAGATCATCAACCGCATCCCCCACCGTTTTTATCGGAGGTCCGCCGAGGGGCATATATACGTGCGCCCCAAAGTCACCTGGGTGATATCACCGGTGATTGACGCCAGGATCGAGCCGCTGTGGACAGCCCTGCGCCGCCAGAACTTCACCGACTTCGACACCATCTGGGTCGGCGAATCCGAAGAACTCGACCGTTTCGCCGCTTCCAACGAAGCCGACCCGCGAGTATCCCTGGCGAAGACTCTTGAAGAAGCCCTCGGCGAGGCTCGCGGTCAGTATGTAGCCACCTTGCACGGATGGGCCACCCCCGATCACCGACTCGGTGGCCGATTGGTGCGGCGATTCGACAGCCGACCGCGTCTGGCGGCAGCCTCGGTTGGGTACCAGATCCCGGGATCCGACGGGCCGCTCGCCTACCGAAACGAATCGGACACCGCAGCCATCGACGCTACCTGGAACCCCTCCGGCCTCCCGGTCTTCACGTGGGTGCGAACGCGTGAATGGGCAAAAGCACTTGGAGGTTCCGACACCGCCAAGCGGGCTTTCACGGCGTTGCGCGGCTGGGGCGACATCGTCCATCTCAACGACACTCTCGTTGCTCTACCGAGTGGCGCCCCTGCCACCGATCTCCCGATCGACTACCCGGCTTACGAATCCGACCGGAGCAAGCTCGTGTCCGAGATCCAGGCCCATCCGGTAAAGGCGCTTCCGACGCTCGGCCGGTTTGCCAAAGCCCGACTGACGAAGTCGCCGTTTCAGGCGCCACCCAAGGGTTCGACTCGCTTGGATCCACCGCGTACGCAACGGCCCCAGATCCGTTACGTCGGATGGGTGGGGAAGGAGAACTTCGGAGACGAGATCATGCTCGACGCGGTCACCGACCTGATGAACTGGGGGGATTTCACCACGACAGGCGATCCGACCGGCTTGCTCTTGCTCGGGGGTGGCACGCTCATCAATCGGAAGGTCTATCTGGACTGGTTACGGACCAAGGACTCTCCGAGGATCGAACGAGCCGTATTTGGCACCGGGGTGGCAAACCCATCCTTCTGGGGCTTGACCGAGCCAGCCGCCGAATGGATCGACTTCCTGTCGACCTGCGCCTACGTCGGTGTACGAGGACCCACGTCGGCTCAAATACTGACCGACTGGGGACTAAAAACGGACCTTGAAATCGTGGGCGATCCCGCATTGCTGGTCGAACGCCCCGAGAGTGCCGGGCCAACGGATCCCGGGCTCGTCACCATCAGCCCGGCCCGAACGAATGGGGAACTGTGGGGCGATAGTGACGAGGCGGTCTTTTCGGCACTCGCCGAGTTGACTCGCCGACTCGTCGCCGACGGACGTGACGTCCGGTTCCTGTCATGTTTCCCCGCCGACGACCGGCCGATATTCGAGATCATGCGTGCGGCCGGGCATCCCGAACTGCCGTACTTGGCCGCCTACGCCGACCAGAGCGGGGCCGTCGAACTGTTAGCCGAATCGGGCGTCGTGGTCTCCGAACGGTTGCATGGCGCGGTGTTGGCCGCGGCGACCGGCACACCGTTTATTGGTCTTGAGTACCGACCGAAGGTGCGAGATTTTGCCCAGAGTGTGAACATGGAGGATTACGTGCTCGCCACCAACGATCTCGGAGGCCTCTACGACATGGTCAACCAGCTCGAATCGACCAAAACCAAGGCGATTGCCTCGATGGACGAAGCCGTCGCCGCCTTCCGGATCCGTCTCAGGGCCGCTGCGGAGACGATCAGGAGGGCAACGATATGAAGGTCTGCATGTTCGTGAAGAACTCGTTCGAGTATGACGCCAGGGTCACGAAAGAGGCCAGAACGCTCATCGAGGCAGGTCATGACGTCACGGTGGTGGCGATTCACGTCCCCGGGGTAACGGCCGAGCAGGAAACCACCCAGGATGGGATCCACGTCCGTCGGGTGTCCCGGGTGCACTTTGGCCTGGCCACCCTGAACAAGGTCGCCGGTCGCTACGCAGGGAGCATCGAAACCCGCCACGCCAAACTCACCGGCGAACCGGTCGACGTTGCCAAGCAAGCCCAACTAGCGGCCGTGGTTCCGGCCTCGACCGCCACGCCGGGAGCTAACCAGCGGCCCTCCCTGGCCACGGCGTCCGCCGCCCACCCCGGGAACCGCTCCTCGCTCGCCACCAAAGCCTGGGCAGCAATTACGACGCCGATCCTACGCGGCTTTGCCCACACCGCTCGATTCGGATTCCGGGCGATCAAAGCCGTCCTTGGGCGCCAAGGCCTGGCACTCAAAACGTGGGCCATCAACAAACGAATGATCGCCATTGGACTGGAGGTCGATCCAGACGTATTCCATTCCCACGATCTCAACACGCTCTATATCGGATGGCAATGCGCCGAAGCCACCGGCGCCAAGCTGGTCTACGACTCGCATGAGTTGGCAACGGAACGTAACCGGATGGACGGCAAGTGGCGCAAATGGGCCATGTGGAACGAGCGTCGGGGTCTACCCAAGGCCGATGCGCTGATCACAGCCAGCCCCGCCT
>JAOUMT010000101.1 GCA_029881355.1 Acidimicrobiia bacterium | reverse complement strand
CGGCGCCCCGTCCACCGCTGGAGCGAACACGACCGAAAAGGCCCACGCTTCAATGGCAAGCATCGGAGCGTACCAACCGACCGCCAGAACCGCGCCGACGGCATCGAGGGTCGACTCCCCAAGGATGCTTTGCTGGACTACTGGAACCTGTGCTCCTACCGCCGCCACGCCCAGCAGGCTTCGGAGCCAAACGGGCCGCGGTCGGCCAATCGCCACTGCGCCAAACACCACGGATGGCCACATCACGGCTCCGCCGGCACCAAGCAACATCAGCGACAGGATCGACATGCGCCACCATCCAACCCCACCGGCGTTGCGCCGCTTCCGAGCCAAACCCAACATTGCTCCGACGATCGTCGCGGCGAGCAAAATGAATCCGGTCCCGCTCCAGCTGAATTCAGGACTGCCTGATATGAAGCGCATCCAGAACCGCATGACGATGCCCCAACCGAGTCCAAGCGTTGCGCCGGCCACAATCGGCCGGCGCAACATCCAATTCATCACTAGAACTCCAGCGGGATGCAGGCCAACCTCGGCCCGGCCGCCCCACTGGAAGCCGTGGGATCCCGGTGAATCATGATGGAGTGAGCCTCCCCTGGTGCGATTTCGAAAGGAACGATCGCTGTGGCGTGACCGGTCCCTCCGTCGGTGATCGTGAAGTCCAACCAGACCTCGGTCTCTGGCGAAACGGGAGCACCAGGCACCTTGTAGTGGCCGCCGGCGAGGCCACCATCGCCTGCCACGCACGGACCGACATGAACATGCGCTCCTAGTCGGCGACCCGACTCACTACGGTCGAGACCTTTGACGTTGAGAACGACGACCGTCCGGCCATTCTCGACCGTGGCAGAAGCCACGGCCCAGGCGCCGTCGGTCGGATCCGCGGCCGGGCTTACGTCAGACAACGGTGCCTTTGAGAAAATGGCATTTCCGGCCGCGGCGGACAGCAAGCCGAATGCGAGTATTACAACCATGACCATCGCACGATGGAATTTCATCGGACCCTCCTTTGATCTTTTTGATCCGTTATCCCACAGACGCAAAGACCGACCAGGTCGGGTGACGCGGTCGAGATTCTTTATTGGGCGTCACCCGCTTCCCCTTGTTCGTTCGTCGGTAAGGGTGATGGTTTTGGACTTAAGCGCGCATCGAAGGATCTACCGGTCGGCGGTTGAAACACCTCTCGACCGAGTAGAGGAGGCGGAACTGCACTCGTTGGTAGGTCGGTTGTTCGCGGAAGAGGCCACCAACCTGGTCCGGCTAGCCCGGTTCTTCGTTGATGACCGGACGGCGGCCGAAGACCTGGTGCAGGAGGCGTTCATCAGGCTGTCGCGTTCCATTCACAGAATTCGCAACGAAGACAAAATCAAGCCGTATCTGCGCTCGATCGTGCTCAACCTCGCCAGGGACCACAACCGTCGCGGCCTGATGTCGCTCAGACACCGACCCCCAGCCGACCCCGATCCGCCGGGCCTTGACGATCAGGCCGTCCTCGACGACGACAGACGATTGGTCATCGCGGCGCTCCGAGAACTCGCTCCCGGCCAACGCAATGTGCTCGTTTTGCGCTACTACATGGAATTGTCCGTCGCTGAAACAGCCGAGACCCTCGGCATCTCCGCAAATACGGTCAAAACCCAACAACGCCGCGGCCTGGCCGCTTTGGAGCAACGGTTGGGAGGTCGAGTATGACGACTCTTGAGCGACGACTCCATGATGCGCTGATGGCCGATGCGATCGCCACCGAGCCCTCCCCTGATCTGTTCGCCCGGGTGCGCGGCTCGATCGCCGATGACCGCCGGCGGCGGGCGAGGCTACGGGCGCGTATCGGAGTCGTCGTGCTACTCATCGGTGCTCTGATCTCGGTTATCTATGGAACATCCACATACGAACAAGGGAGATTGCTCATGGAATGGTGGGTACTTGAGGCCATCACCACCGTCGTGCTCATAGGGCTTGCCCTCTGGCTCGGCCCGTTCATCAAACGCTTCGGCCGTGCCTATGCGGCCGACGTGTTCAAGGCCAACCCGGCCACAGGCAAGAGCTTCATTCTGCTGGCTGACATCGTCTACTACCTGATCTTCGGCGCCTACATCTTGTTCTCGGTCCGTTTTCAACAGGAGCGGGAATGGACCGATACCGTTGGTGCCGCCCAGCTGCAATGGGAAGTCGGCCGACTCGGAGGCATCCTCCTGATCATCGGTGTCCTTCACGGCGCCAACATCATCCTCATGCCCGTAATCGGCCGCCTCTTCTCACTGAACCGACGCCTCGACGCCGAACAGATACCCGCAGGTGATGAGTAACCGACGGGTCGGTTGGGAAGGCTGGGCCATTGGGCTGATCGCCGTCGTCGGCGTCCCGATCGGGCTGCTCTTCATTCCCGTCGTGGGCGGCATCGTTGGCACCACACATGGCCGATATCCACGCCTAAGTGTTTCAGCTCCTCCGATCAACCCGGTACGACTCGCCATCGGCCTTGTCATCGCCGCGGTCTTCGTCATGGCGGCCGCCTGGATCATCCACAAGACCGATTGGGAGACACCCACTCAGACAGACGATCGGTAACCGAGTCGCTTATCGATGGTGTTGAGCAACGGCTGCCCAGCCTGGTACCGAACCAGGTTCTCGAGAAACAGCTCTGCGACTCGCTCTGCGTAGTCATCAAGATCGCCGGCATGGTGCGGCGTAATGATGACATTCTCCATCCGCCAGAGAGGAGAATCGGAGGGGAGTGGCTCAGTCTCAAAAACGTCAAGACCGGCTCCCGCCAATTCCCCTGCGTTCAAGGCCGCTACGAGCGCGACCTCGTCCACGCTCGCTCCCCGACCGATATTGATGAGCGAGGCACTCGGAGGTAGCTCGGCGAGCACAGCCCGGTCGACGATGTGCCGCGTCGCTGAGGTAAGCGGAGCCGCCACGACCAGCCAATCGGCTCTCGATAGGTCCCGGTCCTGCCATGCAATGACGCCGCCGAACTCATCGTCGGGCCGCGTCGATGTGGCGATCAAGGTCACATTGACCCCAACCGCGCCGAGCAGTCGCGCAATGGCTCGACCGATACCCCCGGCACCCAAAACCAGGGCCGTGCTGCCTCGCACCGGATTGACGGTTTGGTAGTGCCAGGTTGATTTCAGTTGGTTGCGGACCGCATCGGGCAGTCTTTTGGTTTGGGCCAGCATCAACGCAAGCACGTGTTCTGCGATTGCGTCGTCGTAGATCCCCCCGGCGTTGGTCACGACAACGTCGGAGTTCACAAGGTCCGGGAAAAGCAAGGCGTCGACCCCGGCTCCTGCCCACTGAATCCACCGAAGATCGGCGGCTGCGTCCCAGACCTGAGGCAGCAGCTTGCCTTTGAAATCAAACCCGAACAGGATCTCGGCACCGGGGAGAGCCCCGCGAAGTTCGTTAGCGGTCCCGGCCATGCGAACATCAATCCCGACCGGTTTCCGCCCCACCACCAACTCTGGGGTCGGACACGACTGGACGACGACCGTGATTTTTTTCATGCGCAGAGTTTACGCAATCCGCCGCTCCCGGCTAGGAAGTGACGGGGTCTTGTGAACAGCTATCGGCATCTCGAGAGCTCTTAATACCTCCCCAACAGCCAGCGGACACCGAACCTGGATCGGCTGTAGCATCCCGGGACTATGAGCACTCGACTGCGATACCAAGGGCAATGAACCATCGGACCCGCAGTATCTTGTCGTTCCTGGGTATTGTTGCCTCACTTGCGGTCATCTGGGAGGGCTACAAGTGGATGGGCCAGACCACGGGCGGCACATGGCCCTACACGACGGTGCGGCTACCCATTCGCACGAACGCCCGCTCGATGCCACACCTGTGGGACATTGCCGAGTCTCTCTTCCAGCCGGCGAGGCGGGGCGGCGAAGACATCCTTTTGGTCATCTTGCTGCGCTCCGCTTGGTTCACTTTCCGATCCGCGGCCGGCGGATTCCTGGTCGGGAGCGCGTTCGGTTTTGGCCTAGGAATCCTCTTTGTCCGGTCATCCATCGCCGAACGAGGCCTCATGCCGTACGTTGTCGCTTCGCAAACCGTCCCGGTTATTGCCATCGCTCCAATCCTCGTGATCTGGGGCGGCCGGCTTGGCCTTCCCCAGGCAGTACAGGTCGCCGTGATCGCCGCCTACCTGGCCTTCTTTCCCGTGGCCATCAATACGTTGCGTGGTCTCCGATCCCCGGCCGCCACCGCTACCGAACTTCTTCGCTCATATGCGGCAAGTCCGGCCCAACAACTTTGGAAACTACAGGTGCCTGCTGCCTTACCGTTCCTGTTTCCAGCCTTGAGAATTGCTGCGACGGCTTCGATCATCGGGGCGATCGTGGGCGAACTCCCGGCCGGCCTCTCACGGGGATTGGGGCGGGCCATCCTCGGCTTTGCTTCGTCGTTTTCTAGCGCTCCCGAGAAGCTGTTCGCATCGGTCGCCGTCTCGGCTCTGGTCGGCATCTTGTTCGTGGGACTCGTGGCACTCGTCGAACGATCAGTGGTCCCCCCCAACCGCCGGGTCACGGTTGACGCAGAAAGGCCTCTCGCATGACGCCGACCATTTCGCTCGACAACGTATCGATGGTCTTCGGATCCGGTACTGACGCCGTCAAGGCCTTGGAAGACATCGACCTCGCTGTGCAACCGGGCGAGTTTGTCTCCCTGATCGGTCCATCCGGGTGCGGCAAGTCAACCATGCTCCGCGTGATAGGTGACCTGATCTCCCCAACGGAGGGCATCCCGCACGTGAACGGCAAAAGCCCCCATCAGGCCAGGTTGGATCGGGACTACGGGATGGTCTTCCAAAGTGCCACCCTTCTCGACTGGCGAACGGTTCTCGAAAACGTCGCTTTGCCACTTGAGATCATGGGCGTCGATCGGCCCGAACGCGATGCGACTGGCCGTAGGATGCTCGATCTCGTCCAACTCGACGGGTTCGCCAACCATTACCCGTGGCAGCTGTCGGGCGGGATGCAGCAGCGAGTGTCCATCGCTCGCGCCTTGAGCTTCCAACCATCAATCCTGCTCATGGATGAGCCGTTTGGCGCCCTCGACGAGATGACCCGGGAGCGCATGCAGATGGAACTACTGAGGATCTGGGAAGAAACCGAGACAACGGTTCTTTTCGTCACCCACAGTATTGCCGAGGCCGTGTTCCTCTCAACGAGGGTGATCGTGATGTCACCGCGACCAGGGCGAATTGTCGACCACATCGATATCGACCTGCCTCAACCCCGCGGATTCGATACCCGAGAACACCAGCGCTTCTTCGAATTGATCACCGTGGTACGCGAAGCGCTCCGGGCGATCGAGAACGAGTCCCCATGACAAAGATACGATCGTACGGTCCGGCCATCGCCATATTTGTGGGCGGCCTGGCTCTGTGGGAACTCACCGTACGCCTGTTCAACATCCAAGGATTTATCCTGCCGGCCCCGACGGCGATTCTGGCAGCGTTCGCTGCGGAAACATCGACGTTATGGCGAGCCGGGCTGGCCACGTTCCTGTCAGCCGTGTCAGGGCTGGCAGTCGGAACCGCTGCTGGAGTCCTCGCCGGAATGGCCGCATCTCGCTTCACGCTTATCCGTGACGGAGCGATGCCATTGGCCATCGCGGCCAACTCAACGCCGATCATTGTGCTCGCTCCCGTGGCCAACGCGTGGTTCGGACTAACGAGTCCGATCGGCACGGTCGTGGTCGTGGCGGTGCTCGTGTTCTTTCCGGTGATGATCAACCTCGTGCGGGGCCTCCTGTCGGCCGAGGCGCAAGAGCTGGAGCTGATGGCAAGCTACGCCGCCACCAGGGGCACGACCCTTCGCAAGCTCAGGCTTCCCGCTGCCCTCCCCTATTTCTTCTCGGCCATGAAAATCGCCTCGGCGCTGGCGCTCATCGGAGCCATCATCAAAGAATACTTCGGCGGGCCACAAGAACGCCTGGGTCAATACATCACCCTCAAGGCTGGTTTGTTCCAGTTCGAGGAGGCTTGGGCAGCCATTCTCCTCGCGTCGGCCTTCGGCATCGCCATGTACGGCCTGATTCTTTTCGTCGAACGTAAGGCCATGCCGTGGCACGTGTCGGTGCGCTCCTAAGCGAAAAGACGCCAATGATCAATAAGCCGTGTGTCGGTTCCGGTAGGCTCAGATTTCGTTGTTTACGAGTCCGAGGAGGATTAACAATGTCGAGTAAAAGCTGGCGAAGACTGACGGCAGTTTTGGTGCTGCTGGTGCTGTTAGCTACCGCTTGCGGTGGTGACGAAACCGCCGACCCCGGCACGCCCGCTGAACTCACACCCGTCAAACTCCAACTTCAGTGGTTCGCTCAAGCCCAATTCGCCGGCTACTACGCAGCGGTCGACCAGGGCTTCTACGAGGACGAGGGGCTCGACGTCACCATTCTCGAGGGAGCGGTTGACATCGTACCTCAACAGGTCGTCGCCACCGGTGCCGCCGAGTTCGGGCTGGCGTGGGTACCCAAGGCACTCGCCTCGAACGAGGAGGGGGCAGACCTCGTCAACGTCGCTCAGGTGTTCCAGCGAAGCGGCACACTGATGGTTTCGTGGGCAGACGAAGGTATAACCTCTCCAGAAGACTGGGCTGGGCGAAAAGTTGGCAACTGGGGCTTCGGCAACGAGTTTGAACTGACCGCCGCCATTGCTCAGGCGGGCGTAGAAGACGTTGAGCTCATTGCACAGAACTTCGATATGGAAGCGCTACTGAACCGCGAAATTGACGCGGCTGAAGCCATGATCTACAACGAGTACGCCCAGGTCCTCGAGGCGGTCAACGAGGCCACCGGCGAGCTCTACCAGCCATCCGACCTGAGCGTTATCGACTTCAACGAGGTCGGTACGGCGATGTTGCAGGATTCAGTCTGGACGACAAACACGTACGCAAACGAGAATCCGGAGACGGTGGAGGCGTTCCTGCGAGCCACATTCCGGGGCTGGATCTACTGCCGCGACAACGCTGACGCATGCGTCGACATCGTATTGGCAGTCGGCCCGACCTTGGGCCGCAGCCACCAGACGTGGCAGATGAACGAAGTGAACGCCCTGATCTGGCCGTCAGCAGGCGGTATTGGCGTCATGGACAAGGCTCTATGGGACCAGACGGTCAACGTTGCGACCACTCAAATCCCCGAATTGACCGGGGTCACCATCCCTGAGGACACCTACCGAACGGACTTCGCCGAAGCCGCCGTCAAGTCTCTATCTGACGAGGGTGTCGACACGACCGGCGCATCGTGGCAGAAGGTTACGGTCGAACTCAACCCGGGTGGCGACTGAGTTTCATTCGTACGGGTGGTCGGACCAGTCAACGCCCGACCACCCGACTAGCAAACAAGGAGATCAACCATGGCGAACATATTGCGATCAGCATTGGTACAGACCGAGTGGACCGGTGACAAAGAGACCATGCTCAAAAAGAACATGGACTACGCCAGGGAAGCGGCCAACGACGGCGCACGGATCATGTGCTTTCAAGAACTCTTTGACGCACCGTACTTCTGTCAGGTGCAGGATGACGCCCATCTCGGCACCGCCGAACCCATTCCCGACGGTCCAACGATGCATGCCATGACGGCTCTCGCCAAAGAGACCGAAATGGTTCTCGTAATTCCAATGTTCGAGAAAGAAGACGACGGGTTCTACTACAACACCGCCGCGGTCATCGAGGCGGACGGTACCTACCTGGGGAAATATCGCAAGACGCATATCCCGCACGTGAAGGGTTTCTTCGAGAAGTACTACTTCCGTCCGGGGAACATGGGCTATCCCACTTTTGACACGAGCGTCGGGCGTATCGGCGTGTACATCTGTTACGACCGTCATTTCCCCGAAGGTTGGAGAGCGCTCGGTCTGAACGGCGCCAAGCTGGTCTACAACCCGTCGGCCACGAGTCGGGGCCTGTCGATGTATCTATGGAACCTCGAGCAGCCGGCCGCGGCGGTGGCCAACGAGTATTTCGTGGGTGCCATCAATCGGGTTGGCACCGAAGAATACGGCGACAACGATTTCTATGGCTCGTCGTACTTCGTGAACCCGCGTGGCCAGGTGGTCGGGGACGCTGCTTCTGACACAGAGGAAGAGTTGGTCGTACGGGACCTCGATATGGACATGGTCGAGGAAGTCCGCCAACAGTGGGCTTTCTTCCGCGATCGGCGACCCGACGCCTACGGCGATTTGGTCGCTCCCTGAATGCCACTCGACGAAGCGACAGTCAACGGGTGGCTGACCCGGTACGTCGGAGCCTGGAGGACCAATGCGCCAGACGACATCCGGTCCTTGTTTACGAACTTTGCAACGTATCGGTATAGGCCCTGGGGCGCACCGGTCGTTGGAGCAGAGGCCATCGTGGCTGCCTGGCTAAAGAATCCCGACGAGCCTGGCTCGTGGGAAGCGTCATACAAATGCGAGATGATCGCCGACGATCGGGCCATCGCGATCGGAAAGACCACCTATGTGGATGGCGGGACGTACTCAAATCTCTTTCAACTTCGCTTCGAAAGCGGGAGATGCTCCGAGTTCGTTGAGTGGTACATGAACGAATCGACGACCGACACCTAGGCGCTCAGCTCACCGGAAAGGGGAACAATGGGTAAGCACAACGAACTCTTGGCCAGGCACCGTCGGATTCTGCCCTCGTGGATGGCGCTCTACTACGACGATCCGATCTCTCTCGTCGACGGACAGGGGCGCCGGGTCGTCGACGCCGAAGGCACCGAATACCTGGATTTCTTCGGTGGCATTCTCACCACGATGACCGGCTACAACGTGCCAGAGGTGGTAGCGGCCATCAAAGCCCAGGCCGACAAGATGCTCCACAGCTCAACGCTGTACCTGATCGAGTCGCAGGTTGAACTGGCCGAGAAGATCGGCGAACTTTCGGGAATCCCCGACGCCAAGGTGTTCTTCACCAACTCAGGCACAGAGGCGAACGATGCCGCGCTCATGCTGGCCACGCAGTACCGCAAATCCAACCAGGTACTCGCCATGCGCAACAGCTACCACGGAAAGTCCCACTCGACCGTGGCGATCACCGGGCAGTCGGCCTGGTCGGCCACCACCCTGTCCCCCTTCCAGACGACCTATATCCACTCTGGCTACAAGCTGCGCAGCCCATTCCGGGAACTGCCCGACGAGCAGTTCACCGCAGCCTGCGTCGATGACCTGCGCGATCTACTCAACATTGCAACCGCGGGCGACGTTGCCTGTCTCATCGCTGAACCCATCCAGGGGGTTGGCGGCTTCGCTACTCCCCCGGACGGGTTCTACGGGGCCATGAAACAGGAACTGGACAAGTCGGGCATCCTCTTCATCTCCGACGAAGTCCAGACAGGTTGGGGACGAACCGGCGAGCACTTCTGGGGATACCAGGCGCATGGGATCGTCCCCGACATGCTGACGTTCGCCAAGGGTCTCGGCAACGGACTCGCCATCGCCGGTGTGGTCGCCAGAGGTGACGTGATGGACTGCTTGCAGGCGAACTCCATCTCGACGTTCGGAGGAAATCCGCTGTCAACGGCCGGGGCGCTCGCCAACCTCAACTATGTCGTCGATCACGATCTCCAGACCAACGCCTACAAGATCGGCCAGCAACTCAAAGACGGCCTTCACCACCTCGCCGATGAGGTTCCGGCGATAATTGAGGTTCGAGGCAAGGGTTTGATGCTCGGGGTCGAGTTCGGAGTCGGTGGAGGGATCGAACCCGACCCGGCGACCACGAAGGCCGTTATGGAGGAAGCAAAACGTCAGGGGCTGCTGATCGGCAAAGGGGGCCTCCACGGCAATGTCCTGCGGATCGCCCCGGCGCTGACTCTTACCGCCGACGAAGCACAAGAAGGACTTGAGAAGCTGGAGGCGGCGATAGCCGCAGCCGTCGAGTAACGAAAGGAATCGAGCTATGGCCAAGACGCTCATACGAGGTGGCACTGTTGTCACCGCCACCGAGATTATGGAGGCCGATGTTCTGATCGACGGTAAGCGAGTAGTGGGCCTGCTCGCCCGTGGCGACGCCGCCCCCGAGGTTGTCGTAGATCAGGTGATCGACGCATCCGGCAAATATGTCTTCCCGGGCGGAGTTGATGTCCACACCCATATGGAGCTTCCGTTCGGGGGAACGAACGCGTCGGACAACTTCGAGTCCGGTTCCCGAGCCGCGGCCTGGGGCGGAACCACCACCATCGTCGACTTTGCGGTGCAGACGATCGGCGAATCCATGATGTCCGGCTACGAGGCATGGATGGAGAAAGCCGC
>JAOUMT010000288.1 GCA_029881355.1 Acidimicrobiia bacterium | reverse complement strand
GGCCCCTCCGGTGTCTACGCGTCGACCTACCAGTCGAGCGTGCCGGACCCTGGTGTTGTTGACCACCACGAGGTCGCCGGGAAACAAGAGATCCGGGAGTTCCCAGAACTCATGATCAACGGCCGACTGTCGTGCATCGAGTAGTCGCGAATCATGGCGAGGTTCCATGGGAACCTGGGCGATCAACGATTCAGGTAGATCGTAAAGAAGTTCTTCGATGCGCATCAGCGCGCAGGTTAGGCACCAGCGGCGCAGGTTAGGGCAGCAGCGACCCCTGACCACCAGGCGCCTCGACTCCCAAGTGTGCGTAGGCAGCGGGAGTTGCCACCCGACCACGCGGAGTCCGACGCAGCAGCCCGCTCTGCATCAGGAACGGCTCATAGGCGTCTTCTACCGTCTCGGGTTCCTCGCCAACGGCGATCGCCAACGTCGAGAGACCGACCGGCCCACCACTGAACGTCGTGACGATCGCTTGAAGAATCGCCCGGTCGACTTTGTCGAGGCCAATATCATCGACTTCAAATACCGTGAGCGCTGCCTGCGCCGTCTCCTCATCAACGACACCGCCAGCCCGAGCCACGGCATAGTCATGCATCCGCGCCAGCAGGCGGTTGGCTATGCGAGGAGTTCCCCTACTCCGACTCGCGACCAGCCCACTGCCGGCCGGCGTGATCTCGACGTCCAACAAACCGGCCGACCGTTGAATGATCTGATCGAGTTCATCGGCGTTGTAGAAGTCAAGCTTGTCGACGATCCCAAACCGGTCGCGTAGCGGGGCGGCGACTTTGCCTTTGCGGGTCGTTGCCGCCACCAAGGTAAAACGTGGCAGATCGAGTCGGAGCGACTGGGCGCCGGGGCCTTTTCCTACCACCAGGTCGAGCTGGAAGTCCTCCATTGCCGGATACAGCACTTCTTCGACCGCCCTCGGCAGGCGGTGAATCTCGTCGATGAAGAAGACATCGCGCTCATCCAGATGGGTGAGGATCGACGCCAGATCGCCGGGCCGCTCGAGCGCCGGTCCTGATGTGACTCGCAGGCGGGAACCGAGTTCGTTGGCCACGATCTGGGCCAGCGTGGTCTTCCCGAGACCCGGCGGACCCGACAGCAATACGTGATCGAGTGGCTTCCCGAGCGTCGCAGCCGCTTCCAACGAGATCATCAGCCGTTCCTTGAGCTTCGCCTGACCGACAAAATCCTCAAGAGCTTGGGGCCGTAGGGTTACCTCGGTAACCAGATCATCTTCGATAGGGGCTGCCGTCAAGACGCTTTCTTCTCTCACCCGCCGCCTCCCAGCATCCGGAGCGCCTGGCGGATCTGCTGTTCGGTGGTTTCGTCGTGCGGGAGCGACCCGACCACGTCACGGATCTCCGCCGTCGTGTAGCCGAGTCCTTCGAGGGCATCACGAACGTGCTGGGTGACGCCTGCCGAGCCGACCACCGTCACGTCAAGTCCCGCCAATTTCGGTTTGAGTTCCAGAATGATCTTCTGTGCTGATCGTTTGCCGATGCCCGGGACCACCGTCATTGCGTCGGCATCCTCGGAAAGAATGATTCGATTGATCTCATCCGTCGATAGCGACGAGATCATGGCGAGTGCCACTTTCGGGCCAACCCCTGGCGCTCCCAAGAGAAGCCGGAACATGTCAAGGGTCGATTCGTCGCCAAACCCGTACAACACCATGGCGTCTTCGCGCACGTGCAAATGGGTATGGAGCACCACTTCCTCGCCAACTCCAGGGAGATCACGGGCCGTCGAGGTGGGAACCGATACCGAGTAGCCAACTCCCCCCACTTCGACCAATACTCGATCAGGCCGCCGGCTCACCAGGGTTCCTCGCAGCCGTTCAATCATTGGGCGACTCGTAACCGAGCCGACTGCAGGTGGCAAAGCGCCACCGCCACCGCATCCGCCGCATCGGCCGGCTGAGGTGCGGCCGCCAGGTCGAGACGCCGCATGATCATGTGCTGCACTTGGTCTTTGGTCGCCGACCCGTATCCGCACACAGCTGACTTCACCGCCGAAGGCGTGTACTCGAACATCGGGATGCCTCGCTCGGCTGCCACCAGGATGATGACCCCGCTCGCCCTCGCTACCGACATGGCCGTTTGAAGATTCTGATTGACAAAGACCGACTCGAGCGCCAGCACGTCCGGGCCGTGATCGGCCACCACCGCCGAGAGGTCTCTGTAGAGCTCGGCCAGCCGCTCACTGAGCGTGTCCTGTCGAGTCGTGCGAATGACTCCCACCGACCGCAGCGACGGTTTGTGGCCATGATCGGACAACACCGCATAGCCGGTGCGCGTCAAGCCGGGATCAACGCCTAATACGAACATATGTTTGGTTACTGTAGCGGGTGACCCACCTCAAACGTGGGATCATGCGGTGACCTACCGGCTAGACGTCGAGGGTCGCCATGACCTCGTCAGACATGTCAAAGTTGCAGTAGACCGTTTGTACGTCGTCGACGTCGTCAAGGGCGTCGATGAGCCGCAGCACCTTGGGAGCGGTCGATTCGTCGACCGGGACCGAAGTTGATGGCAACTGTGTCACCTCGCCCGATTCGATGGCGATCCCGGCTGCTTCAAGGCCAGCACGCACCGCCGGGTAATCACCGGGGGCGGTGATCACCTCAAACTGGGGGCCCGACGGGCGAATGTCTTCGGCCCCGGCTTCGAGCGCCGCCA
>JAOUMT010000100.1 GCA_029881355.1 Acidimicrobiia bacterium | reverse complement strand
CCCGCCACGATCTCCACCACGGTCTCCGCCACGGTCACGATCACGACCACCGCGGTCTCCGCCACGGTCACGATCTCGGTCACGACCGCCACCACTGTTCTGCGACGCAGGACGATTCTTGGCCTCTTCGGACGGCTCGATGGCTTCGGCCGGCTCAAGGCTGACCTTGCCATTGCGATCGATCTCTCGAACGATCACTTTGACGACCTGGCCAAGGGCGAGGTAATCCTCAACGTTTTCGACCCGTCGATCGCTGTCAATCTTTGAGATATGCAGCAAGCCGTCACGTCCTGGGAGAATGTTGACGAAAGCCCCGAAGCTGGTGATATTCACAACGGTACCGTCGTAGGTCTCTCCAACTTCCGCCTCGGGCGGGTTGGCGATCGCCTCGATGCGAGACTTGGCCAGCGCCAACTTCTCACGATCCGAAGCTCCGACCCGCACAATGCCATAAGCACCATCTTCTTCGATCTCAATGGTGGCACCGGTCTCTTCTTCGAGCTCGCGGATGACTTTGCCCTTCGGGCCAATGACCTCGCCGATCTTGTCCTTCGGAATCCGAATGGACTCGATGCGAGGGGCATTCGGGTTGAGATCCTCCCGAGGGCCGGGGATGGCTTCAGCCATGGCTGCCAGGATCTTCAACCGGGCGTCTTTCGCCTGCTCGAGCGCCTTGGCCAGCACGTCGGCTGGAAGGCCTTCGATCTTGGTATCAAGCTGAAGAGCCGTGATGGTGTCGGCGGTGCCGGCCACCTTGAAGTCCATGTCGCCCAACGCGTCCTCAGCGCCAAGGATGTCCGTCAATGTGATGAACGTGTCGCCTTCGTTGATAAGACCCATCGCAATACCCGCAACCGGAGCGATGATCGGAACGCCGGCATCCATCAGCGACAGTGACGATCCACAGACCGAGGCCATCGACGACGAACCATTTGAGGCAAGAACCTCTGACACAAGCCGGTAGGCGTACGGGAAGTCTTCGGACGTCGGGATGACCGGGTGGACGGCACGCTCGGCGAGCGCTCCGTGCCCGATCTCACGACGCTTTGGTCCACGCATGAAGCCGGTCTCTCCTGTCGAGAAGGGCGGGAAGTTGTAGTGATGCATGTAGCGCTTCGACGTTTCAAGGTCGAGCGTGTCGAGCATCTGTTCCATCTTCAACATGCCAAGAGTTGTCACATTCAGAACCTGCGTCTCGCCTCGCGAGAACAGTCCGGACCCGTGTGCACGACCAACGACCCCAACCTCGGCTTTGATCTCACGAATGTCAGTAAGACCACGGCCATCCAGGCGGACGCCTTCGTTGATGACGCGTTCTCGCATCATCGTTTTGGCGACCTTGTCGAAAGCCTTCTTGGCCATCGCCAATTCGTCGGCTTCAGCCTCTCCGTACTCGGCCAAGACCTCGTCACGAGCGGCAGACTGAGCCAACCCTCGCTCCTTCTTACCCTGGAGACGGATGACGGATTCGAGCTTCGATGTGGCAAGCGCCTTCACCTTGTCATATACGTCATCGGTGAAATCGACGGCAAACTCATACTCGACTTCTTCGATGTCAAACATGCCGGCCAGTTCGACCTGCATGTCGATGAACTGAGCGATGAATTGCTTGGACTCTTCGAGTCCCCGAGCAACGGCCGCTTCGTCGGAAGTGGGGGCGCCGTTTTGGGCAAGCCGTACTCCATCAATCGTGGAACCGGCCTCAACCATGATGATGTCGATGCCGCCGCTGTCGTTACGTACGCCGGCAACGGTCAACTCGAACACGGACTCGTCGAGTTCGTCAAAGCTCGGCAGGGCAATCCACTCGCCATCCTTCAGCGCCAGACGCACCGCGCCAACCGGGCGCTCGAACGGAATCGAGCTCACCGACAGGGCAGCCGAGGCGCCGTTGAGCGCCAGGATGTCATAGGCCTGCTCTTCGTCGACGCTCAGAACGGTTCCTACGATATGGGTGTCGCACCGGAACCCTTCACGGAAGTTCGGGCGCAACGGGCGGTCGATCAGACGACAGGTCAGAATCGCTTTTTCGGTGGCGCGGCCTTCACGACGGAAGAAGGATCCTGGGATCCGACCAGCGGCATACATGCGCTCTTCGATATCTACCGTCAGCGGAAAGAAATCGGTTCCTTCGCGCATTTTCTTGGAAGCCGTGGCCGCGACGAGGACTTCGACGCCCCCGAGGGTCACTTTGACAGCTCCGTCGGCCAACAGGGCCAACTTTCCAGCGCTCATGGTGACCTCTTTGCCACCAATTACGCCACGTACCTGCTTTTCGGGCACGGTTTCTCCTTTGTGTGATGGAAAAGACCGCAATTGGCAGTGGTCACAGCTCCCGCGGGAGCGGTCTCCACTGACAATCGACAGGTTTTCTCCGATGGTATTTCTGAGGTGTTCTCGGGTTTCCCGAAACTACTGGAAGAGGGTGACTCCCCCATAATCAAGAGAGCGGCTCTACGGCCGCTCTCTCAAAGTCTTAGTGGCGAAGGCCTAACGTGGCAATCAGGGTGCGGTAGCGCTCCACGTCCTGGCGCTTCAGATAGTTCAGCAGTCGTCGACGCTTTCCAACCAGCATCAGCAAGCCGCGCTGCGTGTGAAAGTCATGCTTGTGTTCACGCATGTGGTCGGTCAAGTGTTTGATCCGCTCGGACAGCAGGGCAACTTGGACCTCGGGGGAACCCGTGTCAGAGTCGTGCTGGCCAAATTCGGAGATGATTTCTTCGGTGGTCTTCATGAATCCAATTGTTTCTCGACATGTACGCCCGCTCGACAAGAGGTGGTGAGTGGGACGGCTGAAAGTGTAACAGGTCCTCGGCGTGTGCAAATTCGAGCCCCTCAATTATCGCCAGAAGATGGAGACTCCCGCCAGTCTTGCCCCCTGGTCAGCACCCCAGGCGAGGAGGGCATCGAGAACGGTACGCCCCAAACCCCTCCGTTGCACGGCCGGTTCGGTCGCCAAATCGAAGATCCCGATCCAATCGTCAATCCCCACTGCTCGGCCTCGCCAGAATCCGCCGGGAGCCGAGGCGATGGCTCGGGCCGGTGGTCCGCCCGACGCCGGCATTGTCTCCTCGATGACGGCCGATGGATCGCGATGACGGAACGACCGCGAGACGACCAGCGGTTCGACCTCTTGCCCTTCCCCAGGGACCGCAGCGACCTTCACCAACACCGACTTGCCGTGAGATCGAAAAAACCCGCCAGCCAGGTCAAGCGCCGGATCTCTCGAACGTCCAGGATCACCAAGGGGATCCACCGAGTTGGCACGCCTGGCCGGATGAGGGCCAGCCACCACGAACCACTCCCCGAAGCGCTCCAGATCGGCGACGCCAGCCGCCGTCACCCGAGTGCGGCCTCGATCTCGATTTCGACCTTCCAAGCCGGGTCGAGCAGAGCAGCAACGACAACCATGGTGGCCGGTGGTGTTGAGCTTTGAAACAGCTGATGGTGGGCTCGACCGACCTCTTCTGCGAAGGCAGCATCCGTAATGTACATCCGGGTACGGACGACGTCACCGGCCTCGCCGCCCAGTTCCTCTACGGCCGCCAGGGCGATCCGACCGCACAAGAGCATTTGATCAAATGGGCTATCCGGGGTGTGCGAACCATCTTGCGGGATTGGGGCGGTCCCGGCAACACGAATAACGTTCCCGGTTCGGACGGCACGCGAGAACCCATACCGCTCCTCGAAAGGTGACGCTGAATGAACCAACCGTCGAGTCATATCCGCAACCTACTCGCCGTCGACTCCAAGAACCCGCCTGGCGGCTGTTACGTCCGATCGAATCTGTTCGACCAGACCATCGACGCCATCAAACTTCTCTTCATCACGTAGCCGATGCGCCAGTTCCACCTCGATCATGCGACCGTACAAGTCGCCGTCCCAATCGATCAGGTGAGCTTCGACCGTCACCGCCCGGCCATCGAAAGTCGGCCGCACACCAACATTGGTCACCGCCGGGATCCGATTGTGCTCGAACGTGACGCATCCCGCATAAACCCCGGTCGCCGGCAGCACGATCGACGGCTCATAGTTGACGTTGGCAGTCGGAATACCGATCGTCCTCCCACGTCCCTCGCCGCGTACCACCGGTCCTTCGATCGCATAGGGGCGACCGAGTAGGACCGCCGCTTCTTCTACGTCGCCTTCGGCAACCAGAGCGCGAATGCGGGTCGAAGAAAGCTGGGTGTCGTCCTCTGACAACAGCGGGACGGCATCGGTCGCGAACCCCCAACGTTCACCGGCAGCTTTCAGCGTCTCCACATCTCCTGATCGGTTGAGACCGAATCGAAAATCGCGGCCTACTGCAACTGCGGCGGCCCCGAACGCATCGACCAGCACCGACTTGATGAACTGATCGGGATCCATCGCGCGAATCTGTGCGAATGGTAGAACCCCTACGACATCGACCCCGTGGGCCGCCAGGCAACCGAGCCGCTGATGAATCGTGCCGAGAAGTTGGGGCGCCCGATCCGGGGCAACGACCGCCAGCGGGTGAGGATCGAAGGTCAACACGCCGCGAATGAGTCCGGTCTGCTCTCGGGCCAGTACGGCCAGTTCCTCCAGTACGGCCTGATGGCCGCGGTGTACACCATCGAAGACCCCCACGGCGACGACAGACCGCTCGGTGGCCGGTTCCCATCCCGCCGGGTCTCCGGTCAGAACTTTCACGGCAGGACCACTTCCGGAACGAAGGTACCCGCAGTC
Organism: Acidimicrobiia bacterium; assembly: GCA_029881355.1. Classification (GTDB taxonomy): domain Bacteria; phylum Actinomycetota; class Acidimicrobiia; order Spongiisociales; family JAENVV01; genus JAENVV01. The sequence continues at coordinate 5,615 of JAOUMT010000100.1, read as the reverse complement.
ATCCGATGCACGGCCAATAGGTTTTCACCGGTGTCCGCAATCCGCACATACGCGCCTTGTGACCATTCTCCCGGTACGTCGGCGGGACTCAGCCGCGCCCCGTTGCGGACTCGATCGGCCACTTCGGATCTGACCAGGCACGAAGGAAGGGCCGCCAAAGCTTCAAAAGGGGCAAGCATGACAGAGTCCCACGTTCCCGCCTCCCCCAACGCCTCAAGCTTTTCCAGGGTGACGGCCCGGTCCACTGAAAGCTGTCCCGTCTTGAGCCGGCGAAGGGCGGTCAGATGCGCACGGCCACCAAGCGCTTTCGCCAGATCATCCGCCAGTACTCGGATGTAGGTGCCTTTTGCACATACGACCCTGATGACCGCCTCCGAATATTCCCCGGGACGAACGTCGAGTATCTGCAACGAGTGGATCTCAACGGGACGCGACTCGCGCTCGATCTCGATGCCTTCTCTGGCGAGTTCATGGAGGCGTTTGCCTCCAACCTTGAGCGCCGAGACCATCGGAGGAACCTGCTGGATCGTCCCGGTGAAACGTTCGACGAGTCCTTCCAGGTCATCACGGGTTACCGTCATCGGGCGACGATACGTTTCCTCCCCATCGGCGTCGAGCGAGTCAGTGGCGACACCGAACCTGATTTGCCCGACGTATTCCTTGGGAAGGTCTTGAACGAAGCGCATGAGCTTGGTGGCCGGGCCAACGCCGCACACCAGCAGGCCGGTGGCGGCCGGATCCAGGGTCCCGGCGTGTCCCACCTTGCGGATACCGATGATGCGCCGCACTCTGGCTACCACATCGTGGGAAGTCATGCCTGCAGGTTTGTCGACCAGCAGAAACCCGCGATCCATCATTCTTCTTCGTCGAGTTCGCGCAGCTTCTGGGAGATTCGTACGCCATACTCAATGGCCTCGTCGACTTCGAACCTCAACGTCGGGGTGTATTTCATCCGGATCGAGGATCCGATGGCCCGGCTCAGTCGGGGAGCGGCGGAGTCGAGGGCAGCCTGTGTAGAAGCTTGCTGTTCCGGTGGCCCGATCACAGAATAGAAAACCCGGGCAGTCCTGAGATTCGGCGCCGTGTCCACTCCCGTGATCGTAACGAAACCCAGGCGCGGGTCCTTGAGTTCTTCAACTTCATTGGCGATCACATGATGGACAGAGGAGTTGATCTTTCGCATCCGGTCTGACATCTACGCCTCCGGCGGTTCTAGGTAACTGATCGCGCTCGAAAGGAGCTCGATATCCAACTGATTGTCGGCGCATTCCACCACGTTCGCAACCATGGAGTCGACGACCTCGTGACTGGAAGACACAAACGCCACCGCAAGTGCGGACCGTTGCCACGTGTCCTGGTGGGCAGTCTCTGCAGTGACTACGTCCGCAGTAGCTCGAATCGCCGTCGACAACCTAGCCAGAACTCGCCGTTTCTCCTTGAGCGAATGCACTTCGGGGAACCGGAGTTCGAGTACCACGACGGCGGCTACCAGAGCTACGAGCGTGCCACCTCTCGGACCTCGTACGCTTCGATAACGTCGCCTTCCTTGACGTCGTTGTACCCCTCAAGCGAGATACCACATTCGAACCCGGCTTGGACCTCACGGACATCGTCCTTGAAGCGGCGCAGCGATCCGATAACTCCATCGTGGATGACAACGCCGGCTCTCAGGAGACGCACGCGCCCACCCCGGGTCATCGTGCCTTCGGTAATGTAACAACCCGCGATGTTGCCGCGGCGAGGAACCTTGAAGATCTCCCGCACTTCGGCGGACCCGAGAACGGCTTCGACCTCGTCAGGAGCCAAACGACCGACCAGCAGGGCTTCGATGTCGTTGAGCAGCTCGTAGATGATGTTGTAGGTCCGGATCTGAATACCCTTGGCCTCGGCAGCCTTGCGAGCCTGGGCGTCCGGTCGAACATTAAAACCGAAAATTAGGGCTTCGGTCACTTCGGCCAGGCTCACATCGTTCTCGGTAATACCACCGACAGCTCCGTGGACAATGCTGATAACCCCGCCTTCGCGGGTGATCTTGCCGGTCGATTCGCGCACGGCTTCGAGGGAGCCGTGGGCATCGGTTTTGACGATCAGGCGCAGTTCCGCCTCGTCAGCGGTTCGAAGTTGCTCAAGGAGTTGGGTCAACCGCTCCCTGGCGGTTGGCACAACCAGTTCGGACTGACGCATGTCTTCGAGGGTTGCGGCTGCCCGTTGACGGGCGATACGCTCATTCTTGGTTACGTCAAAGGCGTCGCCGGCCGTTGGAACGTCTGACCATCCCATAACGAGTACCGGCGTAGATGGACCGGCTGACTTGAGCTCTTCACCGTTGTAATCAAGCATGGCTCGGACCCGACCCGAAACCGCGCCCGCAACCAGAGCATCGCCTCGCTTAAGCGTTCCGCGCTGGACGATCATCGTTGCGACCGGGCCGCGTCCCTTGTCCAACTGGCTTTCGACAACGGTTCCCGACGCGGCCGGCTTCGGGTTGCCTTTGAGATCTTCGACCTGTGAGACGAGATCGATGACTTCGAGAAGGGTATCGACGCCTTCGCCCGATAGGGCTGACAATTCGACGGTCGGAATGTCGCCACCGAGGGCTTCTGCGACCAAACCATACTCGGTGAGCTGGGCCCGGACCCGGTGCGGATCTGCACCAGGAACGTCCATCTTGTTGATGGCAACAATGATCGGAACGTCAGCGGCTTTCGAGTGACTGATCGCCTCTTGCGTCTGCGGCATGATCCCGTCATCGGCTGCCACTACCAGAACCACGATGTCGGTAACGTTGGCTCCACGAGCCCGCAGCGCGGTGAACGCTTCATGACCGGGCGTGTCGAGGAAGGTCGTGACGGCGCCCTCGTGTTCGACTTGATACGCAGCGATGTGCTGGGTGATCCCCCCGGCCTCGTCATCAACCACACTGGTGCGCCGGATCGCGTCAAGGAGGGTCGTTTTCCCATGATCAACGTGGCCCATGACCGTTACGACGGCCGGACGTGACACCAGGTCGCTTTCGGCATCGTCGAAAACGCGTTTCGGCTTAATAAGTGAGACGACTTCTTCAGCCGCTTCGTCGCCACCCTCGACGGTAACGTCGACGCTGAAGTGGTCACCGAGAAGCTCGAACGCCTCGATAGGGATCGGGTTGCTCAGCCCAACCATCTCCCCCATCTGGATGAGTGCCGCCACAACTTCGGTGCCGGGTCGCCCGATGACCTCTCCGAACCCGGCCGGTGTGATACCAACGAGCACGGTGACTGAACCGCGGTCGGAGGCGACAACTTTCGGTTCGGGTTCGGCGACCGGCGCCGGGCCAGACGCTGCCTCTGGCTCTAGCGCAGGCTCAGGGTCCGCCTCGGGAGCGGGCTTCGCCGCCGCCGGCTCGGCCTTCTCGGGCGCAACCGCTTTGGGAGCCGCCGCTTTCGGAGCGGGAGCCTCAGCAGTAGCCGCCTTGGCGACAGGAGCGTTTGGTGCCGTCGCCTTCGGCGCAAGAGCCGCTTTGAGAACGGCAGAATCCGAGGCTTCCAGTCCTGAAGACGCCGTCTTCACGGGTAGTCCCAGCTCCTCAGCCTTGGCGAGTACGTCTTTTGATTCGAGACCCAGGTCCCGGGCTATCTCATAGATTCGTGCTTTGGCCATTACTCTTCAGAATCCCCGTCGATTGGTGTTTGCGCGTCTTCGTCCGACACGGTCGTCTCGTCAGACCCGGCCTCTGCGGCCTCTTCTTGATCGGCAGGTTCCTCGACCGGAGCTGCTTGCTCGGCAGCCACCGGCTCGTCGGCCGGTACCGCTTCTTCGGCTTGTGCTTCTGGCTGATCCGACTGAATATCTACTTTGTAGCCAGACAACCGGGCCGCCAATCGGGCGTTTTGCCCTTCCTTGCCGATGGCAAGCGACAACTGATGATCGGCGACAATGACGGTCGCTATCTTGTCTTCCTCGGAAATGTTCACTTGCTGCACCTTGGCCGGACCCAGTGCCTCAGCAATAAACTGACCAACGTCCTCGCGCCATTCAACGACGTCAACCTTTTCGCCGCGAAGTTCATTGACGACCTGCCGAACCCGTGCGCCCCGTGCACCAACACAGGCGCCCTTCGGGTCAACCTTCGGATCATTGCTCTTGACGGCAATCTTGGTTCGATGACCGGGTTCTCGGGCGATCGACACGATTTCGATGGTTCCGTCCATGAGCTCTGGAACTTCGAGCTCCAACATCCGCCGAACAAAGTCAGGATGCGACCGGCTGACGATGATCTGCGGCCCCTTGGCGTCGTTGCGAACCTCGATGATGATGGCTTTTACGCGGTTGCCGCGCTCGAGCCGCTCGTATGGGATCCTTTCGGAGCCTGGCATCAGCGCTTCTGCGTCACCAAGGTCGAGAATCGAATACCGGTGATCAACTTGCTGGACGATCCCGGTGATGAGATCTCCCTCACGAGTCTCATAGACTTCGAATACTTGATCCCGCTTCGCCTCACGTAGACGCTGCGAGATGACTTGCTTGGCGGTTTGGGCTGCGATGCGCCCAAAGTCGTCGGGAGTATCAACCCATTCGTCCGTGACGTTCCCGTCCTCATCGAGCTCCTGGGCGTAGACGACGATGTCTCCGCTATCCGGGTCGATGACGACGCGAGCTTCTTCGGCGGCGCTTGGTGAGCGTTTGTACGCCGAAACCAGCGCATTGGCGAGCGCGTCAAGGATGGTCTCAACGGCCACCCCGCGTTCGGCGGCCACCAAATCCAGCGCGTCCATTACTGCCTGATCCATCTTCATGCGCTGTCCTCCTACGTCTTCTTGCCAGGTTTGGTGGTCTGCGGCCAGACAAACACCACCCGTGCAGAGCTGACCTGGTCGTGTCTGATCGTCCGGGTCACCTCGTTAATTTTCAACTCAAAACTGGTATCGGTCACACCAATCAAGACCCCATCATGACGTCGTTTTCCATCAACTTCTAATCGGGTCTTGACCGTGATCGGCTGCCCGACCACTTTTTTGAACTGTTCGGGCCGTCGAAGCTTTCGTTCCAACCCCGGTGAACTGACCTCAAGGTCATAGCCTCCAGCAATCACATCGTGATCATCCAGAATACGGGAGATTCCGGCCGTGATTTCGCCGAGCGTATCGACATCGAGACCTCCGGCGGATTCGATGGTTGCCCGGAGTCGTTTGCGCGACTGACCGCCCAACAACTCAAGGTCGTCAAGCTCGATCCGTTCTGCCTCTAAATAGGCACTAATCACTTCCCATAGCTCCTTTGGAGCATCACTCACGCTGGCCTCCACGCCGCGATTTGCGGCGCATCTTCCTCATTTGGAGCACAAAGAAAAGCGGGCGGGGCGCCCACTTTCGTTCGTAGCGTCCAAGATGTATTGGGGCGAGTATATCAGAAGAGCCTCCCGGCGCATCCCCGTCGGGGCGCGCCGGGCTAGTGCCTGGCTGCCATTACCCGGTCGCGGACGACCGCGACAAGCTCGTCGAGCGGGATCTCCTCTAGATCGCCGGTGGCCCTGGTCAGAAGCTCGAGCATACGAGACTCGACCCCACGGGGACCAACGGTGACTCGGAGCGGGAAACCCACCAATTCCGCATCAGCGAACTTGACTCCGGGACGCT
>JAOUMT010000099.1 GCA_029881355.1 Acidimicrobiia bacterium | reverse complement strand
CACCAGATAGGTCGGATCTGAGTGCTTCGTTTCGCGAGAGGTCTCGAAGCAGCCGCCCTGATCGATCGAGATGTCAACCAGGACCGATCCGGCTCGCATGTTGGCGACATCTTCTCTATTCAACAGTCGGGGAGCTCGCGCCCCTGGCAACAGCACGGCACCGATCACGAGATCAGCGCCCGCCGCGGCGTTCTTGATGTCCAGGGGACTGGCCACCCGGGTTTTGACCGCGCCGTGGTATTGCTTGTCGATGGCCCGTAGAGGTACCGGGCTCATGTCGTATACGTGAACATCGGCGCCCATGCCGTAGGCCATCTGGGCTGCGTTGGATCCGGCGACACCGCCACCGATGATGATGACCGTGGCAGGTTCGACTCCTGGCACGCCGCCGAGCAGGATGCCGCGTCCGCCGGCGTAGCTCTCCAGAAAGCGGGCGCCCACCTGAACGGACATTCGCCCTGCAACCTCGGACATTGGAGCGAGCAGCGGGAGGGAACGGTCGGGCAGTTGAACCGTTTCGTAGGCGATGGCGGTGGTTCCGCTCTCGGTGAGCGCTTGGGCCACTTTCGGGTAGGCCGCCAAGTGGAGATAGGTGAAGAGGGTGAGGTCATCGCGTAAGTACCCAAACTCAGATTCTTGTGGCTCTTTGACCTTCACGATGATGTCGGCGTTGGCCCACACTTCCTCCGCAGCGTCGAGAATTTTTGCGCCGGCGGCTTCGTATTCGGCGTCGGAGATGCGAGAACCCAGTCCGGCACCGGCCTCGACGAGCACCTCGGACCCATCGTCTACCAAGGCGTGGGCTCCCGAGGGAGTAAGTGCGACGCGGTTCTCGTCGATCTTCGTTTCCCGGACGACTCCGACTCGCATCTGTTTACCTCCAAGGCGCGGGCTATTAGCGGTTCTAAGAACGACTCTCAAGGTACACGCTGGTTGGTATCACGTAAAGAGCCAGAATGATCTATCGGTCCGGTACCAGATGAGTTTAGTTGAGGTCTTTGATGACCCTGGCGAGCACGGCCAGGCCCGGTTCGATGGCCGGGAGTGGTGTCGACGCATATCCAAGCTTGAAGTGATTGCGCGGGATGGGATCGGTGATGAAGCACGGTTCGCCCGCTTCGACGACCACTCCCTGGTCGATGGCAAGCTCGGCCATTGTCGTGCCGTCAAAGTCGGGTGGTCCGGTTACCCAGATGGACAGCCCGCCGGTTGGGATCGTCACCGGCCACGGGATGTGCGTTTCGACGGCGGCCGACATCGCCGCCCACTTCTCCTTGTAGGTCTTACGAATTCGACGGACCGATCGGTTGTAGTCCCCATTCTCGATGAACAAAGCGAGCGCCCGTTGCAGTAACCCTGGTGGATGCCGGAGTTGGTAACGACGCAGATCTCGTAAATGCTCGATCAGTCTCGGCTCGGCGACCACGAACCCGAGTCGCAGGCCGGGAGCCAGGAACTTCGAGAAGCTGCCGAGGTAGATCACCCGACCGGAGTTTTCAATACTCTTCATCGCTGGGGTCGATTGCCCGAGGTAGCGGAACTCGGAGTCGTAGTCATCTTCGACGATGACGAAGTCGTCACGGGATGCCTGGGACAGGAGAGCTTGCCGGCGGCCAATCGACAGGGTGGCGTTGGTGGGGTACTGATGAGATGGCGTCACGAAGACCATATCCACCCCAGACAGATCCGAAGGGATCACAGCTCCCTGATCGTCAACCGGCAAGGCCATGATCCCGGCCCCCCGGGAGCGGGCCATGTGCCGGGCGTCGGGGTATCCGGGTTCTTCGATCGCCACCATCGACCCGGCGCCGAGAAGCGCGGTTGCGACGAGCCCGAGTCCATGCTGTGAGCCAAGGGTTATCAAGATCTCCTCTGGCTTGGCCGTAATCCCGCGCCCGCGTAGGACGTGGCGTCGGAGCATCTCGATGAGTAGCGGGTCGTCGCGATCGACGAGATCATGGAGGCTGGCGCCGGCATGTTCTGGGGTCAGCGCCAGCCGCATCGCCCGACCCCATGACTTGGTCGGAAACATGGCAGTTTCTACCTGGCCGGCGATAAACGGATAGGGGTAGGACGCCCAGTTGGCCGGTTTCCAGATGTGGCCGACGTCGGTGGTGTCGGTCGCGAGTCGTTTCTCCCAGCCCAACGACTCGCCACGTGGGCGCGGTTGGTCGTCGAGGTGGGCTTGAAAGTCGGGGTTCACTGTATGACCAACCCTCGGCATCGACGTGATGTAACCGTCGGAGAGCAACAGTTGCAGGGCCAGATTCACCGTGTTGCGGGAAAGGCCGAGGTCGTTCGATAGGGTCCGCGACGAAGGTAGGAGTTCGGCGGTGTTGAAGTGGCCATGCTCAATGGCCCCAATCAGCGCCTTGGAGAGCTGTTTGTATAGCGGCTCGTTCGAATCGGGGTCGAGAGCTATGAGCACTTGGCTGACCGGCTTCTTTGTCATCGTCCACTGCCTTTTTGGAGACGCCGGATCACTGTCACCGCTACCGATGGTTGGTCCGTGGTACCGCTGGTTGATGCCTTTCTGGCACTTTACCTGGGTCCAAGGGACGGGTATCGTCGGAACGGCGATTTCCTAAGGAGAACCATGAGTGTCAACAAGGCGGATCTCCGTCACATGCTCCTGCACTTCACGAGCGGCAAGGCGTGGCGAGAGGGCAACGTTCCCATGTATGTACGTGGCGAAGGCGTGTACCTCTGGGACGATGACGGCAACAAGATCTTTGACGGGTTGGCCGGCTTGTTCGTCGTGCAGCTCGGTCACGGTCGATCTGACCTGGCGAATGCTGCAGCCAAACAGATGGAACTCTTGGCCTACACCCCTACCTGGGCCGCTGCGCATCCGTCGGCGATCGAGTGCGCCAAGCTCATCAGCGAGGTCGCTCCAACCGGGATGGACTCCGTTTTCTTCGTGAGTTCCGGTTCAGAAGCCGTCGAGTCGGTCATCAAATTCGCCCGCCAGTACCACTACATGCGCGGCAACCCTACGAAGACCGGCATCATCAGTCGTGACTTTTCGTATCACGGGACGACCATGGGAGCCTTGTCGCTGACCGGTCTTGAAGGTATTCGGGCCCCGTTCTATCCGCTGCTGCCGAACACTCACAAAGTCCCAAACACGTTGGATGCCGCAAATGGCGGGGCGGCCGCATTCGAGGAAACGATTCTGCGGGTCGGGCCGGAGAATATTGGCTTGATTACTGCTGAACCCGTCCAGAATGGAGGTGGTGCTCTGGTGCCGCCCGACGGCTACTGGCAGGAGCTCCGAAGGATCTGCGACAAGTATGACATCCTCCTCCACGCCGACGAAGTGATCACCGGCTTTGGACGTCTGGGCGACTGGTTCGGCTCGGCCATCGTTGGAGCCGACCCCGACTTCATTACGTTCGCGAAGGGGGCAACCTCGGGCTATGCGCCAATCGGTGGGGTGATTGTTCGTGACGAGGTTGTCAACGACTTACTCATCGAGCATGACACGGGCTTTACCCATGGGGCGACCTGGGGTGGGCATCCGATGGTCATGGCGACGGCTATCGCCAACATCACGGCGATGCGGTCCGAACATGTCGTCGAGAACGTGGCAGCCAATCAGGACTACTTCGGAGCGAAGCTGGCCGAACTCGCAGCTGCCTACGACGTCGTCACCGACATTCGTGGGACAGGCTACTTTTATGCGGTCGAGTTGGGTCGCAGTCGAGAGGGTGGCCAGTACCTGACCGAAGAAGAGACTGCCCTTTACGTCAAGGAGCGTCTGCCACGGTTCATCCAGGATGCCAATCTGCTGATCCGCGCCGATGATCGCGGGAATGCCAAATTGATGCTCTCGCCCCCGCTTATCTGCGAGGCCAGCGACCTCGACAAGCTGCTGGCCGGCGTCGACGAGGTGGTCTCACGATTTGCTGGAGATTTGTCGCCATAGCGCCCGAGGAGCGGTCGTCCGACCCAGATCAAGGGATCGCCTATTCGGGTGGACCGAACCGGGCGACCACTTCCGGGGTATCGCCCGGTGGGATCCGATCGATGCCACACATCCGGTCGATGACCATGTTTTGGAAACGATGAACCGGTTCCTCGAAGTGATAACACATCCTTCCGCCCTGATATTCGGGCGTCGAGAGTCCGATCTGGACGCGCTCCACAATGGCTATGTCTTCACGATTGACTTCATCCCAGAACCTCAACAGCTTGTTGAGCCCTTCGCTCGCGGTCGGGGTGTTTAGCGAATCGGGATGGGTCAAAACCGTCGTGGTCTCGACGGTTCGGCCGGGGCTCTGGGGATCAAGCATGATCACGAATGCGTGGTTCGGTAGGAACGAGATGGCGACGTTAGGGAACAGGGTGATGTGGCGGCCCGAGATCCGGTTGCTCCCAACGATGGTTTCGTGTGGGGGCAAGTCGAGCCATCCTGATTTGTCGTCCCGGGTCACGGGCGTGGTGGTCATGGCGGTGTACATGCCCGGTCCCTGCCAACGGTAATGATCGTCCATGCGCGAAACCTTCATCAGGTCGGGATGGACCCACGGCAAGTGGTAGTACTCCATGAAATTCTCGGCGATCAGTTTCCAGTTCGCGGCGATGTCATACGGTTGGGTAGCTTGAATCCGCCATGCCTCCAGCCCGTATCCGCCCATCCGCTCTGGCAGGTCTCCCAGCCACTCGGGGAGCGGCTGAGCGGACCCATCGATGTTCACGAAGATCAGGAAGGCCCACGTGTCGACCGCCACCGGGAACAGTCCGTAGTCGCTTCGGTCGAATTCCTTGGTCGCTGACATGTCAAATATCGGTTGCTGTTCCTCCGGGATCCCTGACCCCTCAAAGAGTGGCGTCCCGAGACAGTTCCCATCGAAGCCATAGGCCCAGGCGTGATACGGGCACCGGATTCGTTTGGCCAAAGTGCAGTCTTCGGTGATGAGTTGGGCGCCCCGATGTCGGCAGACGTTGAGATAGGCGTTGAGCTGACCATCCATCGCCCGCACGATGATGATCGACCGCCCCGCCACGTTTCGCACGAGTACCTGACCTGGTTCGGTCACCTGTTCGATGAAGCCGACCGCTACCCAGGAGTTGGTGAAGAGATGGGCCTGCTCGGACTCGAAGTAGTCGGCGGACCGGTAGGCGTCCGGACTCAGTGTGCTGGCCAGTTCAACCGGCAGGCGGGTTTGGGCGTACGTCTCCTCACTGGTCCACGACATCGTGCTCGACGATACCCAACAGCCGTGCGGTCTGTCCGCGGGATCCAACATTTCTCGGCCTCGCAAATGGTGTCAAGAGTTCCTGAGCATCCGTCGCCATGGCACAATGAGGCTGTGACTTCTACTGACACGGACATCAAGCCCGAGACAACCGATACCGATGGCGACCACGATCGTTTCTCGCACTACGTGAAGAAGGACGACATCGTCCGGGCCAACATCGAAGGAGTGCCTGTGATGGCCCTCTGCGGAAAAGTCTGGATTCCCAATCGGGATCCTCAGCGCTACCCGGTGTGCAAGACGTGTGAGGAGATCATGGCCGTTATCCGCAAGGGCGGCGGATCCAGTTGAGAACGGTCGGCGCCGAACTCGAATCGGTGAGCGGGTAACGGCTTCTCCATGTCCCGGACCCACGTACGAGCCGGCGAATCTGCACGTACGGCCGGATGGCGGGTTTGGCGCGTGGTTCGTACCGACGAGGATCAAATGGCGGCGCTGGCTTCGACCGAGCGGCAGTTCATATGGAGCGATCGGTCGGTGCGAGCGCGATGTCTACCGCCCAGAGACCACTTCGGAGTATCGGACTGGTACCGATCTCATCGCAAGACTCCCGATCATGCCCCTCCCGCCGTCGTATGTGGATGTGGCATCCACGCCTATTGGGCGGAGGCAGATGCCCTCGATGACGCAACCCTTGGGCGGGGAACCTTGCGTGCGGTGGGTCAAGTGGAGCTGTCCGAGCGGATGCTCGAGACCGAAGCCGGGGTCAGGGCCGAGGCGGCCCGAATCGTCGGACCAGTCTGGCTGGTTGGCGAGTGTGGGCACTCCAGCGGCGATCGACTCGACTGTGGCAATGTTGCCACGATCGCCGTCGAGACCTTCGTGCTCCGGTGTAGTGAGCATTCGGCCGCCGGACAGGTCGATGCAGAACAGGTCATTTGGTCCCTGTGCCAGCAACTTGAATCGAGATATCAGGTTGAAGTCGTTAGCGCCCTGACATCGTCTGAGCGGCACGACTAAACAACCTCACCGTCCAACGTAGGATGGTGCACGATGCTTGCTGTGGTCACCCTCCTGTTCGCCGCGGCCTTTCTCATTGGGCCGCCCACCACCCTTTCGCTCATGGGCCGGTCACCGAGATGGCGGCACCTCCCGTGGCTGGTGGGAGCGGCCCTGGCAGTCGCGGTGTCGTGGGACCTGCCGAGTCCCTGGTTTAGTGAGTACACCGCAACCTTCTCCCAACATCTCGTTGGCGGCGGGATCAGCTCCGGGTTCGTCGCCATGTACTTCATTGCCCACCTGCAGATGCCGGCGGCCAGTCAGCGGTTTCTGATAGTGGTGGTGGTTGCTTCTGTGCTTGGCGTAGCCAACGAAGTCCTGGAATTGGGCTTAGATCTTTTGCGCGGCACGACGCTGCGACGCGACGCGTCGTTTGATTTGCTGGCGAACATGATGGGCGCCACGGCAACCTGGGTCGTGAGCGAGCTCTTTCGAAAACGTTAATTACTGCAGGTCCTTACGATTAGCACACCCGAAGAAGGAGTTCGACTGTGATGGATCGACGGGTCTTTATCAAGGATCTCGGCAAACTTGGCGTGGCCATGGTGGTCGTTTCTGCGTGTGGGACTGACCGGATCGGGTCGTCGGCGTCGACCGTCGCCGCGACTACCGGCTCCAGTGTTACGGGTGGACCTTCGTCGTCGGCGGCCCCGACGACGCTCCCGGCCACGACCATCGGCGCCCCACCCACCGGCCTGACCACCTGGGAACGAGTGCGCCTGGGTTCTGTTTCTGCATACGTGCTGGCGCGCGGAGGCGAGGCGACCATCGTCGACACGGGCGTATCGGGAAGTGCACCGGCCATCGGCGATTCGCTGGGCCAGATCGGCCTCGGTTGGGCCGACGTGTCGCATGTCGTCGCTACCCATTTGCACCCCGACCACATCGGCAGCTGGGCCGACGTCATGGTGGCGGCATCGGGGGCGGCCGGGTACGCCGGCCATGCCGACCTGCCGGCGATCTCGTCGCCACGCCCCCTGAGTGGACTCGGCGACGGGGACATGGTGTTCGAATTGCGCGTGATTGCCACGCCCGGTCACACGCCGGGCCACATCTCGTTGCTCGACGAATCTGCTGGCATTCTGGTGGCCGGGGACTCGCTCAATGGAACCGACGGAACCGGTCTCACCGGTGCCAATCCCCAGTACACCCCCGACATGGCCACTGCCAATGAGTCGATCGCCAAAATGGCCGGGTTCGACTACTCGGTGGTATTGGTTGGCCACGGCGATCCGGTCGTCGAGAACGGTTCTTCGCTCGTCGGGGCGCTCGTCACTGGGTAGTGTCGCCGGCATGGCTCGATCGAAAAGCCCGGTGGTTCTGCTGGTTCGACTCGTGCTTCTCGTTGCGGTCGGATTGGGGCTGTTTATCGTCCTGGCACCGTTGGCTCCCGATGGATCCTGGTTAGAAGATGCCGGGTTGAGTCTTCGTGACATCATGTCAGCCTGGTGGGGGCAACCGATCAGATGAGACGATCGGTAATGTCAGACTCGTCGAAGTAGTGAGCCAACCTTGCCAGACTGGGTCCTATGCGAAGCTACTCATTGACCCTGTTTCTGGCCATTTCGGTCGTTCTAGCCGCCTGCGGTGACGACGGGACCGCCGATGTCGCCTCCATCGATTCAACCACGACCACGTCGACCACCGTCGCTTCCCCTGCGGTTGACGACAAGGAGGCCGAAGCGGCCATGCTGGCCTTCACCGCTTGCCTTCGGGCCGAGGGTGTCGATGTGCCCGATCCGACGGTCGACGCCGACGGAAACCCCCGCTTCACGCAGCCACCCGATCTGTCCGACGTTACCCCCGACGACCTCAATGCCGCCATCGATGCTTGCCGGGATGAGTTGGAGCAGGTGACGATTGGTTTTATCGGAACGGATCTGACCGGGATCGAGGATTCCCTGCTCGAATACGCTCAGTGCATGCGCGCGAACGGATTCGATCTGCCCGATCCCAAACTGGACTTGAATTTTGGTGGCCCTGATGGTTTCCAGGGACCGTTTGGGGAGATCGACTTCAACGATCCGGACTTCATTGCAGCCGACGCCGAGTGTGCCTCGATCATCGAGAACCTCAATCCGGGTCGTTAGCCGGACTGCGGTCAGGCACTGATCTTGAGTGTGACCGTGGTCTTGTAGAGGACCTGGCCATTCCAGCGCCAGATGCCCGTGAATACGTAGGTCCCCGGCTCAAGTTTGCCAAGCTTGGCCGTGTAGGAACGCCTGATAGTCGAACCACTGGTGATGTCGTTCCCGACTGCTAGATCGACTGGAACGTTGTTCATCGTGACCGTGAATGTCGCATCGGCGAACCGGTCATCGTCGCCAGGAGCGTACGGTCCTTCATAGAACCATCCCTCGTTGATGTAGTACTCATCGAGCCGGGGTGAATTGATGGTGATCTGGCACGTGACCTGGAGCGGATCACAAACCCCTGAAAACGGAATTGAGAAGAGCAGTCGGTCGTGCAACAGCGGGATCGGCAACGGAACCGCCCTGGTCAAGAAGGTGGCCATCTCGCCCCTGGTGACCGTGCGGGTCGGACAGAACCTTTCGGGGGCGCACCCTGCCGTTATCCCGGCGGCAGCAAGGGCGTCGATATCGCCCTCGAATGGTGAGCCGTTGTCGTCGGTGAAAGAGTTGGTAGCCGATCCCGCCAGTTGGAACCCTCTGACCAAGAATGCGGCCATTTGGCCTCTGGTGACCGCCTGGTCCGGGCAATAACGATCTCCACTCGGTCGGCATCCGGTTGTTATGCCTGAGGCGCGTAGTGAGTTGATTGCCGATTCGTGGATGTTGCCGTTGTCATCGTCGAAATAGTCGGCGCTCGTAGACGGTAGGTCGAGCGCTCTGACCAGAAACGTGGCCATTTCGGCCCGGGTCACATTGTTGAACGGGCAGAACCGGGTGTTGTCCGGGGGGTTGCATCCCGTCGTAATGCCCGCGGCCCGCAACGCGTTGATGTTTGCCTCGTGGACGGTGCCGTCGTCGTCGGTGAAGTACCCATTGGGGGGAATGTGCTCGGCCAGCGCAGGCGTGGCCGGTAGAACCAGCGCCGCGATCAGCACCATCAGGAGGGCGACTCGGCGACTCATGGCAAGCTGAGGGTGCTCAGCACCTGGTTGGCTTGCGCGACGAGGGCCTCGGCGTCGCGTCCTGACCCCAGAACGACGAACAAACAATATGGGCGGCCGCTCTTCGACGAAAAGAACTGTTGCAACCCGGCCTGGCCGGGGAGCGGCCGTTGCAGCCGGTTCGCATCGAAGTCCGACGCCCGCAGCGGCCACGGGACGGTGGTGCTTGAGAAGAGAGCGGTACCTCGCTCGGCCTCCCCGTATTCGAAAAGCACAATCAGGATGTCGTCCAGCCGCATGAGTTCAACGGCCCCTCCGCCGAAATCGCCCCGCTCATTTGGTAATGGCCAGTTGGCGAAATGGGCGACGGTGGTGGTGACTTCGGGGGCATGACCTTCGGCGAGTGGCGCAGAGGCAGCGCTCCGGCGGTAGAAATCGGCCTCCCACCCGGGCGGTAGGTCGACGGTGATGCCGCGATCGCTGATCTGGGTCACAACGAGCCACCGATGACGATGAGCCCTGTCGCGGTGACGGCAAAACGGACGAGCCAGTCTGCCCGCGGTGCGTACGATTGCATGCGTCGATGATAGGTGCGGAGCGTTTCCCCCGAGACAACCCGACCGACCGTAAGTATCGGTAGTCCACGCACCAGGCCAAAGGCCCCGCCGATCACTGCCCCGCTCAGCGGTTGAGCCGACAAGATGGCAAGGGCGATCATTGCGTAGACCGCAGTGGTCGTGACAATGGTGACAACGCCGAGGCCAAGCTGAAAGCCGAAGCCGCCTCCATATACCCAACTCCGATACATCGACAGCCAGTCTTCGTTCACCTGGCGGTGAATCGTGGGGATGGCGAATCCCGAAAGGTCCCAGACGAGGGCAATGGCCAGGATGGCTGGGATTGCCATCGCTCGACCGGTCGGCGTCGGATCCCACCAAGCCAAGCCCAACCAGCCGATACCACCGGCGACGGCGCCGAGCACGAGTCCCCCCATGAGTCCGCCCGCCAGGTAGTAGGCGACGGTCAGCCCCCATCGGTTGTTCCGGGTCCGCTCACCGAGCGGATGGATGCTCGACAGCATCGACTCACCTCAAGGCGACCAACTCGACCTGATAGCTGCAGCGATGGCAACAACCACGCCCGCCGCCACGATCACGGTTGAACCTCTGGTGCTTCGGTCGGATACAAGGAAGGGTCGCCAGGTT
>JAOUMT010000287.1 GCA_029881355.1 Acidimicrobiia bacterium | reverse complement strand
GACGCCGCCAACGACGGTGGCGACGAGCGCGATTATCTCGCAGACCTCCTTCCAGATCTTCAATTCGGGGACGGAAGCTGGCGCCACTCCTGCAGCTCCAGTCAACACTCCGGGGGTGGTTGCGCTTGATACTCCGTTCTCGCTCCGGTTCGGCATGTCCAACACAGGGACGGCTTCATTGACGGTTGCTCCCAAGCTCCAGTACCGGTACATCGGGGCGAAGTTGCCTGGCCCGGTATGGTCGGTGTGGACTGACGTCACCGCTTCATCCGAGCGCGTACAAGCGGCCCCGACGGGTCCGCTGACCGACGGCCAGGCCACGACCGAGCGCCTGGCCGGCCCGCTTGCGTTTGTTGCTGGAAAGGTTGACGAAGCGGACGGTTCGACCGGGAGCGGCATAACTCTCGCTCCTGATCGCGAAACTGAATTTGTGTTTTCTGTCAAGCTTCTCGCTCCGAGTTCACAGAACGACCAATACGAATTCCGGCTCGTTGTGTCGAACGGCGCCCACTACAACGCATACGGTGAGGCACCTTCGGTGAACCTCCCGTACACGTTCGCGAATGGATTTGATTCGGGTACCGCCGGGGCGATCATCACCCCGGCCGGATCAGCAAATCCAAACGCCTGGTCGGGCGTGATCCCGCTGCTTGACCCAGGTGCTCCTCGTTACGACGGTACGGTGTCGTTCGAAGGTCCACTTTCGGCGAAGTTCGACCGGATGGACGAGGACCCTGCATCGTACTTGAGGGTCAACGACTTCAACCAGGGCCACGATCTCTACGGCCGACTGTACTTCCGGTACGCCGGGATTCCCGACCCCGACGGCACACGAATTGTCGATGTGGTTGGCGGATTCGAGAATGGCGATTCGAACTCCCATTCGATCACCCTGACTGGAGCCGTCGCTGCCGGATCGGCAGGACAGATCACCATCAAAGCCGGTGGGGCGGTCGGCCCAACCGGGGCTGAGACCAACCTATTGTTGGCAACCAAGTTGGCCGTCAACACCTGGTACCGGATCGAGTGGCATGCAACGACCGAAACCAAACTCGATGCGGGAGATGGACACTTCGAGGTGCGACTGTACAACGATGCCGGGACGCTGCTGGATGGCGGAACCATCACGGGCCCGTTGGCGTACACGAAGACTGAGTTCGAGGACGCCGACTTCGGTGCTCGTTCGCAGACCGTTGTCGCCTGGATTGATGAAGTCGCAATGTCCAATACCGGCTGGATTGGCGAGTAGCCGGTTCTGGCTATCTCAGGTTCTCCCACCAGGGCAGGGGTTGGGCCAACCCACAGTTGTGCGACGTCCGGGGTGCGAGTTAGCTCGCACCCCGGTCTCGTAGTAGAGCCAGGACCCGCCATGGGCCGCCCAGCCATGCGATCAAGAACACGACTAATGGGACATCATGCGGACAGAACTAACACGCGGATCACTGGCGCTGGTTCTTTCGATGATTGTCGTCGTCACGCACGTCAACCGGGGTGAAGTCGGCGCCCACACGACCGATACGTTGTGGACGACAACGGCAACCTCCATGAGGCGAATATCGAATTCTCACCGCCGCCGGCGTAACCCAAGGCTGCAATCCGCCCACCAAGTGCGCTTGACGGCACCTTTGAAGTGAGAATCTACAACGAAGTTGGTGGCCAGTGCTCTCCGGCTCGACGTTCCGACCGGGACAGAGTTCGAAGACGCAGATTTCGGCCCCCGCACCCAAACGATCGGCGCCTGGATCGACGAAGAAGCGCTGTCCAACACCGATTGGATCGGCGCCGCTCCCTAGAGACGCAAGTCGAGCAGGCGCTGACTGAGTTCGGCGAGCGAGTGCACGAGATGCGCAAGGGATCGCTCAATCATCAGATTCACGACTTCGTCCGGAAAGCGGGAGCGCCAGTCGGTGTGAATACCGATGATTGGCCGACCACGGGCGTGGGCGTAGCCGATCTCCCAGGCAGTACCGTCGTCGGTGGTGAGCCCGTTGAGACTGGCGACAACGAATGCGCACGAGTCGAGATTGGCGCGGTTCGATCGAAAGATTTCCTCAACGTTGCTTGCGGTTTTGGATGGATTGTCGCGATGGGGCAGAAACGTCGAAAACCCTGCGGCTGCCACTACCTCCTCAACGCGTTCGAGCCACCAGCGCTCTCCTTCGTCGAAGAGTGGACCGGCGACGTATACGAGATCAGACATCATCCTCCCGGCAGTTAGGGTTCGCCCTATGCACGACTCGCCAGATACTACGGCCAGACGCTACATAGATCCGACGGAGCAGCAGGGACGAGCCCTCTTCACCAGGGGAATCCAGGGTCCAATCTCGATGCTCAATTTGCTTCGTTTCAGACATATCGCCGATTATTCAGCGCATCCGAGCCTCGCTCCGGATACGCAAGTCTCCGGCAAACATGCTTACGCCATCTACAGCCGCCACACGCTGCCCTACCTTGAGGCACTAGGCGGATCGGTGGTTCTTGCAGGCGAGGCTCAGCCGTTCCTCATCGGACCGGCTGACGAGACCTGGGATCTGGCGATGGTGGTGCGCCATAGGAGCCTCGAAGCGTTCCTCATTGGACCGGCCGACGAGACCTGGGATCTGGCCATGGTGGTGCGCCATAGGAGCCTCGAAGCGTTCCTCAGCATGGCTACCGACCCCGGGTACCTGGCTGGCATCGGCCATCGCCAGGCAGCGTTGGAGGATTCCCGGCTGCTACCGATCATCGAGGCTCCCGACTCAGCCTTGTTCAGTTGAGG
>JAOUMT010000286.1 GCA_029881355.1 Acidimicrobiia bacterium | reverse complement strand
GGTGCTCGAAGGCGCCAGCAAGGAAGATGCCGAGAAGGCCAAGGCGACCCTCGAGGCTGCCGGCGCCAGCGTCGAACTGCGCTAGTTCGATTCTCTCGCAATGAAAAGGGCCCGGCTCCGGCCGGGTCCTTTGTTTTGCCCACCCCCTCCCAGTCGAGTGTGCTTACGGTTCGTTATATCGAGCCTGGATGCACATTCGTTCCAGTTAGGCACTCTTCGCCGAGTCGAGTGTGCTTACGGTTCGTTATATCGAGCCTGGATGCACACTCGACTAGGGGGTGGGAGAAACCAGTTAGCCGAATAGCGGCCGATTGATGGCGTCCATGATGGCCCGGGAGACGGCCTTGGTCACGCCGTCAGATTTCACCCGGGCGGTACCGACGTAGACGTTTTCGCCACCGTCCACCCGTACCAAGGCCAGCGCGATGGGTTTCGATTGGACGTCTGTGATGGCCAGGCCGGCGAAATCGACGTCGAGTTGGCGGTCGCTGGCAATCTTGGCTGCATCGAGAGTCGCCCTGCAGATGATGTCGAGGTGTCCTGATTCGTCGGCGGGCCCCGTGGCCTTGCCCCGGAATTCCTCGTTGTTGCGGATGAGAACCGCCTCGACGGTGAGCAGATCGCCTTCGCGTTTTTCGTCGAGCATGATGAGTTCGGGTCGCATGGCCATGATCATAACGATTCGCCACACGGGTGGGTCGCTTTCGGTGGCGCGACGACATCTCGGGACGTCATCGAAAGCAGAGATAACGTGGATTGCCCGGTACCATATATCTGATGGACACCCTGACGCCGCCGGCGGTTGACGCCCAAACACCCGAACGTCCCGCCCGTTGGCCGGTCGTCCTGGCGGTATTCATTGTGATCCTGGCGATCCTCATCGGGGTGGGCGCTTCGGTGACTTTGCCGTACTACTCGTTCTCGCCGGGCCCGGCGTATGAAATCGATGATCTGGTGACCATGTCCAGCCCGGATCCGATCGACGGCGAGTTCTACATGCTGACGATCTCGCTATCGCCGGTGTCGGTCATCGAATACGGCCTCGCTCAGTTCGACCGTTCGGTCGACATCATCCCGCGCGAGGCGGTGCGGCCCGTCGGCCAGACCGACGAACAGTACCGGGCCAGAAATCGCCAGTCGATGGAGGAATCCAAGACGAACTCGGTCTTTGTCGCCCTCAACCATCTTGGCTACGACGTCACAGTAACTGGCGATGGCGTCCTCGTGGCCGGGCTCACGGAGGGCTCGCCCGTCGAAGGAATCCTGATGCCGGACGACATCATCATCGTCATTGATGGCACGCCGGTCACGACAGCTAGTGAGTTGACGTCGTTGATTTCTCAGCGGTCAGTCGGTGACGAGGTCGTGCTTGACGTGCTTCGCGATGGCGAACCGGTGTCTTTGACCGCCACGCTCATTCAACACGTGACAGACCCTGATCGCCCGATGGTCGGATTCCTTGCGACGACGCACAACTGGGCCTACACATCGCCGATCGATATCGAGATCGACACCACCAACGTGGGTGGCCCGTCGGCAGGGCTGATGTATACGTTGACCTTGATCGATCTTCTCTCAGAGGATGATCTGGCAGCCGGACGGGTAGTCGCCGGCACCGGCACCATCGACCTTGATGGGAATGTGGGCCCAATCGGCGGCATCCGGCAGAAAGTCGTCGCCGCAGAGGTGGCGGGCGCCGACGTCATGTTCGTGCCAGCCGACAATTGGGATGAACTCGAGGGCTTCGACGTCGGCATCGAGCTGGTTCGGGTCGAGACCTATCTCGACGCTTTGGCCTACATGACAGGCGAAGAGTCCTGATTTCGCTCTGAAAGCGCCAAATATGAACACCGGGCGCGGTATCGTGGCGCCCATGACCACCGGTTCTGACGATGCGCCGTCTTTTTCGACCAAACTCCGAGGGTTCGACCCAAGTCAGGTGAACGACTACGTCACCAGTCAATCGGCCCGAATCACGGAACTCATGCGGGAAAAGGATGCCTTACTGTCCCGTCTTGAGCAGATGGGGGAGACGTCGATTGATTTCAACTCCTTCGCCGACGAACTCCGTCACATCCTCGAAGCGGCCCATCAGGCCGCCGACACGCTCCGGAATCGAGCCACGAGCGAAGTCACTGCCTGGAGGGATTCCGCTCAGAAGGAAATCGAGCAATCGCGACGAGAAGCGACGGAAGCGGCCGAGAATCTTCGCCGCGACGCCTGGATAGCCGCAGAAACGCTCATCAACCAATCCCAGGATGAATCCAAGGCCGCTTTGGAAGGTTCGGCACGGGAAGCTCTGGCGATCGTCGGGAAAGCCGAACGCGACGCCCACCGCATTCAATCAAACGCACGTCGCGAGTCCGAAGAGATGATGCGGCTTGCCAGAATGGAGTCAGAACGGCTCCTCGTGGACGCCCGCGCTCGTCACGACGAGATCGTGGAACAGGCGAGAACTCAGGCCGACGCTGCCCAGGAGCGAGCTCGATCGCTTGAGGTCCGTCGCGTTGAATTGCTCACCGAACTCGATTCGGTGCAGGTGGCTGTTGCCCGTCTCGAAGATGATTTGAAACGGAAACGAGAAGAGCTTGAGGCCGTGCCGCCCGCTCCGACGTACGCCGCGTCGGTGAAGGTGGTAGGCCCGCCAGAGGATCAGGCTCCGAACTGGGATAACGAGGGCATCAAACTGATTCCAGCACAGAAGCGGGTCGATCCCCCCGATTCTGCCCCGATCGATGCAGCCGAAATGGCCGAGGAGGTACGCAAGCTTAAAGCCGC
>JAOUMT010000098.1 GCA_029881355.1 Acidimicrobiia bacterium | reverse complement strand
CCTGGGCTTGGTCTACGGCTACATTCCGTACTTCATCCTGCCCTTGTACGCAGCGTTGGACCGCATCGACACGCAGGTGATCGAGGCGGCCAAGGATCTGGGGGCCAGCCCGAGGCAGGCTTTTCTACGGGTCACGGCTCCGATGTCCAAGCAGGGAGTGCTGGCCGGGTTGGTCATCATCATGCTTCCGATGTTCGGAGACTATTACACCCCAAATCTGTTGTCGGGTTCGCCACGTACTCGCATGATCGGTAATCAGATCGATCAGTTCATCAATCAAACGACGAGTCAGGGCGGTCAGGGGGCCGCGCTGACACTCGTTCTCATGGCGTTCGTGGCGATTCTGATGGTCTACTACCTCGTCAACATCTCGCGCGTCACCCAACAGGCTCGAGAATGACGATCAAGTCTCGACTCGCCAACCCGTGGGGCAAGCCCCGATTCCTCAGGATCGCCACGCTGATCTACATCGCCTGGTCGCTGATCCCGGTACTGATTGCCATTCAGTTTTCCTTCAATGCCGGCCGTTCTCGGAGTACCTGGCAGGGATTTTCGTTGCGTTGGTACCTCTACGACGCCGGGTCGGTTTTGAGAGACGATTCCTTGCTGCTGGCACTCATTCAGAGCTTGCGGCTGGCGGCGCTCACGATGCTCGTTGCGGCCCCGATCGGCATAGCTCTAGCGATCGGTCTGGCACGCTGGCGAGGGCGAGGGGTCAAGGCCGCCAGCTTCCTCATGCTCATCCCGCTCGTTACCCCAGAGATTGTGATGGGCGTCGCGCTATTTCTCGTGTTCGCGAACCTGTACGACTTTGTTACATTCGGAACCTGGGCGCAATTTCTCGGGCACGTCACCTTCTCCATATCATTCGTGGTGATCATCGTCCGTGGACGCTTGTTCGCGATCGGCCGTGACTACGAGGAAGCAGCGATGGATCTGGGTGCCTCACCTTTCGAGGCCATGCGGAGGGTGCTCTTGCCCATGCTCGCCCCGGCCATCGTTGCATCGTTCGCAATCGTATTTGCTCTGTCCATCGACGACTTCGTGATTAGCCAATTCCTGGCCGGCGGGGCCTCTTCGATCACGATCCCTGTGCGGTTGTATTCGGGCGCTCGGTTGGCCCCTCCCCCGTCACTGAACGCATTGGCAACTCTTCTGCTCGTAACCACCATGCTCGCCGTTGGCTCGGCCGGTTGGGCAACTCGGCGATACAACCGCCGCGATGGGGGCTCGGAGTCCGCCGTGCGGGCAGTGGCCAACTTCGAGATCTAGCTGGCGAATCCGGCCTCGATCGGATCAGTCGTACGATTTCGGGGAACGACCCACACTGCATCAGGGGGTACACCGAGCGTCAACGGATCACCTCGTTTGAACGATACCGAGTGACCGTCGTTGGGCACTGACGCCTGGATCTCACCGAGTCCCGGAACGTCGACAAGTACCTGGAGGACCGAGCCGAGATACACCACCCGGTCGATCGTCCCATGAAGGTTGTTGGTTTCATCTCCGTCGAGGCGAATCCGTTCCGGTCGGATACAGACGCTGACCTCGCCGCCACCATCGACCATGCCGGCACTGGCTGTCAGCGGCTGGCCGCCCACGGTCACGACACACGAGGCCTGGTCCTTCGATGAAATGGTTCCGTGCAGCAGGTTGGACAGCCCCAAGAAGTCGGCGATGTACGTGCTCGCAGGACGTTCGTAGACATCGGCGGGTGATCCCAGTTGTTCGATCTTTCCGTGATTCATCACGGCCAGCCGATCTGACATGGTCAGGGCTTCTTCCTGGTCATGTGTCACGTAGATGAACGTGATGCCCACCTGCTCTTGGAGCGCCTTTAGTTCGACCTGGAGCGCTTTGCGCAGCTTGGCGTCGAGGGCACCGAGGGGTTCGTCGAGTAGCAGGACCGAGGGGTTCAATACGAGCGATCGGGCGAGAGCGACCCGCTGTTGCTGACCACCGGACAACTGAGTCGGCTTCCGTTTATCAAGTCCACCCAGGCGAACCAACTCAAGTGCTGCGCCGACCTTCTGAGGGACCTCACTCTTTGGGACGTCGGTGTAGCGGAGACCGAATGCGACGTTGTCACCTACCGACATATGTGGAAACAAGGCGTAGCTTTGGAAGACTGTCGAGACGGGCCGTTTGTGCGGAGGGATTTCGGCCATGTCGAATCCGTCGAGTTGGATTTCTCCTGTAGTCGGGCGTTCAAATCCGGCAACCATCCGCAACGTGGTCGTCTTTCCGCAGCCCGAGGGACCTAGCAGGGAGAAGAACTCGCCGGGTTCGACCTCCAAATCTATTCCGTCAACCGCAACGATGTCGCCAAACCGCTTCGATAGATTGACGAGCTTGATCGCGCCACCAGACATGACGCGAGGCTAGCGGTGATGGCCAGAACCTGCCCTGACAAATCTTGTAGAAATACCGCCAAAGTCGCGTAGTGTGGGGCTGTGATTCCAGCACCGTTGCCGGCCGACGCCGTAGAAGCGATTCTCAAGACCGATGGCAGCAATCGCACGCTCCCGTCGTTGGCGTACGCCTCGGCCGAGGTTTTTGCCTGGGAACAGGTTCAACTGTTCGACGGTGGTTGGGTGTGTTTGGGCCGTACCGACGATCTGTTGTCGCCTGGTCAACTGCGAGCCATTGAGTTCGGAACCGAAACAGTTCTTTTGTCGCGGTCTTCCGAGGGTGCCGTAGCCGGGTTTTCGAACGTGTGCCGCCACCGGGGGCATGAACTCCTTGCGGTGGGCGAGGCGATAGACGCCCGCCAGATCAGATGCCCTTACCACTCGTGGGCCTACCGCCTCGATGGAACGCTACGGACGGCGCCCACGCTGACCCAGAGCCCCCAGTTCGACGAGGCCGATTGGTCACTTGACGGGTTTCGTGTCGACGACTGGCACGGCTGGCTCTTCGCCAACAGTTCGGGGTCCGGACAGACGCTCGGCGAAACGATGGGTTCACTCGGCGACGTGATCTCGAGCTACGAGCCTGACCGCCTCATCACGGTCGCGACTCACGAGTATGAGATCGCCGCCAACTGGAAACTGATCGCCGAGAACTACCTGGAGTGTTACCACTGCACGACCATTCATCCGGCGTTATGTGAGGTGACCCCTCCGAGCAGCGGACGAACCCTCCATTCGGACGGCATGTGGTGCGGGGGAACCATGGATCTCAAGTCACATGCCGAAACGATGTCGTTCAGCGGCAAATCGGGAGCCGTGCCGTTCCGGAATCTCGATCCAATGCTTGCCCGGGAGGTTCTTTACTTGCTGGTGATGCCGAATCTCTTCGTGAGTGCCCACCCCGACTACATCATGACCCATCGAATGCGGGCGCTGACCCCGGGACGGACCCATGTCGAATGTGCGTGGCTGTTCGCACCGGAATCGGTCAGCCGACCGGACTTTGATCCCAGCTACGCGATCGAGTTTTGGGACGCCACCAACCGTGAGGATTGGACGGCCTGCGAGGGGGTTCAGCGGGCTACCGGCAACCGAGGTTTTCGGCCTGGACCGCTCAGCAGCTGGGAGTCGTCGTTGGCCAAGTTCCACGCAATGCTCGGGCGGGCCTATCAGGGGGATGGGTTCATTCCCCCACCGATCATCGAGTGGGATCCCTACCTGGGGGCCGAACAAGAGGCTCTGTAGGGAATCGCTCGCAGTATCCGGCGCTCGCCAAGTGTTCAAACGGCACGCTGTCACGTAGGATGTGGCGATTCTTCAGGGGGATTACCTACGGATGCCATACAACAGCGCAACAATGACCGCGGAGTGCCAGGTCGAATCGCCTAGATGGGAGTCGACATGTCCGAACTCCTGACGACGCCGGAACTCCGGATGACCCACCTCCAGCAGCTCGAATCCGAGAGCATCCACATCATTCGCGAAGTCGCCGCGCAATTTGAGAAACCCGTCATGCTGTATTCGATCGGCAAGGACTCGTCGGTGCTGCTGCACCTGGCTCGCAAGGCGTTTTTTCCGGGAAAGATCCCGTTTCCGCTTATGCACATCGACACCACGTGGAAGTTCCGCGAGATGATCACGTTCCGCAACCGTATGGCCGATGAGATTGGGTTCGACCTGGTTGTGCACACCAACCAGGAGGGCGTTGCACAAGGGATCAACCCATTTGATCACGGCTCGAAGAACTACACCGACATCATGAAGACACAAGCCCTCAAGCAGGCGTTGGCCGCCGGCGGCTATGACGCCGCGTTCGGGGGGGCCAGACGTGACGAAGAGAAGTCGCGAGCCAAAGAACGCGTATTCAGCTTTCGCGACCAGCATCACCGGTGGGATCCCAAGAACCAACGCCCCGAACTGTGGAGCCTTTACAACGGTCGGGTCCACAAAGGCGAGAGCATCCGGGTATTCCCGATCAGCAACTGGACCGAACTCGACGTCTGGCAGTACATTCATCTCGAGGAAATTCCCATCGTGCCGCTCTATTACTCCGCGATGCGGCCGGTGGTGGACCGTGATGGCGTCATCATCATGGTTGACGATGATCGATTCCAGTTCGCTGATGGCGAAGCGCCTGAAATGCGATCAGTTCGATTTCGGACCCTCGGATGCTATCCCCTCTCCGGAGCGGTCGAATCTACTGCCGACACACTTCCGGCGATCATTCAAGAGATGCTGTTGGCGACGCGGTCGGAACGAGAAGGGCGGGTGATCGACTACGACCAGTCGGGATCCATGGAGGAAAAGAAGCGGGAGGGCTACTTCTAATGAGCCACCAGTCTGACCTCATCGCCACCGACATTGAGGCTTACCTCGCCGAACACGAAAACAAAGACCTCCTTCGTTTTCTCACCTGCGGCAGCGTCGATGACGGGAAATCGACCCTGATCGGTCGGCTCCTCCACGACTCGAAGATGATCTACGAAGATCAGCTCGCGACGTTGCAGGTCGACTCGACGACAATGGGATCGGCCGGCGACGAGGTGGATCTGGCGCTGCTGATGGACGGCCTCAAGGCGGAGCGCGAGCAGGGCATCACCATCGATGTCGCGTACCGTTACTTTTCGACGGCCCGTCGAAAGTTCATTATCGCCGACACTCCCGGCCATGAGCAGTACACCCGCAACATGGTCACCGGGGCGTCGACCTGTCAGTTGGCGATCATCCTGATCGACGCTCGTCGGGGGGTACTCCCCCAGACCAAACGTCACAGCTACATCGCCAGCCTGCTCGGTATTCGCAACGTGGTGGTTGCCATCAACAAGATGGATCTTGTCGACTGGTCCGAGGACCGTTTCAACGAGATTCGGGATGCCTATCTCGAGTTCGCCAAGGGGTTGGACATCGGGAACCCCTACTTCCTCCCCATGTCGGCCCTGCTTGGCGACAATGTCGTAGACCGAGGCTCATCACTTGCTTGGTTCAGCGGGCCGCCACTCATGGAGCATCTCGAAACGGTGAATGTGGCCAGTGGAATCGATTTCGACCGGTTCCGCATGCCGGTCCAACTGGTCCTGCGACCTAACCTCGACTTTCGGGGCTTCGCCGGGACCATCGCGTCGGGGGTCCTGCGGCCGGGAGACCCGGTCATCTCGCTTCCTTCGGGAGTTGGATCCACGGTCGAACGGATCGTCAGCTTTGACGGTGACCTTGATGTCGCCGGGCCGGGCCGGGCCGTAACGGTAACGCTCACCGACGAAATCGACATAAGCCGGGGCGACCTGCTTGTAAAAGTCGGCCAGCCCCCCCTCAAGGCCCATGACGTCGACGCCATGATTGTCTGGATGGCCGACGCCACCCTGAAAACTGGCCAGCAGTATCTGCTGCAATCGACGAACGGCTTCAGCAATGCGACGGTGGCTGCGATTCGCCATCGAGTTGATATCAATACCCTCGAACGTGAGCAGGCCTCGGAACTAGGGCTCAATGACATCGCGCTGTGTTCGATCAGATCCGATCGTGAGCTGTTGTTCGACCCATACGCAGAAAGCCGTCAGACCGGGTCGTTCATCCTCGTCGATCGCCTCACCAACGCGACGGTCGGAGCAGGGATGATCACTGGAGCTGCTTCGGCTTGGGACCGGACTCCCGAGGCCGGCCTGGTCAGGCACATTTCTGGGATAGAGGATGCCGAACGCGCCATTCGTTACGGCCAACAGCCCTGCACCGTGCTACTCACCGGACTCACCGCCGCCGGCAAGTCGACCATCGCCACTGCCCTGGAACGAGAGCTGTTCGATCGGGGCAAGGTATCCATTCGCCTCGATGGAGAAAACGTCCGGATGGGGATAAGTCGGGACCTTGGTTTCAGTGCAGAGGATCGCTCGGAAAACCTGCGACGGGTATCAGAAGTCGCCCGCCTGGTCAACAACCAGGGTCTGGTTGCGATAGCGGCCCTGGTGGCGCCCAACGCAGAAGTTCGGAGCAGAGCCCGCGAACTCATCGGCCCGGCCCGCTACATCGAGGTGTTCCTGGACACTCCGGTTGAAGTCTGCCGCCAGCGCGATCCCAACGGGTTGTACGAGGCTGCTGATCGAGGCGAGATCCAGCATTTTCCCGGAGTGTCGGCCACCTACGAACGTCCAACGGATATGGACTTGCGTCTCGACACTTCGGAGCAGAGCGTCAGCGAATGTGTGAGCGAGATCCTGCGGATTCTCGGAGAAAGAGGATTCTTGCGTGGATGACCGTCCGGTCTCGGCCAACATTGTCAGGAGCCATGGTCAGGTGACACCCGACGATCGGGCGACTTTGTTTGGTCATCGTTCGTGCACCGTCTGGTTCACCGGGTTGTCGGGATCTGGCAAATCGACCCTCGCCTACGCCGTCGAACGCTCCCTGATCGATCGAGGGGTGGCAGCATACGTTCTCGACGGAGACAACATTCGCTTCGGACTGAACCGGGACTTGGGTTTTTCTGCGGCAGACCGGACGGAAAACATTCGCCGTGTGGGTGAGGTATGTCGGCTCATTCAAGACGCAGGACTCGTTGTCATAACCGCCTTCATCTCGCCGTACTCGGCCGATCGAGACGCGGTCAGGGCGATACACCCCGAGGGTCGTTTCGTCGAAGTGTTCGTCGACACGCCCCTCGAACTATGTGAATCACGGGATGTGAAAGGCCTCTACGCAAAAGCGCGAGCCGGCGAGATTCCAGAATTCAGTGGAGTTTCGGCACCCTATGAGCGGCCAGAACGCCCTGAAATCCGGGTAGACACAACGAGGCCGCTCGGCGAGTGCGTGCAGCAGATCGTCGAAGCCCTGGACCTTTGAGCCCGCCGGCCGCTGGTCAGGAGCCGGGTCCGCGGATGCCGGTGTCGCAATCCACGTTGACGGTCACGGCTTCGGAGTCGATGACCGTGACCTGCTGATCCTGACACAAAGGAAACGGTGCTTCACCAACGTTGACATGCAGGGTGTAGTCGCCAACTTCCAGCGTCGACACGAAGCGGCCATCGCCGTCAATCACCGTCGAGGCAACGACGTCGTCGCTGGCCAGGAACTCGACAGATCCCGCCACCGGTACGGGAGCGCAGGTCGGAGCTCCAGCGACCTCGACTGGACAGGTAGGACCTGCCGAGACGAGACCTTTCACGGTCCCGGTCGGAGCAGGCTCCCCACCCGTGGAGCAGCTTGTCACCAGAACGATCAGACCGATTGTAATTCTCGAAGAGGTCATGTTGATGATTGGACGAGGCTGGTTGGCAAATGGTTCACTCCAGAGCGGCTGCAGATTGACCCGTGTGCGAGAATCTCCAAAGACTCAGATTGGAATGAGACGGCTATGTATGAATCATTGGATGGAAAGATAGTCCTCGTGACCGGGGCCGGTTCCGGCATCGGGAGGGCTATCGCGGAGCGGTTTGGCGGCATTGGGGCAAAAGTCGTCGTCAATGACGTAGTCGCCGCCAAAGCGCTTGAGGTAGCTGATCACATCGGGTCACTGGGAGGTTCGGCGATGGCAATCCGCGCCGACGTTTCCGACGGAGACGAGGTGGCAGACATGTTTGCCGCCCTCATGGAGGAGCACAACCGGATCGACGTGCTCGTCAACAATGCCGGGCTCGTCGGCCCCATGCTCCATTTCTTTGAAGCGGACGAGGCGTGGTGGCGGCGCATTATCGACGTCAACCTCACCGGTCACTTCCTCTGTTCTCATCGGGCGGCCCGGATCATGGCAAAAGCCGGCGGTGGGTCGATCATCAACATGAGCTCGGGTGGCGCCACGCAGTCTCACCGTTCGTTTACTGCTTACGATGCCACGAAGGGCGGGATCGAAGCGCTTACCCGGGCAATGGCGCTCGACCTTGGTCCGTACAATATTCGGGTAAACGCCCTCATGCCCGGCTCCATCGACACGAGCGGGCTACCGATCGAAGACCGGGTATTCCGCGGGGAGAACGTTCCACTGGGTCGAATCGGCGAACCGTATGACATGACGGGCGCGGCCCTCTTCCTGGCATCCGATGATGCCTCGTACATCACCGGTGACGTCCTCAAAGTTGACGGCGGGATGACGGCTCAGCAACGTTCCGCCACGGTCGACATCATGCCCCCCTCCGGCTTTCCCCGGATCGAAGATCTTTAAGGAGATGTGACGGGGCGTGCAGGAGTCATATGACGTCGTCATAGTGGGTGGAGCGTTGATGGGGAGTTCGATCGCCTATTTCTTGAGCGAGAATCCTGACTTCGACGGGTCGATCCTGGTCGTGGAACCGGACCCGACCTATGAGAACGCCCAGAGCACAAGGTCGGGGAACAGTTTCCGCGAACAGTTCTCGAACCCCCTCAATATCAAAATCAGCCAGTTTGGGCTTGAGTTTCTCACCGAGTTCGAGGAACGGGTCGTCGTGGACGGTGACGTCCCGGACTTGAACTTCCGCGGGACCGGATATTTGTTCCTCGCCACCAGTCAGGAGGGGATGGCTCAACTGCACGCAGAGCACCTCGTGCAGTTGGCGGCGGGTGCGGACGTCCGCATGCTGACCCCTGACGAGACGCAACGTCAGTTTCCGTATATGAGTACCGAGAGTCTGTTGGGATCGCGCTTCGGTAGCAAACGTGAAGGTTCGATCGACGGCTGGGCACTCCTCCTGGGATTCCGCCGACGAGCCAGACACAACGGCGTCGCGTATCTTGCTGACCGGGTCGTGGGACTCGATCGGGTTGGCGACCGCATCACCGCCGTACGGCTGGCCTCGGGCGACGTCGTGTCGTGCGGATACGTCGTGAACGCAGCAGGAACTCGAGCAAAACTCGTCGCAGACATGGCAGGACTTCCGCTACCGATCGAACCGCGATCCCGAACGACGTTCGTGTTCGATTGCCGGCAACCCATTGAAGAGAACGTGCCGCTCACGGTGACCCCGGAAGGTGTCCACTTCAGGAGGGAACGCCAGCACTACGTCACGGGTGGTGTTCCCGTCGATGATCGACCGGTCGACTATGACGATCTTGCCGCCCGCCACAACGAGTTCGAGGAAATCATCTGGCCCGTTCTGGCGACGTATGTCCCCCAATTCGAGCGTATCGCCGTGATGGCGTCCTGGGGCGGACAATACGCCTACAACGTGCTCGATCACAACCTGGTCATCGGCCCGGCCAGTTCACTCCCCAACCTCATGTTCGCCAACGGTTTCTCCGGCCACGGTCTCCAGCAATCCCCGGCGGTCGGACGCGGCATCAGCGAACTCATCGCATACGGTGAGTACCGGTCACTCGATCTGACCCCACTTGGCTATGACCGGATCGTGCGTAACGAACCGTTCATCGAGTCGGCCATCATCTAGCGGGAACCGACGGCCGCATCGGTACGTCCCATCCGACAAGCTCGATCGTGTCGCGCTTGAGGAGGGCCTATGCAACCGATTCATCCCCTTACCAGGACTCCGTCCGAGTCGGGGCCGGACCTCGCTGATGCGGAACGACGACAGCAGTTCGAAGCTATCTATCGGGCTGCGTATGAGCCCTTGCAAAGGTATTTACGTCGCAGAACGACGTTCGACGACGCGGAAGAAGCCCTCGACGATGTACTCCTCGTTCTGTGGCAGAAGCTGCCCGCTCTGGGCCAGAATGACTACCTGCCGTGGTGCTACGGCGTGGCGCGCCGCACGCTGGCCAACCGGCGCAGAAGCCGGCAACGACGGATTCGCCTGCTCGATCGGCTGACCAGGGAGCCCACGCCACCCGAAGTTCACGAAGAAGCAGATCTCGAAGACTACCCGGATTTGGCAGGTGCTTTCGCCCGGCTTTCCGAACCAGACCGCGAGATTCTTCGATTGTGGGCCTGGGAAGGTCTGGAAGCGAGGGAGATCGCCATCGTGTTGGGAACCACGGCCAACGCGGTCAGTCTTCGGCTCTCCAAAGCCAAAAAGAAGTTGGGCCGACTCATGGGTGGACAGAATCCTGCCGATGCCGGACATAAAGGGGCTAAGAAGAACGGAGAGTATCCATCGTGAACGACGAACTGCGCCATCGCATCAACCGCCTCGATCCGATGCACTCCGGGACTCCGACCGAACCACCGACGACCCCGTCGTCCCTACGCCGAATGGAGCGTGTCATGTCAACAAGCACTCAGCCAGCCCCCACCAGGGTCCCGGAACCCAACAAACGATGGGTTCCGGTTCTCGCCGTCGTTGCGGTCGCAGCAGTGGCCGTCAGCGCCTTCATGTTCTCGGGGGCGGATGGAGACCCCCAGCCGGTCGCCGGTCCCCCGCTCCA